>NZ_RDNY01000004.1:0-359242 GCF_003687745.1 Acinetobacter sp. 2JN-4 | reverse complement strand
ACCAATGTTAAAGGTGTGTTTGCTGCGGGTGACTGTACCACTGTGCCTTATAAACAAATCATCATTGCGACGGGTGAAGGCGCTAAAGCTTCACTCTCTGCTTTTGATTATATGATTCGTTCTGGCAATTAACACAGCTTAAGAACATGTGCACGCATCTACATTTTCAAATGTAAGTGCGTGTTTTTACAAGTTATCAACAAATATTCAACTTTATTATCTATCCGCTTTGTGTTTATATTTTTGCTATCCATTGTTTTTGGATGCCACAATGAAAAGGAAATATGAAAATGAATAAATTACTTGTTGCTTTAGGTCTCGCTGCTACTGTTGCTCTTGTAGGCTGTAATAAAGATAAAGCACCTGAAACAGGGGCTACAACTGGCGAACACTTAGAGCATGCTGCTGACCAAGCAGGTCATGATGTTGCAACAGCTATTGACACTGCTGGTGATCAAATCGATGCTGCTGCTGATCACACCGCGACTGCTACTGCTGAAGCTGCTGCAGATACCGAAGCTGCTGCACGTGAAGCTGCTGCAAATGCTGCAGGTGCTGTTGAATCTACAGCTGCTGATGTGAAAGAAAAAGCTCAACAATAATTCGTTGAGATTAAAAAAAGCCTCTGTGATCAGAGGCTTTTTTATTTCAGGCTTTCAAATATCATTTAAATAAAAGAAAACTCACTCGGCTTTTACTTTTTCTCGACTTTAAAACTATCCTTTAAATCAAGAATACGGTTAAACACTGGTTTCTCTGCACGATGATCATATTGATCAGCAACAAAATATCCCTCACGTTCGAATTGGAATCGATCTTCAGCTTTCGCATGTGCTAAAGCAGGTTCTACTACCGCTTGTACGATTTGCAGTGAGTTTGTGTTCAGATTTGCCAAGAAATCATCGCCTGTTTCAGGATCAGATTCTGTAAATAAGCGATCATAAATACGCACTTCCGCTGGAATACCTTTACTCGCTGAGACCCAATGCACTACCCCTTTAACTTTACGCCCTTCAGGGTTTTTACCTAAGGTATTTGGATCAATTGAACATTTAAGTTCAATCACTTCACCATCGGCATCTTTGATCACTTCATCACATTTAATCACATAGGCATGACGTAAACGCACTTCACCTTCAGGAATTAAACGCTTGAAGCCTTTCGGTGGCAATTCTTCAAAATCTTTACGATCAATATAAATTTCACGTGTTAAAGGAATGATACGTTCACCCATATCGACATTTGGATGACGTGCATGGGTTAGGTCCAATTCTTCTGGCAAATTGGTCAATGTCACTTTTAATGGATTCAATACCGCCATACCGCGCGCTGCAGTATTTTCCAAAGATTGGCGAATACAGAATTCAAGCATTGCAACATCAACAATACCATCAGTTTTTGAAACACCCACTCGTTTGCAGAAATCTCTTAAACCTTCAGCAGTAAAACCTCGACGACGCATTCCTACAACAGTCGGCATACGTGGATCATCCCAACCATTGACATGGCCACCTTCAACGAGCTTACGCAGCTTACGCTTAGAGGTGATGGTGTAATCAATATTTAAACGCGATGATTCATACTGACGTGGTACGGCTTGAGAATGAACCTTTGCAACGATCCAATCATAAAATGGACGGTGATCTTGAAATTCTAAGGTACAGAGTGAATGGGTAATGCCTTCAATCGCATCAGACAATGGATGCGCATAGTCATACATTGGATACATTTTCCATTTATCACCCGTTTGGTGATGCTCTGAATGCAACACACGATAAAGAATCGGATCACGCATGTGCACATTCGGGCTTGCCATATCGATTTTGGCACGTAATACAGCACCGCCCTCATGAATTTCACCATTACGCATTTGCTCAAAACGCGCCAAGTTCTCTTCAATAGTCGCATCACGATACGGCGAGTTTTTCCCGGGCTCAACAAAATTACCGCGATTTAACTTAATTTCTTCAGGTGTTTGCAGATCCACATAGGCATCACCCTGTTCAATCAATTGCACCGCCCATGCATAAAGCTGGTCAAAATAACTCGAAGCGTAACGTGGCTCACCATTCCAATTAAAGCCGAGCCATTTCACATCATTGGCAATGCCATCCACATATTCTTGTTCTTCAGCATCAGGATTGGTATCGTCAAAACGCAAATTACATAAACCGTCAAACTCTTCAGCGATACCAAAGTTTAAACAAATCGCTTTTACATGACCAATATGCAAATAACCATTTGGCTCAGGTGGAAAACGAGTAACAACTTTTTGGGTACGTCCATCACTTAAATCATCAGTAATCACTTGGCGTACAAAATCTAAGCCGGCCTGTTGTTCTTGCTGCGCTGCATCGACAGAGGCATGAGTATTCGGTGTCGGGGTCTTTGGCAGTTCTGAAACAACATCATTTGGCTTCATAGTGTGTAAATCACTTCTTACAGTTAAAAAATAGGGAATAAAAACGCAATCTTTACTTTTTCTCAAAGATTTTAACGTTTTTTACTTGCCTTGTAGTTTACAGTTTGCTTATGCTTCTCTCAACCAAAAACCCATGGTCAATTTGCCCATGTTTAGGAGATTAATGTAATGAGTTTTCCTCAAGTCGAATTAAACACCAATAAAGGCCGTATTGTTCTTGAGCTTAATGCTGAAAAAGCACCAAAAACGGTTGCAAATTTCTTAGAATATGTACGTGATGGTTTCTATGATGGCGTAATTTTCCACCGTGTGATTGAAGGTTTTATGATCCAAGGCGGCGGCATGGATGAAAACTTTAAAGAAAAAGCAACGCGTGATTCAATCGAAAACGAAGCTGACAACGGCTTAAGTAACGATGAAGGTACTGTTGCAATGGCACGTACTCAAGCACCTCACTCTGCTTCTGCTCAATTCTTTATTAACGTTAAAAATAACTCTTTCTTAAACCATACTGGTAAAACAGCTCAAGGCTGGGGTTATGCTGTATTTGGTAAAGTTACAGAAGGTCTTGATGTTGTAGATGCAATCAAAGGCGTACGTACAGGTAACCGTGGTTATCATGCAGATGTTCCTTTAGAGAATGTTGTGATCGAATCTGCTAAAATTATCTCTGAATAAAATCTCCCCTAACCCCTCCCTTTATTAAAGGGAGGCTGGGAGGGATTATAAAATAGGAAAAATATGTGACTCACCTATTTATCTCAGATTTACATTTGTCACCTGATCACCCTCGACTCGTTCGAGGGTTTTTAGACTTACTCATTGAATATCAAAATAAAAATGCCCAGCTCTATATTTTAGGTGATTGGTTCAACGCTTGGATCGGTGATGACTATACTGCACCGTGGTTAAATGAAATTATCAGTGCCTTGCAAGCATTTACTTCTGTTGGCAATCGGGTTTACTTCCAAGTTGGTAATCGTGATTTCGCTTTAGGTCAAAAATTCTTAGATCAATTCGACGGAATTTTGTTACCTGATGTCTATAGCCTCGAAATCAACCACATGAAAATTCGTCTCGAACATGGCGATGCCCTATGTACTGACGATATTGCATACCAACGTTTCCGTAAAATAATTCGCAATCCTGTTTTACTCGGTTTTTTAAAGCGCACACCATTAAGTTTTAGACAAAAACTTGCCAACGGGTTCCGCAAAAAAAGTAGTGAAACCAAACAACTGAAAAGCTATGACATCATGGATGTAAATGCACAAGCTGTAGTAAATGTGATGACTAAAGTCGATCTTTTAGTCCATGGGCATACACACCGTCCCAACATCCATCAATTAGGCAACAAACAACGTATTGTATTAGGTGACTGGCGCGCAGATTCAGCTTGGATTTTAGAAATCAACGAGCAAGAAAATTATCAATTAGATTTTAAGCAGTGGTCATATTAGGATCAGATAACATTTAAGTCATCAATCATTGTCCTTATTTATACTTACACTCATTACCTAAAAAATAACTGCTACGACGCACTCATATACGACTTAAATCTATATAGAAATCACATTTAGCTACTTTCAGTGAAATATATATCCAGTAGAATAAAGCGAGTTTTAATTGGATTCAAAAACATGGATACACTCCTTACTGCAAAAACACGTTATGCAACTAAAGCTTACGATGCAAATAAAAAAATCCCAAAGCAACAATTCGAAAAACTCTTAGAAGTTTTACGCTTTAGCCCATCCTCTGTAAATATTCAACCTTGGCATTTCCTTGTCGCTGAGACCGACGAAGCGAAACAACGTATTGCAGCTGGTCTGACAGGCAATTACATTTATAATGCTGCTAAAGTATTGAACTCTTCACACACATTAATCTTTTGTACCCGTACCGATATTTCACCTGAGTATTTAGAACAGCTACTTCAACAAGATGCTGCCAGTGGTCGCTTTAAAGATGAGGCAGCTAAACAAGGTCAACGAGATACACGTCAAGGTTACGTTGAGTTTTATCGCAACGAATTAAAAAATCTTTCTGCGTGGATGGAAAATCAAACTTACTTAGCACTGGGTCAACTCCTTTTTGCTGCGGGGCTTGAAGGGATTGATGCGACACCAATGGAAGGTTTTGATCGGAATACCATTGATCAAGAATTTGGTTTAACCGAAAAAGGTTTAAAAGCCTCTGTCATCGTCGCTTTGGGTTATCGTAGTGAACAAGATTTCAATGCGGTTTTGCCAAAATCACGACTTCCAGAGGAAGTTATTTTTACTCGTTTATAATTTTCGAATTTGTAGCGGAAAACCGCGCTCGTTTAATTCTTAATATTAGCGATAGATAGATCAAGTACGTACTTGTTAAAGCCGCTTTTTACTTGATCTATCTAAAAGTATTTATCTAACAACTCACACTTCGCTGATTTAGATCTAAAACCGTCGTATCAAGTTCTTTTAAAAATGTTTGTAGATCTTCAGCCTGAATAAAATCAGAATTATAGAGAATCGATGTTTGCACATCTTCTATTCCACAAAAACCAAAAATCCCCTCTACGACTTGTGTGCGTATTGCTTGAGTATAGCCATGCTTATCATATCCAGCCTGATCTCCCGTACCCGTTGCAATCAGTTTTATAGGTATCTTTTTAAGCTCGCCAGTCAACACAGCCTGATCATCTACTTTAAAAGCCCAACCGTGCGTAAATACACGTTCAAACCAACCTTTTAAAACAGCAGGAATAGACCACCAATAAATAGGGAAAACAAAATAAACGATATCGGCACGGTCAAAACGTGCTTGTTCCAACAAAATATCATTGCCCAATGTTTGCTGACCACGATAGGCCTTGAGATCAGGAATGGTGATAGCTGGTTTAAAGTCCTCTTCATACAAGTCAGCAATTTCGACATTCATTCCCTGCTGAGTCAAATGCCTCGCGATATGGTGTGAGATTTGATGCGACAACGACTTCATGTCAGGGTGAGCAATGACAACCAATGCATTTTTGTTTTGTTCTAAAATCGACATAAATATTATTCCAGAGATGTTATAACACATAAGTTACCATTGGTAACTTATGTGATCAATAGTCTCTGTCAAATATCCGCTTTGTTTAAAAAATCATGGAGTATAAGAAGAATAGAGTTTTCCATCACCTTTTGTGCCGCTGCATCCCCAATCACATTATTACTTGCAGCCACACAAACTGTTTCCATCAGTCCTGTTATTGCAATAATGATTGCTTCACCATCTTGACCTTCGAGTCGAATAAAGGGATGAATACTCTCTTTAAAAATATCAATAAATTCTTTTTGGCACTGCAGCAGGTAAGTTTGCAGAATATCAGTACCAGAAAGTGCAGCAACAACCAACCCCACCTCAGGACCCATGGCAATATGACATTTCAAACACGCACTACAAAAAATATAAATGGTCTGATCTAAGCTATTCGCATGCTGTACTAATGCGCTGGATAAATCCTGTTTTTGTTTGTCACTAAATTCTTTATAAATGGCGATTAATAAACCTTCTTTATCTTTAAAATGCCGATACGCAATTGGTTTGGTAATGCCTGCTTGCTCTGCTAAATAACCCAAGGTTAACGCTTCTACACCTTGAGTACGAATAATGGATCGAGCGACATGTAAAAGCTGCTGTCTACGGTCATCTTTGCTTAGTCTTTTACCAGTCATATCTACGATCTCATCATCATTCGCATTGTATATTTTACTTAGAATACAACTTTAAACTCAGTTATCTTCAGTAATAACTATATGCCTGCCTACACATTATCCCCATAGACTGCTTTCATCATTATGTACACCCACTTTGCGTCTCTCATGTGAAGGGATACAAGGGGTTCATGAAAGAAGTCTATCTTTCATTAAAATTCTTTGAATCAAAATTTTAAAAGACCTGCTTTTACAATATACAATTTCTACATCATAGCTTTGGCTAAACACAGTACAGCAACAATTCCACAGATCAGTCCCACCCAAGTATAAACTTTTAAGCGTTCTTTAAATAAGACCACACCACTCAACACCCCGAGTACCACCACAAGAATATTCATCCCTGCAAATACAATAGCTGGTGTATCTTTAAAAATCATATGTGCTTTAACATATAAAGCAATATTGGCAAAATTAAGTCCACCCAGAACTAAACCCAAGAAAATATTCTTTGGCTGCCAATGTGGCTGAGTCACTGCAAGATAAGCGATCGACAGAATAAATGCGCCGATAAAAGTTAAATTTAACGTGACAGCAAACTGTAACCCCAGACTGCTACTATATTTGAGCAACACATCAATCGCAGCGTAGCCCGCCCATACAAAAAATAAAAATAGTGCCGATTTTAGATTCAAACTTTTATTGGTGTTTTCAGTTGCTTGACCAAAAATAATCGCCAATATCGCAATCACACCTAAAACAACACCGATTAATTTTAATTGGCTAAACTGTTCCGCAAAAATAAAATAGGCGGCTAACAAAGAAAGTATCACAGCTAAGCGTTGAGCTATTTCTGTCTTTAAAATCCCAGCGTATTGTAATGACTTTGCTAAACACAAGAAAATACTAGGCAATAGCACGGCGAGGACTAAAATCAACCACCAAGGTGTATGCGTCCATGAAATATGGGTAATATCGGTTTTAAACCAATAGAAACATAAAATGCTTGCACTGAAATAATTCCATGCAATCATTTGTAAAACATCAAAACCTTTGGTTTTAAGAAATTTCAGCAAAATTGAAACGATGACGCTACAACATGCCGCAGCAAAAATGATTTCCATAGCAATTCTTAAACTTATATAAGGGGCTGTAGACATTACACAGATGCTTGCGACAGTGGATATTTTTTAGTCGATACAAGGCATGTTTTGCAAAATTTAGTCATTCTAAATGCGCAAGACATAACACAGTAACGGCAAAAAATATCCCTGTCCCGAAGGGTTATGGCTAAAACTTCCTCAAACTCCGTTATGAAACTTGACAAGGGAGTAGCCATTGCCTACGTTTCATGCCTTGTTTGCGTTGTTTTAGCCTATAACGCAATGCATGGCTGAAATGTCAACAGACCCTTAATCACATACAAAAATGCCAGTCTATTTTAAGACTGGCATTTTTTTAAAGATAATCCATCAATTAACGATTATTTTCGTCTTCTTGACCATCTTCAAATTTAGTTTCGCTGTCAAAACCACCTTGACCGCCGAAGCCACCTTGACCACCAAAGCCGCCGCCTTGACCACCAAAACCGCCTTGACTACCGAAGCCACCTTGACCACCGAATCCGCCGCCTTGACCACCGAAGCCACCTTGACCACCAAAGCCGCCGCCTTGACCACCGAAGCCGCCGCCTTGACCACCAAAGCCACCTGCAGCACCGCCTTGACCACCACCGAAACCGCCAGTAGTGCCAGCCTGTGCTGGGAAGCCACCAGTAGCTTGAGCACCAGCTGGACGTGGATTACGTGCAGGAACGACTGTAGAAATCGCGTGCTTATAAACCATTTGGCTTACAGTATTCTTTAATAAAACAACATATTGGTCAAAAGACTCAATATGACCCTGCAATTTAATACCGTTCACAAGGAAAATAGAAACTGGAATACGTTCTTTACGGAGAGAATTTAAGAACGGATCTTGTAAAGTTTGACCTTTAGACATTTTTAACTCCAAAAATTTTTAAATCAGCGCAAAAAAACTATCTTTATTTTTCAACTAAAAATTATAAAAAGACAGCCTGCGAATTTTGCTTTATCCCAAGAAGTTTCGCAAGTCTTCTTTCGCCTGCTTTATCGTCACGTAAGTTTTAAAATCGTGTATTTCTTGCAAAGAACGTAACCAAGTGTATTGACGTTTGGCGAGTTGCCGTGTCGCGAATAACGCTTTGTTCTCCATTTCTACTTTATTTTTGAGACTTAGGTCACTTTTTAATAAAAAATCTAAAGCTTGACGATAACCCACAGACCGCATGGAGGGTAAATTATCATTTAAATCGTATTTTCTAATTAATTCCTCTACTTCATTTAAAAAACCAATGCTCCACATTTTGCTCAATCTTTGCTCAATGCGTTGATGTAATTCTAACCGATCAGGCATCAGTGCGTAGTTATGAAATATGTAACGATAGGGTTGATTTTTAGGCTGCTGCGCTTGTAATTTTGTAATGGGCTCACCTGTAATCCGATAGACCTCTAATGCTCGAATAATTCTTTGTTTATCAGATACTTTAAATTTCTCACCTGCAACAGGATCAACTGCTACCAGCTCATCGTAAACTGCCTGCCAGCCATCCGCCTCGGCTTTTGCAACAATCGCATCACGTATTGCCTGATCTGCATTTGGCAGATTATCTGCAAGACCTTCAAGCAAAGCTTTGAAATACAGCATGGTTCCACCGACTAAAATCGGTGTTTTGCCGCGCGCATGCATATCATCAATTAAAGGACAAACATCTTCAACAAATTGAGCCGCCGAATACACCTCTAACGGTGTAATAATATCTATCAAATGATGTGGATATTGCGCTTGCTCTTCCTTGGTCGGTTTCGCAGTGCCAATATCCATATCTTTATACACCAAGGCCGAATCAACAGAAATTAACTCGAAATTACCACGCTCATATAGCTCACATGCCAATGCTGTTTTACCACTTGCGGTAGGCCCCATTAAATTAATCACGGGCAATTGATTTGACATGTAAAACTACTCTCCTCGAGCAAATAATTTATCTAATTGATGCAATGGAAATGCGCGCCAGGTTGGGCGACCATGATTACATTGGCTGGCAAATTCAGTTTGTTCCATTTGGCGTAACAATGCATTCATCTCGGACAAACTCAGTTGCCGATGCGCTCGCACTGCCCCATGACACGCCATACCTGCCAATAGCTCGTCACGCTTTTGCAACAATCCTCTCGCTTCGTCATTTGGATCAAGATCATTGAGTAGTTCAGGAATAAGTTTTTCAAAATTCGCTTTGTGTAAAATCGCAGGTACGCCACGAACAATTACTTGTTCATCACCATACTGATCGACCTCCAAGCCCAAACGTTGCAATTGTGATTGCAACTCGTCAATACGTGTTGCTTGCATTCGGGTAATCGACACTATTTTAGGGATCAGTAATTGTTGTGATGTCCAAAATTCAGGTTTATCCCATGCGGCTTTCATTTGTTGCAGCAAAATCCGCTCATGTGCAGCGTGCATATCAACAATGATTAAGCCTTCGGTATTTTGTGCCAAAACATAAATGCCATGCAATTGTGCAATCGCAATACCCAGTGGAAATTCATCTACTCGAGATGGTATTTGTTGTTCCGAATCCAGTTCTGCATCATCACGTAACGGCGATAAATAGCTCTTTAATGCATTATTCAGTTGCGTAGAGCCATTATATCTTGGTTGTTGCGATTGAGATGAATTGTATTGCACTGCCTGAGGTCGACTTTGATTAAACTCAGTAAGTAAATCTGTCGATACATCAGTTTGATTTTGATCATGCGACTTTGGCTCAATCGCATGATTTGCGCGATGCAAAGGAAACTGTTCTTGATACTTAGGCTGCGGCTGGTATTGGGCATTCTCAGTTACCAGTTCATCCACTTTCATCGCTTGTGCTAAATCTGCACTGGCGGTTTGAAACTGAGATAAAGTTGCTTTGGCATAGTGCCGTACGAACTCATGTACTTCACGCTGATTCAAAAAACGGATTTCATGCTTAGTTGGATGGACATTGACATCAATATTTTCAGGATCTACTTCTAGAAACAATAAATAAGAAGAATGTTGATGCCCATGCAAAATTCCTTCATAGGCCATACGCAATGCATGGGAAATGGTTTTGTCTTTAACAATACGACCATTCACATAGACATATTGCATATCGGCCTGCGCTCTGGCATCTGAAGGATGACCTAACCAACCCGACAATCGCATATTGATACTTTCGGCATCAATCCAATAGGCATTTTGAATAAATTGTTGACCCAGTAATTGTTGTACCCGTTGGTAACGCAACTCCCCACTATCCGCGATCGGTAAATTCAAACGAATATGATCGTTATGCTCCAGTACAAAACGAATATCGAAATGGGTTAAGGCCAAACGGCGTACAATTTCTTCGATATGACCAAATTCTGTGCTTGGTTTTTTCAAAAATTTACGGCGAGCAGGCACATTAAAAAATAAATCCTGCACGCGAATATGTGTGCCTTTTTGTGCTGCGACAGCTTGTACTTGTTGGTGATCAAAAGCCGTGCCATTGACTTCAACTTGATAACCAATCCCAGCTTCATCTTGGCTACTGGTCAATGTCAACCGTGAAACCGCAGCAATAGATGCTAATGCCTCACCCCGAAAACCTAAGCTCACAATGGCATGTAAATCTTCAGCTGTTTGAATTTTACTGGTGGCATGACGCATCACCGCTAATGGTAAATCTTCAGCGTGAATGCCGTTACCATTATCAATGATTTCGATCAGGGTCGAACCACCTTGAGCAATACGAATAATCAGCTCAGTTGAACCCGCATCAATCGAGTTTTCTAACAACTCTTTCACCACTGAGGATGGGCGTTCAATCACCTCACCAGCAGCAATCTGGTTGGCTAAAGCGGCATTGAGTGTATGAATACGACGCGTTGAATCATGCACCATTCAATTGTTCCTGCAAGGTTTGAAATAACGATTCTGAGTTGACTGTTAAAGTTACAAATCGGGTTAATTCATCATCCGATTTTTGGATATCAACAACAACATCCGCTTTAGGAATTTCATCACCACCTTTAGATGGCCACTCAAATAGAAATAACGCACCCTCTACTTCCAAATAATCACGGATTCCCATCAGCTCCAACTCATAAGGATCATCTAAGCGATAAAGATCAAAATGGAAAATTTCTTTACCCTGAATCGTATACGGTTCTACCAACGTATATGTTGGACTTTTGACCGAACCCTGATGCCCTAAATGTTGGAGAAAATAGCGTGTGAATGTGGTTTTACCTGCACCAAGATCCCCAATTAAATAAAAAACGCCTGAATGCACATATTGAGAAAGCACTTGTGCAAAATGTTGAGTGTCTTGTTCATGATTTAAGGTAAATTTCACTGAATATGACATGGCAAATAAAACAAAATTGGGATGGTGGCTATGATAACATTGCGCTGCTTTAAAGCCTAATAAACAGCTTTTAAACTGGCTTATTTTACAGCGTTCACTCTAGGTTAGTATTGTTGCATGAAACCCATCATTGAATTCACACCACCACTCATCAATGGCGTGAGTGCCAGTAAAGTTTTTTTACCCAATGATATTTCTACACCTACTATTTTTGAGTATTTGTGTCAGCATTTTTCTCATATTCAATCTCAAGAATGGCAACAACGCTTTGATGATGAACTGATTTATGCTGCAGACGGCTCAATATTACAATTAAATAGCCCTTATACGCCTAATACTCATATTTTTTATTATCGTTTTTTGGCGTATGAAATCCACGTACCCTTTCAACACGAAATTCTGTATGAAAATGATGATCTCCTTGTGGTGGACAAACCGCATTTTTTAACGATGAGCCCAACTGGTCAATATGTTCAAGAGACATTATTGGTTCGATTGAAACAACAAACTGGCTATGTCGATTTAACCCCAATTCATCGGCTTGATCGTGAAACAGCAGGTGTGGTTTTATTCTGTAAACGAGCTGAATCACGTGGTATTTATCAACAACTGTTCGCAGAACGCAAAGTTCAAAAAACTTATCACGCCATCGCGGGCTATCGTCCTGAACTCAAATTTCCACAGACCATACAACTGCATTTAGAGAAAAGTGATCCTTTTTACACCATGCAAGTTAATGCAAATAAACCCAATAACACTGAGACATTGATCGAATTGTTAGATCACGACCAAACACACGCAAAATATTTACTCAAACCAAAAACTGGTAAACAACATCAGTTGCGTGTACATCTCAATTATCTCGGTATTCCAATCCTAAATGATTCATTTTATCCAGCCATTGTGCACAAAGCAGATGAAGACTTTAGTCATCCTTTACAATTACTTGCAAAAGCAATTCACTTCATAGATCCCATTTTAGATATGCAAATGAGCTTTAGTTCTAACCATGAACTAACACTGTAAACACAACGTAATGACAAAAATTCTATTTTTTCACTGCAAAAATATTGAAATTACATTGTGATCGTTTAAAATACATGACCATAACTAAAAATATTTGGTCTCATCCTTCATGCGAAAAACAGAAGTTTATCAGGTTCGACTTGATTCACAGGAAAAGAAACAAGCCTTTGCCGTTTTTAAACAGCTTGGTATCTCCCCTGCTCAAGCAGTCCGCCTTTTCTTTAAACAGGTGGTGCTTACCAAATCTATTCCTTTTGCAATTGAAAACCAGAATATCAATATGGAACAATTGCTCAAACTGCGGAAATCAAAAGTGACAGCAACAACAGAGAATCCATCAGATGTGAATATTGAAGATGATCACGAGGATTTATTTGAAGAGCTCAATGCACTTTTAGGTGAAAGTGACAAAACTTAACAATGTTGCATTTATACACAAGTTTTTAATTTTTAAGCTGAATTTTTTTCGCTATCCTGACAGTCCAAATAAAACGATAAGCTATAGGATGAATTAAGGATGATTGTAAAGCGAGCAACCAAAGAAGACCTGCATCAATTGGCAGTCTTATTTGATGAATATCGTCAGTTCTACGGTGCTTCATCCGATGTTGTGCAGTCTTTTCAATTTTTAAATCATCGATTTGACAACAAAGACAGTGTCATTTTTATCCATGTTAAAGATGAAATTTTTACAGGCTTTGTTTTACTTTATCTCGCCTTTTCATCTGTTGCTTGTGAAACCTATTATGTATTAGATGATGTCTACGTTACGCCGACTTATCGGAAACAAGGTTCTGCAAAACAATTGATCGATACCGCTATCCTGTTTGCTCGTCATGAAAATGCACAACGCATTAGCCTTGAAACGCAAAAGAATAATTACCAATCCCATCAGCTCTATGAAAAAATGGGATTTATCCATGACGATGAATTTAAAACATTTCACTGCTTTTTAAAATAATTTGGGGCTATTGAATATTCTGACTCAACTGCTTTTGCGAAGCTGTTAAATAGAGATACTCACCTTCGTCGAGCTGAGGAAGTTCCAGTAATCCGATTTGATGCCGATGTAAAGATTCAACCTTATTACCCAC
Organism: Acinetobacter sp. 2JN-4; assembly: GCF_003687745.1. Taxonomy (NCBI): domain Bacteria; kingdom Pseudomonadati; phylum Pseudomonadota; class Gammaproteobacteria; order Moraxellales; family Moraxellaceae; genus Acinetobacter; species Acinetobacter sp. 2JN-4. The sequence continues at coordinate 345,559 of NZ_RDNY01000004.1, read as the reverse complement.
GGCCGCTAACATGCGTTTAACTTGATGATAGACACCTTGATGAATGGTCATTGAAAGCTGATTTTCTGAGATTAACTGAACCTCAGTTGCCGCATAAATACCTTTTTCGTTGCGCAGTTCCACGCCCAACTCTAATTGTTGTTTTTGTTCAGTTGTTACTGGATCTGCCGTAGTCACATGATAGACCTTAGGTACATGTTTACGTGGATGAGTAAGTGACTGTAGATACTGACCATCATCTGTCAACAATAAAAGACCCGTTGTATCTTGATCTAAACGTCCCACACACTGAATACCACGATGAATAAGTATCTCAGGCAATAAACTAAATACACTTTTATGATGAGTTGCTTGATGTGAACACTCATAACCTTGCGGTTTGTTTAATGCAAGATAAACATGTTCTCGATATAAATAGTCTTCACCAAAAACCTGAAAATGCAGCTGATCAAGATTAAAGTTCTGTTTTGGATTATCACATACTTGGTTTTCAATGCATACAGCACCATTTTTAATCAACTGTTGGCAATATTTACGTGAACCAAAACCCTGAGATTGCAATATTTTTTCCAACAGCATAACCAAACCCTAAATCAAAACTCAGCCTATTGTACTTGATTGCGTCAGCTGCTGTTGTTTGCTTTCTCATCATTCTGAAATTTTATAATTTATTCACAATTTCTTCATATGTAATAGAAACCCTACAAAACCCTCGTGAAACTCTATCAATCTAGAGGTTGCGCTCCATATTTCTACCCGAAAATCTTGTTACATTTATCTCAAGTTATCAAGAATATTGTCCAGCACATAAAGGACAAGGAGTTTCACCATGAAATCGAATATTTGGTTATGTAGCATTCTATTAGCAAGCGCTTCTATGATGTCTGTTGCTCATGCAAATAATACAACACGTGTTGCTGCAACATCAGCTTTAGGCAGTGTGGTTGGTACAGCAGTGGGTAAAGAGCTTGGTGGGCATACAGGCGCAATGATTGGTTCTGCAATCGGTGGCGCTGGTGGAGCTGCAGCATCTAGCAATAAACGTAATCGTACTGAAGCTGCTATTGGTGGCGGTTTAGGTGGTGTCGGCGGCTATACTGTTGGTAATAACATGGGTGGTACCAATGGTGGATATATCGGCGCAGCAGTTGGTGCTGCTGGTGGTGCAGCCTTAGGCAATAAAGTGGGACAAGATCGTGATGCCGATAATCGTCGCGCTTATGACAACCGTCGTTATGATGATCGTCGTCATTATAATTCACGTAAAAAAGCTCGTCACGACAATGGACTACATCGCGGTTGGTACAAAAACCGTTAATCAAAAAAATGCTTTACCTCTTTAGCACCTTCGGGTGCTTTTTTTGATGTATAGCTTCGAAACATTATATCGAATAAAATAGATATACAGGCTCAAGCACATATCGTATTATATCGATATATGGTTATGAGAATCGATGATGAAATCATTGCAAGATATTAAGTTTTCTATTTTAGAGTTAGCGCCCGTTCGAGACGATAAAAGTATTGAGTTCTCATTGCGTCATGCGCTTGAGCTCGCTCAACATACTGAAAAATTAGGCTACGAACGATTTTGGTTGGCTGAACATCACAATATGGATGGTATCGCCAGTTCTGCAACGGCAGTGCTGTTGGGTTTCATCGCAGCGAATACTCAGCATATTCGATTAGGTTCAGGTGGCATCATGCTTCCCAATCATGCTCCATTGGTTGTGGCGGAACAGTTTGGGACATTAGCGACGCTTTATCCAAACCGTTTTGAACTTGGATTGGGACGTGCACCCGGAACAGATCCGCTCACTATGCGTGCATTACGTCGTGGACGCCAAGAAACTGAGGATCAATTTCCTCAAGACGTAATGGAAATCTTACAATACTTCAAAGCACCACAAGCTAACCAAAGAATTATTGCCACACCTGGACAAAATACGCATGTACCAGTTTGGTTATTGGGTTCAAGTCTGTTTAGCGCACAGCTCGCTGCAAAGCTCGGACTTCCCTATTCATTTGCTTCGCACTTTGCACCAAGAATGTTAGGTCAAGCCATCGAAATCTATCGCGAGAATTTCCAAGCATCAGAATATTTGGAGAAACCATATATTTCGATAGGTGTTCCCACTGTCGTCGCAGCAACAGATGAAGAGGCACAATATTTAGCAACCAGTTCATATCAGCGTATTTTAAATCTGATTCGTGGTCACAGTTTAAAACTCAAGCCACCGATTGAGTCCACACAAGGTCTTGCAACTGGTGCTGAGCAACTGGCGATTCAAAACTTTTATGCAATGGCTCAAATTGGTTCTCAAGATACCGTTAAAGCTGGCTTAAATAAAATCGCGGCTCAGTATGATATAGATGAGTTTATTTTCACTTGTGATATTTATGACACACAAAAACGCTTAGACAATTTTAGTCTATTGATGGATATTAAAAATAATTAATGTCTCGACTCCATGCACAAGGCTTATTCAATTTAAGCCTTGTTTTTTTGCACTTATTCAGTAAATCAATAGAGGTGCATTTCACGTTTCAGCATGTGGGTCGCTTGTTGCATATTCACTGCTCGGCTAAATAAATAACCTTGCCCGATCGAGCAGCCAAATTGTTTAAGCAACTCTAATTGCTCAGCATTTTCAATACCTTCAGCAACGATATCCAAAGATAACTTTGGCCCTAAAGCAATAATTGCTTGCACGATTGCTAAAATCGCCTCGTCACTATTCATTTGACGAATAAAATCGCAGTCAATTTTCAAACAATCCACAGGATAATCCCTTAATCTTGTAAGTGATGAATGCCCTGTTCCAAAGTCATCAAGTGCAATCTTAACGCCTTGCTGTTTAAGCAAATTTAATGCCCGAATCACATAGTCAGAACCACGATCATCCAAAATGTGTTCTGTGATTTCTATCTCGACCAAATGATGCGGAATTTTATACAGGTTCAAACGATACAAGAAACGCTCAGCATAATTATCTTTAAGAAATTCAACAGGCGCTACATTAATCGAGACAGGAACAACAGCTAATCCTTGCTCAATCCACATGGCAATATTGTTAAAAACTTTATTTTGTATCGCATCACTAATTCGTGTAGCTAACACATAATCCTGAAAAGCTTGTTCAATATTAATAGGTGAATGAATACGCTTATCGTCCGTTTGCCAACGTAACAATGCTTCAAACCCAACGACCTTGCCATCAGATAAGCGCACCTTAGGTTGATAGAACGGAACCATAAGATCATCACGAATAATATGACGTGCTTCGGTTAATTGAATGGCGATATTTTGCGCAGCAACCTGCATCTGTTGATTAAACATACGAAAACCACCGCGCCCCGTGGCTTTTAAATCATTTAATGCGGTATCTGCACATTTCATTAAATTCAAGGAATCTTTTGCATCTCGTGGGTAAATCGCACAGCCAATACTCATGCTGCCATTAATTAAATTACCCGCATACGTGATTGGTGCATCTAACTGTCGACTAACTTCAATTGCAACTTTTTCAAGATCAAACTCAGCATCGATTCCATTGACTAAAATAGCAAACTCATCACCACCTAAACGCGCAACAAAAGTATTTTCAGGTAAATTATTTTCTATTCGCTTCGATAAAACACGCAGTAAATGATCACCTGCGGCATGCCCAAGCGTATCATTGACGTGTTTAAAATAATCTAGATCTAACAACATCAACCCAAGAAACTTTTCACTCTTTTTATGTTTTTGCAATGCGCGTTTAAGTTGTAGTTTAAAGAAACGACGATTGTACAATCCAGTCAATTCATCCAATTCACTCGAAATGCGCAGTTGAATTTCTGTTTGTCTTTGGGCGGTTACGTCACGAGACAGACAAAGGATCTGTACCACTTGACCGTTATCATTTAATATCGGCGTGAGTAAGTTGTCCCAATATTGCTTATCTTCTCCGTGACCACTCATGCCACGAAAACGAGCGGTTTTGCCTTTAAGTGCCGTCTTTAATGCATAATTTGCCTTTGATCGCACTTCAGGCGCTAAAAGCTCTGTCCACTTCATCCCAAATCGATGGTTGCTTTCTGGAATATTTAAGGCAATACATCCAGTTCTATTTACATGCAGTAAACAACCATCCACATCTAAGAGTTTGATGCAATCCACGCTATTATCAAGCATGTTGGTTTGCGCATTAATACATTGCACCAGATTTTGTTGATACTGCTTGGTTTCATGAATATCGACACTATTAATAAACCAATATGCATGATCCTCAGAGTTGCCTGCTACAAGTTTTGCAGACAATAAAAACCATCGATATGCACCTGATCGATGTCTTAATCGGCACTCAACGTGAAAAGGAGTTTTATATGAGAATGCTTGTAGCCATTCGCTTTGAAAGACAGAAATATCGTCTGAATGGATCAAATCCATCCAATTTTTATTGAACTTCTCTAATTCATTTAAACCGATATATTCTTGGCTGACGCTATTGAAAAAATAAGCGTTCCCCTGATCTGAAAGCAACCAGACTAGACTCGGTATACTATTGAAAACGTTTTGCTGGACTTCGTTCATTTGATGGTTTGATTGAAAAGTTAAAGCCGAGAATTCACATGCTTTTAAGTAACTTTACAGGCTTTACTTTCAAACAGAATTCTTTATTTCAAGATGTTCAGTTGCAATAAAAACCACATACCATCAATTATAGCAAAAGTGAGATTTGTATCACAATATTTTAGCATAAACGTATATAATTTAACATCATGACAGTATTTTTTATTAATTAGATTTTATCATTCAACATCAATTGTTTATTTTTAATTAAATATTTATTACAAAATTAGCACCATAATTTAGAAGAAAATTGCAATCAAAGGCCACCTATCCAGCAGTGTTTAGGCAGCCCTATTTGATTAACCAATACGACGTTTTAAACCTGTCGACTGCAAAATACGCGTTGAGATTTCTTCAATCGACATTTCAGTGACATTTAAGTATTTAATCCCTTCTGAAATATAGATACCTTCAATCGCACGCAATTCCATTTGACACTGACTAAAACTTGCATAACGACTATTGGCTTTTCGCTCACTCCGAATTGCAACTAAACGCTCAGCATCAATCATTAGACCAAAGAGCTTATTTTTATGTGCTTTCAAGACCGTTGGTAGACGGTTATCGTCCAGATCTTCTTCAGTTAAAGGGTAGTTTGCAACCCGAATCCCGAATTGTAGCGACAAATAAATCGACGTTGGGGTTTTGCCAGAGCGTGAAACACCCACTAAAATTAAATCAGCTTTATCATAATGACGTGTTCGCGCACCATCATCATTGTCCAGTGCAAAATGCACCGCATCAATACGCGCCTTATATGACTCTGAATCTGTTACTGCATGCGTTTGTCCAACCAATGTCGTTGGTGGAATACCCAGCTCTTGTTCAAGTTTACTAATTAAGCCTTCAAATACATCCAAATTTACGGCTTTAGCTGTATTGATAATTTCACGGGCATTGGGATCAACCAAAGTATCAAAAACCAAAGGTAAAGAACCATCACGTTTTTGACAGGCATTGATTTCCACAACCACATTCATTGCCGCTTCTTCAGTGGTGATATAAGGCATAATATGAATGTCAAAATCTACGTTTGGAAATTGCGCAAGTAGTGAATGTCCAAGGGTTTCTGCGGTGATTGCCGTCCCATCTGAAATAAAAAATACGCTCCGTTTAATTTGTTTACTTTCGGGCATCAAAATTCTCCTTAAACATTTGTCTTAGTGCTCTATAATCTTTATAGTAAACTCATCTAACATGACTGTCGCTTAGTAAAATACTAATTCTAAGCACTTTCGTATAATTTCATACCAATGATGGTCATTCATCCTGCAAAAAAAGTGGAGTAAATACTTTGGAAGCGCGCGTAATCGGTCTGGAAAAACTAGGGAAACACGATGTAGAACTCGTAGGTGGGAAAAACTCATCTCTAGGTGAAATGATCAGCCATTTATCCAATGCTGGTGTATCGGTACCAGGGGGTTTTGCAACGACTGCTGCTGCCTATCGTGAGTTCTTAGATCAAAGCGGTTTAAACGCTCGAATTCAGGCTGAATTGGCTCAACTCAATGTTGATGATGTAAATGCACTTGTCGAAACTGGTGCAAAAATCCGTAAATGGATTGTTGATACTCCGCTCACTTCCGCACTAGAACAAGAAATTCGTGACGCTTTTGCTGCACTTTCAAACGGTAATCCAGACATCGCTGTTGCTGTACGTTCATCTGCTACTGCTGAAGATCTCCCAGACGCTTCATTTGCAGGTCAACAAGAAACTTTCTTAAATATTCGCGGTATTGATAACGTTCTTATTGCGATTAAAGAAGTTTTTGCTTCCCTGTATAATGACCGCGCAATCGCTTATCGTGTACACCAAGGTTTTGAGCATAGTGTCGTTGCCCTTTCTGCTGGCGTACAACGTATGGTTCGCTCTGAAACTGGTGCTGCTGGTGTTATGTTTACCCTAGACACTGAATCAGGTTTCCGTGATGTGGTGTTTATTACCGCGTCTTATGGTTTGGGTGAAATGGTCGTACAAGGCGCAGTAAACCCTGACGAATTCTATTTATCTAAACCGCTATTAAATAATGGCAAACACTCTGTTTTACGCCGCAACCTCGGTTCTAAACACCAAAAAATGATTTATGGTGAAGAAGGTTCTGCGGGTAAATCAGTTGTTGTTGTTGATGTCGAAAAACCAGAACGTCAACAATTTGCGTTAAATGATCATGAATTACATGAATTAGCCAAACAAGCGCTAATCATTGAAGAACATTATGGTTCGCCAATGGACATCGAATGGGCTAAAGACGGTGATGATGGTCAAATCTATATCGTTCAAGCACGTCCAGAAACGGTAAAAAGCCGTCAAAATGTCGGTACAATGGAACGTTATCTACTCAAACAACGCGGCACAGTAATTTGTGAAGGTCGTTCAATCGGTCAGCGTATTGGTTCTGGTAAAGTTCGTGTTGTTACCTCGATTAAAGAAATGGACAAAGTTCAAGACGGTGATGTTCTTGTCTCTGATATGACCGATCCAGATTGGGAACCTGTCATGAAGCGTGCTGCTGCGATTGTAACCAATCGTGGTGGCCGTACTTGCCACGCAGCAATTATTGCTCGTGAACTCGGTGTTCCTGCAATTGTAGGTTGTGGTAATGCAACAGAAGTTCTTACTGATGGTCAGGAAGTCACTGTTTCTTGTGCTGAAGGCGATACAGGCTTTATCTATGAAGGTGCATTAGACTTCGAAGTTCAACGCAACTCGATTCACTCAATGCCTCAGCTTCCATTCAAAATTATGATGAACGTCGGTAACCCTGACCGAGCGTTTGACTTTGCTCAAATTCCAAACGAAGGAATTGGGCTTGCTCGTCTGGAGTTCATCATCAACCGTATGATCGGCGTGCATCCAAAAGCTTTACTCAATATCGAAAGCTTACCACGTGAAACACGTGCCGCTGTTCTAACACGTACTGCAGGTTATACCTCTCCAATCGAGTTTTATGTTGAGAAGTTAGTTGAAGGTATTTCGACACTTGCTGCTGCATTTGCAGGAAAGCCAGTCATCGTTCGTATGTCTGACTTCAAATCAAATGAATATGCAAACTTAATCGGTGGTAAGTTATACGAACCAGAAGAAGAAAACCCAATGTTGGGCTTCCGTGGTGCAAGTCGTTATGTTTCCGACAACTTCCGTGATTGTTTTGAGCTTGAATGCCGTGCCTTGAAAAAAGTACGTGATGAAATGGGCTTAACCAACGTTCAAATCATGATTCCATTCGTTCGTACTGTTTCTGAAGCAAAACGTGTCATCGAACTGCTTGCGCAAAATGGTTTGAAACGTGGCGAAAATGGCTTGAAAGTCATCATGATGTGTGAATTACCAACCAATGCTTTATTGGCTGAACAATTCCTTGAGCACTTCGATGGTTTCTCAATCGGTTCAAACGACTTAACTCAATTAACATTAGGTCTAGACCGTGACTCTGGCATCGTGTCTCATTTGTTTGATGAACGTGATCCAGCAGTAAAAGCCCTACTTTCTATGGCGATTCATGCTTGCCGTAAAGCAGGAAAATACGTAGGTATTTGTGGTCAAGGTCCTTCCGACCACCCTGATCTTGCAAAATGGCTCATGGAACAAGGCATTGAGTCTGTTTCACTTAACCCTGATTCAGTGCTTGATACTTGGTTCTTCTTGGCTGAAGAAAAAATTAAGCAAGCTTAACCACTATTGTAAAAGACCCCACTGGTGGGGTCTTTTTTCATCATTTGTGATAGAGATTTAGAATATATGCAAATTTACTTGGCTCGTAATAATCAGCAAGCTGGTCCCTATACCTTAGAACAAATCAACCAAATGCTTGCTAGTCAACAAGTTCTTCTTACTGATCTTGCATGGCATGAAGGGATGGCAGAATGGAAAACGCTTGGTGAATTAACCCAAGGAAAACTTGTGTATGAACCAATTGGTCATACATCAACTCCATTTCCATCGCCAATTCGAACTGAAACAATATCTCCTACTCAACAGTATCAAACTAAAGCGCCTACTCAAGAAAACAATGTCGAACTAGCATCTATTGGTTCTCGTGCATTAGCCAAAGCGGTTGATCTCATGTTGTGGCTACCAGCCTTGGCAATTCCATCATTTTATTTCAATGATGAACAACTTCAACAGCTGGTTGAGTTGCAGACACAAATGCAGGCAACTGAATTCGCGTCTTCCAAAGCCGCTGAACTGCAACAACAATTATTTCAACTTATTCCAGTTGAAGCATGGCAGAGCATCATGATCTATCTCGTGGTCATGCTTATGATTCAAGCTTATTTTATTGCCAAATCAGGTCAGAGTATCGGCAAAAAACTCACTCGAATTAAAATTGTTGATGTTGAAAACAATAATCAAGTGAGTTTAATTCGCTCTTTTTGGCTGCGTAGCGTTTTATTTATTATTTTAAACTTCCTGTTAATTCCTATTATCACCATTATTGATTATGCATTTGCACTTGGCAAAAACCGCCAAACTCTACATGATAAATTCGCTAAAACCAAAGTGATTAAGCAATAATTACAAATCAATAAAGAAAAGAGGATTAAATCCTCTTTTCTTTATATTAAGCTGATATTTATAGAAAAAGCATACCGCGAAATAACAATCCCTACAAAATAAATCGGGTTTTAAAACAAGCATTTCACACCACTTTATCAGTAGCTTAGTTTTTCAATATGAGGCATAATGCCCAACAACGTAGCGGTGTCGCATGTTTGTTAAGCGTTTATTAAAAGAAATTCTTAGCAAACATGCGACACTTTATTCGCTATCCCATAATTTAATTAGGGAATGGGACTCTTCACCGAGGTTGTAAAATGAGACAAACGATTTTAGCTGTATTGTCTTTATCAACGCTTGCTGCACTCTTAACTGGGTGTGGTGGTGATATGGTACTTCTAAACAGTAAAGGTCCAGTTGGTCAGGGTCAAGGTAGCCTGATGATGACTGCGATCTATCTAATGCTATTGGTGGTCATCCCATCAATCATTATGGCATTATGGTTTGGTTGGAAATATCGCGCGTCAAATAAAGATGCAGACTATAAACCTACTTGGGCACACTCTACGACAATTGAGATCGTTGTTTGGGGTGTTCCAGTCATTATTATTGGTATTTTAGCTTGGTTAACTTGGTGGGGTTCCCACAAGTATGACCCTTACCGTCCATTAGAATCAGATAAAGCACCATTAACGATTCAAGCAATTGCTGAACAGTTCAAATGGGTATTTATCTATCCTGAGCAAAATATTGGTACGGTAAATGAAATACGCTTCCCAGTAAAAACGCCACTCAGCTTTAAAATCACCTCTAACTTCACAATGAACTCATTCTTCATTCCACAGTTAGGCGGTCAAATTTATGCGATGGCAGGTATGCAAACTCATCTTCACTTATTGGCAGATGAGCCAGGTATCTTCCGTGGTATTTCTGCAAACTATTCTGGTTATGGCTTTTCACAAATGCGTTTCATGGCGCATGGTGTTACTGACGCAGAATTTGCACAGTGGGTTGAAGCGGTAAAAGCTGGTAATGGTACAAGTATCAATGCTGAAGCAATTCAAAAAGGTACACTTGACCAAGCTGAATTAGCAACTTTACGTGATGGTAACCGTTCTAAACATCAGATCGAAGTTCTAATCGCCAAAGCAAAAACACCAGAAGAGAAACAAGCGGCTGAGGAAATGAAATCATATCCTACTGCCCCACATCCAGTGACTTATTACTCTTCGGTTGAGCCTAAATTGTTCGAATCTGTAATCAATCAATACATGAGCAACTATCATGGTGCAGATCACTCAGCTTCTTCTGCTGACCACACCACTGATGTTGAACATGCGACAGCTTCTACAGAGGAATAAGACATGTTTGGAAAGTTAGGGTTGGATGCAATTCCACACGATCCAATCGTGTTGGTGACTATTGCATTAATGGTTTTAGGTGGTATCGCACTTCTTGCAGGTATTACTTATTTCAAAAAATGGGGCTACTTGTGGAACGAATGGTTCACGTCTGTAGACCATAAAAAAATTGGTATCATGTATATCCTCGTATCAGTGGTCATGCTTCTGCGTGGTTTTGCTGATGCAATCATGATGCGTTTACAACTTTTCCTCGCCAAAGGTGGCGGTGAAGGTTATTTACACCCAGAACACTACGATCAGATTTTCACTGCGCATGGCGTAATCATGATCTTCTTCGTAGCAATGGGCCTTGTTGTAGGTATGATGAACATCGCCGTTCCACTGCAAATTGGTGCACGTGACGTGGCTTTCCCATTACTAAACTCTTTAAGCTTCTGGTTATTCGCCGGTGCTGCTGGTTTAATGATGGCATCTCTTGCACTTGGTGAGTTCGCAGCAACAGGTTGGATGGCTTATCCTCCTCTATCGGGTATTGAGTATTCACCTGGTGTTGGTGTTGATTATTATATTTGGGCACTTCAGGTTTCTGGTCTCGGTACGCTTTTAACAGGTGTTAACTTCTTTGTTACCATCATTAAGATGCGTGCACCAGGCATGAAACTAATGGACATGCCGATTTTTACTTGGACTTCACTTTGTACGGCCGTATTAATCATTGCATCGTTCCCTGTATTAACAGGTACTCTTGCAATGCTTACGCTAGACCGCTACTTCGGTTTCCACTTCTTCACAAATGAGCTTGGCGGTAGTCCAATGCTTTATGTGAACTTGATTTGGACTTGGGGTCACCCTGAAGTATATATCTTAGTATTACCAGCCTTTGGTCTATACTCAGAAATCGTAGCAACCTTCTCTCGTAAAGCGTTGTTCGGTTATAAATCTATGGTGTATGCAACGATCGCGATTACTGTATTGGCGTTTGTTGTATGGCTTCACCACTTCTTTACCATGGGTGCTGGTGCGAACGTGAATGCGTTCTTCGGTATCATGACCATGGTTATTGCGATTCCTACAGGTGTGAAGATCTTCTCTTGGTTATTCACCATGTATAAAGGTCGTATCACCTTCACGACACCAATGTTATGGACGCTTGGCTTCCTCGTAACTTTCGGTATCGGTGGTTTGACTGGCGTACTTATGGCTGTTCCACCTGCGGACTTCCTTGTACACAACTCATTATTCTTGATTGCTCACTTCCATAACGTGATTATCGGTGGTGTGGTGTTTGGTATGTTTGCCGGCATCATTTTCTACTGGCCGAAAATGTTTGGTTGGAAGCTCAATGAAGCATGGGGTAAAGCATCATTCTGGTTCTGGTTCATCGGTTTCTATTTTGCATTCATGCCACTTTATATCCTTGGTTTCATGGGTATGACACGTCGTTTGAATACATATGACAACCCTGAATGGGATCCATACTTAGCGATTGCATTGTTTGGTGCTGTTTTGATTGCAATCGGTATTGCATGTTTCTTAATGCAAATCATCGTTGGCTTCTTACAACGCAAAGACAATATGGACTACACTGGCGACCCATGGGATAGCCGTACGTTAGAATGGGCAACTTCGTCTCCAGCTCCATTTTATAACTTTGCGCATGTTCCTGCTGCTGATGGTATCGACCGCTTCTGGACAGACAAAGAAAATGGTGTAGCTTACGCTCGCAATACCAAATATGAAGATATCCACATGCCGACAAATCGTGCTGCTGGTTTCGTCATTGCGATGTTCATTACCACTCTTGGTTTTGCTCTCATCTGGCATATTTGGTGGCTTGCTGTCGTTTCATTCGTCGCTGCTATTATCAGCTTCATCGTAAGCTCATTCACCAAGAATGTAGATTACTATGTTCCTGCTGCTGAGGTAGAACGTATTGAGAATGAACGCTATGCGTTACTCGAAAAACACTTGAAGAAGGACTAAGGATATGGCTGAAGTACTTCATCACGATAACCACGGACATGACGGTCATCACGAACATGATGATACAGACTTAACGGTCTTTGGTTTCTGGACATATTTGATGAGTGACTTGATCCTTTTCGGATCACTCTTCATCGCATTTGCTGTATTAAGCAGTCATATTCCACCAGGTACACCTAGTGCATACGACTTATTCCATGATTCTTTGGGATTTGTATTAGCTGAAACCTTTGCACTCCTTATTTCATCTGTGACATTTGGCTTTGCAGTGCTTGCATCTTATAAAAAGAATGTTAATCAAGTCCTATTGTGGCTAATTATTACATTCATTTTTGGTGCAACGTTCATCGGTATGGAAATCTATGAGTTCAATCACTTGGTTCATGCAGGTCATGGTCCAACTCATAGTGCATTCCTTTCAGCGTTCTTTACTTTGGTTGGTACACACGGTATCCACGTAACTTCTGGTTTAGTGTGGATGATCGTACTCATGTATCAAATCAAGAAGAACGGTTTGACACTACCGAATACACGTCGTCTTGCTTGCTTAAGCTTGTTCTGGCACTTCCTTGACATCGTTTGGATCTGTGTATTCAGCGTCGTTTACTTACTGGGAGTTCTCTAATGAGTAGTCATGATCATAATGCTGCTGGCGCATCACACGGTAATGTAAAACAATACACGATTGGTTTTATCCTTTCTGTCCTGCTCACCATCATTCCTTTTGGAATGGTGATGGCTGGTGGTTTCAGTCGTGGTGTTTTAGTTACAGTGATTGCAATTACTGCCGTGGCTCAGGTACTTGTACAACTAGTGTATTTCTTACACATGAATACATCATCTGATCAACGTTGGAATCTTATTGCATTTATCTACACAATTTTATGTATTGCTGTACTTTTAGTCGGCTCTGTGTGGATTATGAATTATCTACATTACAACATGATGATCTAAACTGATTGTCATGCTGAAAAAATACTTATTCCTGACTAAGCCAGGAATTCTCTTCGGTAATTTCATTACCACCTTGGGCGGCTTTTTTCTAGCCGCCCAAGGCGCTATAGACCTCTTGTTATTATTATTGACCTTAATCGGGACAACATTCGTTGTTGCTTCTGGTTGTGTTGTGAATAATGTAATTGATCAAGACATCGATCAAAAAATGCAACGCACCATGAACCGTGCACTTGTTAAAAAAACAATCTCCTCTCCCATTGCATTACTTTATGCATTGGTACTTGGTCTGATTGGCTTTAGCATTCTCTGGTTCTATGTCAATGCTTATGCATTTTTATTCGCAGTTCTTGGTTTTGTGGTCTATGTCGGTTTTTATAGTTTGTGGACGAAACGTACCACAATCCATCAAACCGTGATTGGTAGTATTTCTGGAGCGAGTCCTCCTGTTATTGGTTATACGGCTGTTAGTCATCAATTCGATATGGCTGCTCTTTTGATTTTTGTCGCATACGCCTTATGGCAAATGCCACACTCATGGGCAATCGCAATCTATCGCTTTGACGATTACAAAAACGCAGGAGTTCCTATTTTACCTGTAGCCCGTTCTATTCTTCGAACGAAAATAGAATCACTTATTTATGTGGTTTTATTTACACTGGCGATGAATGCGCTGTATGTCTATGGATACACCGATGTTATTTTTCTGGTGATCTGTAATGCACTTTGCGCGTACTGGCTCTACATTGGTATTTTAGGGTTTAAAGCTGAGAACGATCAGCTTTGGGCAAAACGCTTCTTCCTATTTTCAGTGATTTTAATTACTGTGATTAGTTTAAGTTTTAGTTTTACTTTCAACAGCCCTGCACCTTTCCTCCCAATTTTTTAAAAAGATAGAGCTGATCTCTATCTTTTTATTCGCATATCTAGGCTTTACTGGCTTACTTCACGCCAAACGGCGAATATCGCTTGCGATTTCAACTAAACCTGTCTAAAATCGCAGCTTCGCAATTTGCGACTTAACTTTTTAAGTTATGACTCCTTGCTTCTAACATTGTTGTTAGGGGCTGTTTAAACCGTAAGGAGCTGACAATGCGTCATTACGAAATCGTACTTTTAGTACACCCAGATCAAAGCGATCAAGTTGTAGGTATGGTAGAACGCTATATCTCTCAGATCAAAGAAGCTGAAGGTCAAATTCACCGTTTAGAAGATTGGGGCCGCCGTCAATTGGCTTACCCGATTAACAAAATTCATAAAGCGCACTACATTCTTATGAATGTTGAATGTGGTCAAACGACTCTTGATGAATTAGAAGAATTGTTCCGTTATAACGACGCAATTATTCGTAACATCATTATTCGTCGTGAACACGCAATTACTGAAGAATCTTTACTTGCGAAAAGTGCTGAAGAAAAACGTGCGCGTAAAGCTCAACGTGAAGAAGCACAACACGTCACTCAAGAAGCTGAATAAGGAGAACCTCAATGGCACGTTTTTACCGTCGTCGCAAGTTCTGCCGCTTTACAGCTGAGAAAGTTGCGTACATCGACTATAAAGATATCGACACTTTAAAACAGTACATTACTGAAAACGGCAAGATTGTTCCTAGCCGTATTACAGGTACTAAAGCTCGTTATCAACGTCAATTAGCATTAGCTATTAAACAAGCTCGCTATTTGTCTTTGATTCCGTACACTGACAACCATAAGTAAGTGAGGTGAGCTGTGGACGTTATCTTATTACAACGCATTAAAAATCTTGGTAAATTAGGCGACAAAGTATCAGTGAAAGCTGGTTATGGTCGTAACTTCTTGATTCCTCAAGGTAAAGCAGTAGCTGCTACTGAAGCAAATACTTCTGCTTTTGAAGCACGTCGTGCTGAACTTGAGAAACAAGAAGCTGACATTTTAGCTTCTGCAAATGCACGTGCTGAACAATTGAACGAAGTTAATATCGTTATCACTGCTAAAGCTGGTGATGAAGGTAAACTTTTCGGTTCTATCGGTACTCGTGATATTGCTGATGCTTTAACGAATGCTGGTCTAGTTGTAGACCGTGCAGAAGTTCGTTTACCAAACGGTGCGCTTCGTCACACTGGTGAATTCAACGTCGCAATTCAATTGCATCATGATGTTGTTGCTGAAGTTCTCGTTACTATCGTATCTGAGTAATTTCTGCAAAAAAAAGAGCATGTTTTACATGCTCTTTTTTTTGCCTAATCATCATGTAATAAAAAAGTTAATGATTAAAAATATTTTTAGCGCATTTCCAATAAATATTTCACATAATTTACTGCACTTTGTTCAATATCATTTTTGGTAGGCTGAACCTCCCCTTCCTCTGGATTAGTGTCCATTCCATAAAACACATACGTGGCTTGATAGTCAGCCTTTACATAACGTGCTGTAAGCTCAAAAGGCGAACATAATTCTTTGAGGCTGAACTGGTATCGCCCATCTCCTGAATAGTCTTTCTCTTTAATACCTGCTGACACGGCAAGCGTTATTTTTTTATCTTTTAACTGATTACCTGTAGACCCATAAGCCCAGCCATAGGTGAGCACATCATCCAACCACTGTTTTAATAATGGAGGGCAGTTAAACCAATAAATCGGGAATTGGAAGACCAAATCTTGATGCGCTTCAACCAATGCCTGCTCTTTTATTACATCAATACGACCATCGGGGTAACTTTTATAAAGCTCATGTACAGTGAACTCATCTGGATATTGTTGTAACTCTTCCATCCAACGTTTATTAATGACGGAATTATCAATATCAGGGTGAGCAATAATCACTAGCGTTTTTTTCATTCCAACAAACTCCATCAAACTCATGAATCGTTCAGTAAAAGGTATGGAATTGATTATAAATCTACGCTACAAATAATTTAAGTACGGTAATTATGGTTATATACTAGACCAAAAGTTAGTGTCAGAAGAAAATTATGGAAATTTGCGCACCCCCACATATCGACTTAGAACAAACTGATTTTGGATATACGCTTTTACTGATCAGTGGAAAATATAAAATGATTATTATGTATTGGCTTTATCAACATAAGTCCATCATGCGGTTCAACGAATTAAAGCGCTCGATTGGCAATATTTCATTCAAGACCTTAAGTCTGACCTTGAAAGAAATGGAAAGAGATCAGCTTATTATTCGTAATGAATATCCTCAAATCCCGCCCAAAGTTGAATACAGTCTGTCAGAACGTGGACTCTCCTTGATTCCACTTTTAGACATGATGTGCCAATGGGGAGCTTCAAATCGAATCTAGAACTTAAACTACACTTTTTCACCAATTAAACAATTTTTCTAAATTAAGTTCACTTGATGTGATTCATTTGGATTAAGATAGTCAATTGTTACTGTTTCATCTTTTTATTAGGTCTTGTTATGTCACAGGCGAATGCCAATTTTACAAAAAATCCTCCAAAGACAGAGAGTAAAATGAGTGACTCAGGTCAACTAAAGGAATTCCGTACCCCTCCCCACAATCTTGCCATTGAGCAAGCTGTACTTGCTGCATTGATGACGGTTGCTGAATCATTTGAACAAGTCAGTGACATGCTCAAAGAAAATGATTTTTACGCAACACGACATAAATATATCTATCGCGCAATTGAGAAACTTGCCCAAGAAAACTCACCTTATGATGCAGTTCTAGTTAATGATTGGTTACTTAAACAAAATCTACTCGATGCAATTGGTGGCGAAGAATATTTAATGCAATTGATGGCTGATTCGCCTTCAAGTTTTTATAATCTTGAAACTTATGCCAATAAAATCAAAGAATTTTCTACCTTACGTACAATGATCAAAGTAAGTACGGATATTCTACAAAATGCTTATGATACGAAAGGTCGTCCAGTTAGCGAAATCCTCGACCTCGCTGAAACCCAAATTTTCTCACTGGCTGAACAGCACAATAATAATAAAAAAGATTCAGGGCCTAAATCGATCAGCTCAGTCACTGCTGATGTAATTACAAAACTTGATGAACTTTCTAAATTAGAAGGGAGTATCACAGGCTTAACCACTGGCTTCCTTGAACTCGATAATAAAACCTCGGGAATGCAAGCTGGAGATTTGATTATTGTTGCAGCGCGTCCCTCTATGGGTAAAACCACATTTGCCATGAACTTAGTTGAAAGCGTTCTGCAATACAATCGATTGCCTGCACTGGTTTTTTCCATGGAAATGCCAGCAGACTCGATCGCTATGCGTTTGATTTCCGCGATGGGGAAAGTCCATCAAGGGCACTTGCGATCAGGTAATCTTGATGCAGATGAATGGACTAAAGTCACAGGTACAATTTTGCAATTACAACAAATGCAACTGTATATTGATGACTCCTCTGCCTTGCCACCAACGGAACTAAGAGCACGTGCACGACGTATCGCCAAAATGCATGATGGCAAAATTGGCTGTATCATGGTCGACTATTTACAGTTAATGAAAGTCCCAGGCATGGGAGATAACCGTGTCGGCGAGATTTCTGAAATTTCTCGAAGCCTGAAAGCATTAGCAAAAGAAATGCAATGCCCTGTGATTGCACTATCACAGCTTAACCGTAGTTTGGAGAACCGACCAAACAAACGCCCTGTTATGTCTGACTTACGTGAATCAGGCGCCATCGAGCAGGATGCTGACTTAATCATGTTTATTTATCGTGATGAAGTCTATAACAAAGAGTCTAAAGAAGCTGGAACTGCTGAGATTATTATCGGGAAACAGCGTAATGGCCCGATTGGTTCTGTCCGTTTAGCGTTTGAAGGTCAATACACGCGGTTTAGTAATCTTTCACCAGAATTCTATGCGCAATATGATAACGATGAATAATACTTGATTTAATACCTGCTTTATATACTTTTCCAAGTCGTCCCAAAGGAGAAATCAGGGTGCGCCAAGCAACAGTTTATATTGACAGTTCTGCGCTGCAATATAATTTAAACCGTGTCAAACAACTTGCTCCACATTCAAAAATTGTAAGCATGGTTAAAGCCAATGCTTATGGACATGGAATCAAAGATTGCTTAGCCGCCTTAGAGAGCACAGATGCCTTTGGTGTCGCCTGCTTAGAAGAAGCCATTGAGATCAGGCAACTTGGATATACACAACCGATTACATTAATTGAAGGAATTTTTTCAGCAGATGAAATGGTAGATGTAATTCAATATCAACTTGAATGCATCGTTCACCGTATCCAACAAGTCGAATGGCTGATTGCACATAAAAATACTTATAACGCACTTGGCTTAAAAGTTTGGATAAAATTAAATAGCGGCATGAATCGTTTAGGTTTTAAAAGCTCTGAAATTATTGATGTGATCAATCGTTTAAAGGCGGAAGGTTTCACCTGTGTATTGGCCATGCACTTCGCCAACGCAGATGCAGACCACGCTTTAAACGAACAACAAATAGCTCAGTTCTTACAAGTAAAACAGGCTTGTGAACCGATCATGGCTTCTTGTTGTAATTCCGCGGCGATTTTCAAATACCCTGAATTACATTTCGATTTTGTCCGTCCGGGAATCATGCTTTATGGTGCTACCCCCTTTGCAGATCAAGATGTTCATAAACTTGATTTAAAACCTGTCATGACCTTTAGTGCGGAAATCATTGCATTAAATCATATTCAACAAGGTGAGCATGTCGGTTATGGTTCAAGTTTCACTGCAGCAAAAAATATGAATATCGCCATCGTCTCAGTTGGGTATGGCGATGGTTACCCACGTGTTTATCAAAAGCCAAACTGCGTTGCGATACGCGATCAACTTGTACCTGTTATTGGTCGTGTCAGTATGGATATGATTGCCATTGATGTAACAGATATTGAAGCCGAAATAGGAACTCAGGTTGAGCTTTGGGGGAAAACACGTTTAGTTGATGATGTAGCAGATGCCAACGCTACCATTGGATATGAACTGCTGTGTCGTTTAACACAAAGACCATCACGACGAACATACAAGTAACTAAACAATACTTGTGCGCTTTTTTTGTTTTATCTTTAATACAGTTTTGACGATTTAACTGAAAAAATGTTGAAACTCATCTACGACAATCCACTTTATAAAATGCCGATACAGCAATTTGTTCTTTTTCTGGCACGAATTTCACTCGGCATTTTCTTCTTCACAACAGGTTTCAATAAACTTTTTGTTGAGAAAAATAAATTAATTATGCTAGAAACCATTATTGATGCTGGCATACCATTTCCTGAGCTGATGAGCAGCTTTGTTTCAGCCACGGAAATGCTAGCTGGCTTCTTGCTGATTATTGGATTATTTACACAAATCAGTAGTATTTTATTATTTATCATTTGTCTTACTGCACTCTACACGGTTGGAATTCACACGATTCCGCCCAATCTAGATTCCATCAGCTGGCTCAGTTGGTTCTTTTATGTTCACGACCTTCTGTATATGCTGATCTTGGCGATTCTGATCACATCTAAGCCTCAATCTATAGCATTAGATCATTTTATAAGCAAAAAACTTACATCTTAATATAAAAATCCTTTATAAAAAAGATGCTTGATGAGGTGATTAGGCATTTTTAAAACTTTTATACGCCATAATCTTTTGTTGGTTCAGGCAACTCTTGTAGACCACGGCGCAAGGTTTCTGACCACTGTTTACTGATCTGAGTAAAATAAGGGTCTTCCTCATTGATACGCTTGGCAGCAGGGCTTTTAAAACTATCTCTATGATAAACCAACGCATCTAAAGGCAAACCCACCGAAACGTTCGAACGTAACGTCGAATCAAAAGAAATTAATGTGCAACGTAAGCCTTCACTTAAAGGCATTGTATAGTGTAGTGCACGATCTAAAATGGGTTTACCATATTTACTCTCACCAATTTGGAAATATGGTGTATCCGTTGTCGCACAAATAAAATTACCCTCTGGATAGACATTATAGAGTTGCATGTCCTCACCTAAGATTTGACCACTCACCAAAATGCTGCATGAATAATTCATTTGTTCATGTGTATCGGTCGTAATGTCTTCTAAAACACGCCGTAAAGTTTTTCCAACCAATTCAGCAACCTCGAACATGGTATTTACCGTATAGAGATTTGGCTCTTGATGTAAAGTTAAAGCGTTTTGAAGATAACCAATTACAGCTTGAGTTGTTGCCAAGTTGCCAGCTGTTTGCAGTGCGATAAAACGCTCTCCGTCCACGCCAAAGGTATGCAATTTACGAAATACAGAAATATGATCAACCCCAGCATTGGTTCGAGTATCACTAATCAGCACCAAACCTTGCTCTAATCTTAATGCACAACAATAGGTCATCTTTCTCTCTTTAATCAACAAGCCAATACCTGAACAGTAGACATCATACTTTCAATGCCCCCTTGTTCACGCACACCACGAATTGGTGCAACATCTAGATAATCACGTCCAACTGCAACGTAGATATGATTCTGAGGTGTAAATATTTGATTACTTACATCGAAACAATACCATTGATTATCTAAAAAAACCTCTGCCCATGCATGACTGGCAAGGTGTGGTTGATTTCGATCGTATAAATATCCCGAAACATAACGTGCAGGCAATTGTAGTACACGACACATCGCAATCAATACATGGGCATGGTCTTGGCAGACACCTTGACCCGCATAAAATGCATCAATCGCAGAGGTTGTGACAGATGTACTTGCTGGTTGATAAGCGATTTGTTGTAGAATTTTCTCTGATAAAAGGATCAAATGTTGACGATCTTTAATTTTAACCACTGAATGAGCAAAGTCCGACATGGCTAAATCACAACAAGTTATTGCGGTACGCTGCTGAAAAAGCATTGGGGAAATATCACTTTCAAAACAACCAAGTTCAGTATCCAATAAATCAACAATCCCCTGTGCCATAATTGTTAAATAACGATAATCATGACGTTGAGTCGCTGTAATCCATAAATTATTAAAAGCATCCCGCTTGCATGTGTATTGTCCTGGCACACTCACATGCCAAGTCTCAACAATTTGATGCTGAGAACTTTGGGGCATCATTTTTATAGACTGCACACTGTTTCGTGCAGTCTCGGTATAACGATAATGAGTTTGGTGATTCACCATTAGCTTCATGAGCTTACCTCAAATTGATTTTCCAGCGTATAAGTAAATGCATAAAACTGATTTAAATAAGGCTGATCTTTCAATATCTCCCAACTCGGCTTTAAATCGTCCCAACCTAAATGAAACAACCGTTCAATGATGGGTTCGACCGTATTAAGTACATGATTAATATTATGTTGAAAGCGGAAGTAGGTATCAATTCGTTCTACGTTCTGTCCAATATGTAGGAATAAGCAAATTTCCTCTTGCTCTGTTTCTAAAATTGCACAACATTGCTTCACTATATCACCAATTGCTAAGGCATCAGATGGTGCATTTTTAATGAGATGATTGAGTTCCGCATAAGCCTGAGCCGATAATAGCCCTCTTAACTCCTGAATATTATCTCGCGCAATCTCAAGCTGACTCAACAATGAATAAGGCTGCTTTCGATCCAACATAAACTGATTTAAACTTTCAGCATCATCAATCTGCAAATAAAGCGCTTGAGCAAATGCCGCTGCTTGCTGATCATTAGCTAATGGCAACTGACGCACAACATGATCAACTCTAAATAAATAACGACCCAACCAATAAATATGTTGGGCATTTGAGCGAAGTAAAACCATACATGTCCTCCCTTATATATTTTAAAATCATCTAGAACACATCCCGATAAAATACAGTTCTGTGTTTTAGACTAAAGCACTGCTAGGAAGACCTTTAAGAAGGTAATGTTTCAACCACCCATGTATCTTTGATTCCTCCACCTTGAGAAGAATTAACAACCAACGAACCTGCTTGCATAGCGACACGGGTTAAACCACCAGGAACGATTTCAGTGCGATAAGGTGAGCTTAGTACAAAGGGACGTAAATCAATATGTCGTTCTGCCACACCATCAGATGTCAGTGTAGGTGCAACGGATAGTGCCAAGGTTGTTTGCGCAATATATAAATGTGGCGCTTCAATAATTTTTTCTCTGAATGCCTCAATTTGTTGCTCATTTGCCTGAGGACCAATTAACATGCCATAGCCGCCTGAACCTTGCGCCTCTTTTACCACCAATTTCTCTAGATTGCTTAACACATAATCAAGCTGCTCAGCATCACGGCATTGATAAGTCGGAACATTATTTAAAATTGGCGTTTCACCTAAATAGAATTGAATCATCTGATCCACATAAGGATAGATAGACTTGTCATCTGCCACACCTGTTCCCGGTGCATTGGCAATCACGACATTATGTTGTAAATATGCCGCCATAAGACCAGCAACACCTAAACAACTATCGGGTCTAAAAATCAATGGATCTAAAAACTCATCATCCACCCGACGATAAATCACATCAACTTGTTGGCGGCCACGAATCGTTTTGACATAAACTTTATCGTCCTCTACAAATAAATCTCGACTGGTGACCAATGGAACATCCATTTCACGCGCTAAAAAAGCATGTTCATAATAGGCACAATTAAACCGACCCGGCGTTAAAACAACGATTAAGGGATGATCAACATATGCATTTTCTTCTAAAATTTCTCGTAATACGCTTGGAAAGTGCTCGATCCCTTGTAAATTATTACTTAGGCACAAATCTGGCATCAGCTTTTGACTGATCTTACGACTTTCGATCATATAAGACACACCAGAAGGTGTTCTTAAATTGTCCTCAAGAACAAAAAAATCACCTCGACCATCTCGAACAATATCAATACCACTGATTTGTGAATAAATCTTACCTTTTAAAGCATGCTTTAACATATGCGGTTGGAAAGCCTCATGTGTCATCACTTGCTGTGCAGGGATCAAACCCTCTTTTAAAATATTTTGTCCGTGATAAATATCATCTAGAAAGTAGTTCAATGCTTTGACTCGTTGCGTACATCCTGCTGCGATCTTTTCCCACTGTTTTTTTTCAATGACACGCGGGATCAAATCATAAGGAATGGTTCGCTCTACCCCCTCTTGATCGGCATAAACATTAAAGGTAATACCTTGATATAAAAAATGTTGTTTTGCCTCAGCACCGAGTGCTTTTAAATCATCAAGACTGTGGAGACTTAACCATTGCTCAATTTTTTTTGATGCTTCACCATTAAAACTTTCATCGTCCAACATTTCATTAAAAAATTGTGACTTTAGTTGCTCAAATAGATTTTTTTTGACGTTGAGCTGTTGAGTAAATGTAGATGAATGTACCGAGACTGTCGCTACTTGATCTGGAGCGTAATAGTCTGTGCTGATATCTAGGTTGTGTTCTTGTTCTGACATATAAACCTCGCTTCATCGTTTATTTATTCATAAATCAAATAAGCAATTTCAGTGCCATTCATATAAAAAGCTTCTTTTTTGATCAGATTTAAAATATTTAAACAAGTTTGGGTACATTTCAGTCGTAAATACGTAATCTAAATATGATGGGCTTGCTAAATAGATATAGTTTTTTTATTGTGTCTGCTTTAGATCATTAAATTACGTATCCAGCTTATGTCATCAATACAAGAAAAAGAAACCTCAAACAGCCTTTATCGCCAATGGCAAATTTTATCTCGTCTCTCCACAGGAAAATGGATGGGAACTCGTGAATTACAAGAAATCTTAGAGCGCGAAGGAATTGAAATCAGCCTCCGAACGATTCAACGTGATTTAAATCAAATCGCACAACGCTTCCCGATTGAAAGCAATAAAACCGTACCCCAAGGATGGCGCTGGCGTTCAGATGCCCCTATCCAAAGCTTGCCACATATGACCAGCTCACAAGCCGTGACTTTTATGATGGTAGAAGAACATTTACGTCACTTACTTCCACCAAGTTTGCTTGAGGAGATGACGCCTTGGTTTGATCTGGCAAAACGTAGTCTCTCCACTCAAAACAACGTTAGACAATGGATCAACCGCGTTCGTATTGTCCCTGCCAATCAACCATTAATTCCACCTATGGTGGATAAGCACGCGCAACAAGCAATTTACGAAGGGCTACTACAAGACAAGCAAATTGAGTGCATGTACCGAGCAAGAATCAACCAAGGTGAAGATAAGAGCTATATCCTTAATCCTTTAGCTTTGGTCCAAAAAGGTGCTGTGATTTATTTGATCTGTACCCGGAATGACAAAACCGATGTACAAACTTTTGCATTGCACCGTTTTAAAGCAGCTACAGTATTAGATAGCCGTGCATTACATCCTGTAAATTTCGATATTGATAGCTATATTGATTCCGGAGCACTGGGTTTCCGAGTTGATTATAGTAAAGCGACAGAGCTGGTTGAACTAAAACTTACCATGACTGAAAGTACCGCTCAAAGTTTCTATGAAAGTCAGCTCAGCAAAGATCAGGTCATTCAGCCTTTAGAGGAAAATATCGTTGTGGTTTGTGCAACTGTCCCTTTTACCTCGCAACTGGTGTGGTGGTTAAGAAGTTTTGGTAAAAAGTTATTAAATATTGAACCAGCGGTTGTTTATAATGCGGTGAAAGAGGAATAATCCAGCTAAAAAAAGAGAACCACTTGGTTCTCTCAAACTTTTTAGAATTTTTTATTTAGAAATAAGCTTATTTTTATTCTATTAAAATAATCAAACCAATTCCCCGATTCGATCAAAATTGGTTTGAGCCTTTTCCATCACTGAGATATAAATTAACATCGGCATGCTAATTCATATCCATTGTAGCGAATCGTTTTCATCGTCATCATTAATACCCTCTTTGTTTTGAATGTAAAAATAATATAACGAGGATTTTTCTACTTGTGAAATAACAAAGATAGGATTCAAAAGCTGATTTTTTGCTATTAAATTTTTTACATAAATCCTTTTTTCTCCCGTTGGGAGAAATACAAGGTGGCTAAACCATGATAAAAGATATCTATTATTGCTGATTTTATAAATAGATGTTAAATACACAAAAACTATTCTTACAATAATGTTTCAAAACCATGCAAATGAGTAAAACGTCCCACATGAACTTGATATTGATCGATTTTAGCTACAAGTCTTTGAAAATGCTCTGACTGAATATGCTGATCTAAAGCAGCTCGATCAACCCATTCTTCAATAAAAACAAAGTGCCCTTTCTGCTTTATATCATGATAAAGATCATAAGCTAAACACCCAGCTTCAGCTTTTGTTTTCTCAACAAGCTCTTGATAAAGTGGTAAAACAATTTTAATTTTATCTGGCTGAATAAAATCTTCGGCAATTAATTTTAATGTCATACAACCTCCCCCTTATTCAAAAGTTTTCCATAAAAAAAGCTCTCAAAATAAATTTGAGAGCTTTTTTATCATCGACTCAGCTTATGCTGAAAATGGATGACGTAAAACGATTGTTTCTGCGCGGTCAGGACCCGTTGAAACGATATCAATTGGGCAACCAATTAACGTTTCAATACGACGTACATAAGCCAATGCATTTGCAGGCAGTTGATCAATTTGAGTCAAGCCAACGGTAGACTCACTCCAACCTGGCATGGTTTCATAGATCGGCTTTAAGCTTTCAAACGAAATCGCATCTGATGAACCAGCACAGCCAGAATCTACATCTTCATAACCAACACAGATTTTGATTTCTTCCAAACCATCTAAAACATCTAACTTCGTTAAGCAGATACCTGATAAAGAGTTTACTTCAACTGAACGACGCAAAATCTCAGCATCAAACCAACCACAACGACGCTGACGACCAGTAGACGCGCCAAACTCGTGACCTACTGTTCCTAGATGACGGCCAATCGCATCACCTTGATCTGTCACTGCATCATAGTGCAACTCAGTTGGGAATGGACCAGCACCAACACGAGTTGTATAAGCTTTGGTAATACCCAGCACATAATCCAAATGCAATGGTCCCATACCTGAACCAGAGCTCACACCACCAGCAGTTGTATTTGAACTGGTTACGTATGGATAAGTACCATGATCGATGTCAAGTAATGAACCTTGCGCACCCTCGAACATGATCGCCTTACCCTCTTTGCGGTAATCATGTAACACTTTCGTCACGTCGATGACCAATGGAGCAAGTACTTCACGCCATTCATTACAAAGTGCAAGTACATCTTCAAACTTCACTTCGTCAACGCCATAGAATTGAGAAAGTTGGAAGTTATGAAGCTCTAGCATTTCCTGAAGTTTTTCTTCAAGTAACGCACCACCACGAATCAAGTCTGCTACACGCACAGCACGGCGAGCAACTTTATCTTCATAAGCTGGACCAATACCGCGACCTGTTGTACCAATTTTGGCATTTCCACGTTTTTTCTCACGTGCTTGGTCAAGCGCAATATGGTTTGGCAAAATTAATGGACAGTTTGGAGAAATACGGAGACGATCTTTAACAGGTACGCCTTCTGCTTCCAAAATTGCCATTTCTTTGATTAATGCTTCAGGAGATAGAACCACACCATTCCCAATTAAGCATAATACGTTTTCACGTAAGATACCTGATGGAATGAGGTGTAATACAGTCTTCTTACCACCGACCACAAGCGTATGACCCGCGTTGTGTCCACCTTGATAGCGTACGACCGCAGCCGCTTGATCTGTGAGCAGGTCGACGATTTTACCTTTGCCTTCGTCGCCCCATTGGGTACCAAGTACCACAACATTTTTGCCCATAATAGCCTCATTACATCATGCTGTTAAAATTGGAAACCAAGCTGTGAGCTTAGCAATTAAATTTTTTCAATCATCCACTGCCCATTGTGAGACACCATTTGATGGGTCGCATAAGGCACCGAGCTTAAATCATCATTACCTAACAATTGCACCACACGTAGACCTTGGCTTCGCGCATCCGCAATTGCTTTTAATAAATCACGGTCATGACCTTTAGGGGCAACTACAGTTTCTATTTCCACAAACTGGGTAGCGCCTAAAGCATATAGGTCACAACTAAATCCTGTTGCTGGACGTGCACGTCCAAAATGTTCACCAATTCCATCATAGCGTCCACCTTGTGCAAGTGGCGCAGCACGATTAGGTGCATAAATGGCATACATCAAACCAGTGTGATAGTGATAACTACGTAATTCGATCACATCTATCCCAATATTCAGGTTAGACCATTGTGATTGAATTTGAGCAAATGTTGTTTTTAATGCATCAAATGCATTTTTAAAATCAACATCATTCAAAATATCTGGGCTTAAATGCGTTTGTAATGCATCAAGATCACTTGCATAACGACCTAATGCATAAAAATCAGCGCCCATTGCTAAGTCTTGAGTAAATTCCTCTAACTCAGGCAATGCTTTACGTTGATACAAATCCGACAGTTGGTTTTCGGTATTTTTATTTAATCCAGCTCGTTTGACCAAGCTGCGGAATAAACCAACATGTCCCAAATCTAAATGAACCCCTTCTAAGGTATGCGCATGTTCGATTAAACCTAACATCACATCAATCATTTCAACATCAGCTTCGATGCTGTCATGACCATACAACTCCGCACCTAACTGTAAAGGTGTACGCGTTGCATTAAAGTTCTGTGCTTTTGTATGTAGCACTGTGCCTGCATAGCAATAACGTGCAACACCTTCAACGGGAAGAACATGTGCATCAATACGCGCAACTTGCGGTGTCATATCCGCACGAATTCCAAGCAAACGACCAGATAGTTGATCAATCACTTTGAAAGTAACTAAATCTAAATCTTGATTGGATTCGGAAAGTGAGGACAACGATTCGATGTGTTCAATAAATGGCGTATAGACCAATTGATAACCTCGAACTGCGAGGAAATCTAAAGCTTCTCGGCGCAGAGTTTCAACCACTTGCGCTTGTTCGGGTAATACATCTGCTACCCCGTCAGGGAGCAACCATGTCTCTGAAATGGTCATGTTCAAACCTAAAATCTGTTCACCGTGGAAGCATCCACACAAAAAGCAGCCACATAAAAAAATCGGGTGAATGCCCGATTCAGCGTAGTGTAGCATGAAGATTTATGCGATGCACCTGAGAATTTGAATAAAAACTGCTTATTCCACTCTCTAAAAAACAAACAGATTCTATATAATTAACCAATATTTTCAATAGATTATTGCTATTTATTTGGCTTAAAAATCCAAGTTCGCTGCCCAAAGAACTGCCCAATACCTGAACTATCACCTTGTTTCCAATTCACCTTATTTAATTTTTGAATTGCTTTAATCGCTTGTGTATTGAACGCAAAACAACCTTTTTCTAACATAGCTACGCGATGACTCTGACTCAATAAAAGTTCTTCACGAAACGCACTTTCGAAATCAAAATTAGAGTTTTTAAGTTCCTCTAACTGTTTACGCTCATAACCCAAACTAAGCTCAACGTCCCATAGCAATGGTGAAGCTAAGACTGCATGGATTGTTTGATCATTGGTATTTCCGACAGCGCCGAAAGCGCCCCAACTATCGTATTTATTTACCATAAAGATCCAATCCAAATTATGCCAATTCCCCCAAAACAAGTCATAATCAGCTTTATTCGCATGAAAATTTAAACGCTCATACGTATCGAGAATATTTTCTCTTTGCTGTTTGAATGATTGATTATCAACAACAAAGTTTAAAGTGATATAGGGTTGATTCCATTGTCTTTCTTTTAACCGATAACAAGAACTACCATCAGGGAAAGTGGCTTCCTTATAATTTTGATAAAATTTGACCAACTCTTGATCAAAGCGGTCATTTAGTCCATTACTCAAATCAATAGTTTCACGATAACCAGGTAACACGCGATCAAAAATATTTTCGCCACTCAAATTCAATAGTTCAAATTTTAAATTTTGCTCTAGTTCTGGTAAACGCTCATACGTCCATATTGTTGGTGAAACTCTCTTGATCACATTACTTTGTGGTGTATTAATTTCAAAAATCTTATTTTCAGTCAGAATCTGGAAATCTAAGGGTTCATTACGCGACTTTGAAAAATTAATTTCATTATTTTTTATCGAATACTTTGTGATTTCAAAAGATTCAGAAATATAGCCATCAGAGAAAAGTGGCTTTTGATAATAAACTTGATATAAGGCCTCATCGTCCTTTACATTTGCTTGAGCTTTACTTTTGTCGTTAGAACCTTCGCCACATGCTGTTAAAACAAACCCCGAACTAAGTATAAAAAATATACCTATTTTTCTCGAATTAAAATTCATCTATAACCTTTTAATATTAGACTTATTAAATTAATAAAAGAATAACAGTATTAAATATGGCAAACAACTTTGATATATCAAAAATCATTTTTTTAGTAGTCCAAATACTTTTTATGAATAAAAAACACATTAACCTCCATATTATTTAGCTCAACTTAATATTAAGAATAAACTTTAATAAAAGAATTTTCTTTATAGCCATTTAGTTATATTATGCATATGCCTAAATTTCAGGCGATTCATTATAAAAAGATATTTAATCAATGAGGGTTTTATGAAAATAAAAATCATAATCAGTCTGTTATGTATGTCGATACTCACAGGCTGTGGTAATGATGACGATTCTAAATCAGATACGCCACTTACACCTGCTGAAAAAATTGCAAAAATGGAAAATAGCGGTGAGTTACCAAAACTCGATCGTACCGATACTGTTGCTGGTATTGATGCCGATCAGAATGGTATCCGTGATGACATTGATGCATATATCCAAAAAACCTATCCAACAGAGGAACAACGCAAAGCCGTTAGTCAGTATGCAAGAAGTTTACAAGCGTCTTTGTTGGTTGATTTAGAAAATAAAATTACAGTTAAGGCAGCAACAAATACCACTTCAAGAGCAATTAGTTGCATTTTTAAAAAAGTGCCTAGTGGAAATTCACCTAATGGTGGAAGTGTTGTTGAAGAAATTCTTGGTGTTACAACTAATACGAAACAACGCTTATTGCAATATATTGCCTTAGATAAAGCTTTAGATGGCACAGTCATTTCTTCACCAAGTGGAGATGTTTGTGATGAATCCTTATTTACGATGCCCGACCAACGCCTCTAACACTTTCACCAACTCAACATTTTGCTTTTCCAGTGCAGCAACACTGGCGATCATTTTATCGAATACTTCTTGCTGAGTATGCATTTTCTTGGCTAAGTCCTGCATAATTTCTAAACTCTTTTTAAGATGCAGCTCTAAATGCAAAACCTTTTCTTCTACATGTAAAATTTGAGCATCACAATTTGGCTCTGGTTTATTTTTAAACTGAAACCAGAATAAAAAAATAACCGCTAATAATAAAAGCGCAATAAATCCCCACATCAATATGAATGTCATTTAAATCCCCAAGTTAATTTATAAAATTTAAACTAAATCATTCACACAAATGATTCACATAAATCAAGTAAACGATTTGCATAGCCCCATTCATTATCATACCACGCAAAAACTTTCGCTTGATGACCGACAACTATTGTCTGAGTCAAATCAACAATTAAGGAGTATGGTGAATGGTTAAAGTCACTTGATACAAGGTCTTCATCCGTGACTTGCATAATCTGTGCATAATCAAATTGTGCTGCTTTTTTTAATACTTCATTGACTTTGTGCACAGTAATCGGCGCATGTGAAACAAAGGTTAAATCAATTGCTGCCACATTAATCGTCGGTACACGGATCGAATAGCCATCGATTCGATTTTCCATTTTTGGCATGACTCGTTTGAGTGCGCCCAATGCACTAGAAGTTGTTGGGATAATATTTTGTCCCGCTGCACGCGCGCGGCGCAAATCCCGATGTGCATGATCAAGCACTGATTGATCTGCTGTCACCGCATGGATTTCAGTCATTAATGCAGTTTCAATACCAAATGCATCATCGATAATTTTGACCAATGGCACGAGCGCTTGAGTAGTACAAGACACACTAGAAATAATTTGGTCAGTGGCTTTGACTTCGGCATGATTGACGCCATAGACAATTGCAGCGTCCACAGAATCAAATGGAGCAGCCCCGATAATGACTCGTTTTGCCCCTGCCTCTATGTGACGCGTCGCATCCGCTCTGGAACGGAACAAACCCGTACACTCAAGCACCACATCTATTTCTAGATTTGTCCACGGCAGTAATTCTGGCTGTGCCTGCTTAAAGACTTGTAATTTTAGCTGACGTTGGTTGGATTGAATATTTAGAAAAATCTGTTCATTTTCAATCTGAATTTCGACTTGACCCGCAAACCTTCCATGTGTGGTGTCATATTTAAATAAATGAACTAAGGTTTGTACATCTGCAATATCATTAATTGCAACGATTTCAAATTGAAATTGTTTAGGGTTTTCAAACCATGCACGTAATACATTCCGACCAATTCTGCCAAATCCATTAATCGCGATACGTTGCATGTAGAACCCTTATTCATAAAAACATCATCTTTGTGTATCAATATCTGTGAATACTTTATGTATAAAGTGTCATCAGACTTGTCTATGGTAAAACATGAACAGCGTTGTTGAATATAGATTTTTAGCTTAATCACAGTTTTATATGATATTGCTTGTAAAATCGTTGGTTGCACAGGTAATTTCCGTTATAATTTAGCACTTTCAAAATTATGGACGCTTGGTTGTGAGTACTCGTTTTATGACATCCGCTGAAATCCGTGAAGCATTTTTGCGTTACTTTGAATCGCAAGGGCATACACGTGTCGCTTCGAGTTCACTTGTTCCCGCCAACGACCCAACTTTGCTATTTACCAATGCTGGGATGAATCAGTTTAAAGACTGTTTCCTCGGTTTAGAAAAGCGCGATTATATCCGTGCAGTTTCGTCACAAAAATGTGTACGCGCTGGCGGCAAGCATAACGACCTTGATAATGTCGGTTATACAGCACGTCACCATACCTTCTTTGAA
This sequence comes from Acinetobacter sp. 2JN-4, assembly GCF_003687745.1. Lineage (NCBI taxonomy): Bacteria > Pseudomonadati > Pseudomonadota > Gammaproteobacteria > Moraxellales > Moraxellaceae > Acinetobacter > Acinetobacter sp. 2JN-4. The sequence continues at coordinate 313,261 of NZ_RDNY01000004.1, read as the reverse complement.
ATGTTAGGTAACTTCTCTTTTGGTGATTATTTCAAACGCGATGCATTGAAGTTTGCTTGGGATTTCTTAACCAGTGAACAATGGTTAGCGTTGCCTAAAGATCGTTTATATGTCACGGTTTATCATACTGATGATGAAGCCTTTGATATTTGGAATAAAGAAATTGGCTTAGCACCTGAACGTATTATCCGTATTGGTGATAAGGGCGCAAAATTTTCTTCTGATAACTTCTGGGCAATGGGTGATACGGGTCCTTGCGGTCCTTGTTCTGAAATTTTCTTTGATCATGGCGATCATATCTGGGGTGGTTTACCAGGTTCACCTGAAGAAGACGGTGATCGCTTTATTGAGATTTGGAATAACGTTTTCATGCAGTTCAATCGTACTGCAGATGGCGTAATGCACCCTCTTCCAGCTCCATCGGTTGATACTGGTATGGGCTTGGAACGTATTTCGGCTGTACTTCAACATGTCAATTCAAACTACGAAATTGATCTGTTCCAACACTTATTAAAAGCGGCAGCGGAAATCATTGGTTTAGATACAACGGCACTTGAGGCTGAAGCGAAAGAACAAAATAAACCTGTTGAATATCCAGCTTCTTTAAAAGTAATTGCTGATCATGCCCGTTCATGCTCATTTTTGATTGCTGATGGTGTAAATCCTTCAAACGAAGGTCGCGGTTATGTTTTACGCCGCATTATTCGCCGTGCAGTACGTCATGGTAATAAATTAGGTGCTACAGGTTCATTCTTCTACAAGATGTTGCAACCTCTGATTGAAGTGATGGGCGATGCGTATCCTGAACTTGCAGCAGAGCAAACACGCATCGAGGCACAGCTTCTTAAAGAAGAAGAACAATTTGCAAAAACACTTGAACAAGGTTTGAAGCTATTAGAGGCTGAACTTGTTCAACTTAAAGGTAATGTGATTGCGGGTGAAACGGTATTTAAACTTTATGATACTTATGGTTTCCCGACTGACTTGACCGCTGATATTGCGCGGGAGCGTGACCTGACGATTGATGAAGCAGGTTTTGAAGTAGAGATGGCAGCACAACGCCAACGTGCGCGTGATGCTGGCAAATTCGCAGTTGACTATAACAGCATTGTTAAAGTTGAAGGTGAAACACAATTTGATGGCTATGATGCAACACAAGGTCAAGGTCAAATTGTTGCAATCTATAAAGATGGCGTTCAAGTTGATGAAATCAATGAGGGCGATGAAGCACTGATCGTTTTAAACCAAACCCCTTTCTATGCGGAAAGTGGCGGTCAAATCGGTGATACGGGTATTTTCAAAAACGATACGGGCATCTTCGAAGTTCAAGATACCAAGAAATCTGGTGGTGCATTTGTACATCAAGGTATCGTGACTGTGGGTAGCCTCAAAGCAACGCAGAATGTTGAAGCAACAGTTAAAGCAGATATTCGTGATGCGACTGCGCGTAACCACTCTGCAACGCACTTGTTACATGCTGCTTTACGTCAGATATTAGGTTCACACGTACAGCAAAAAGGTTCTCTGGTTGCCAGCGACATTTTACGTTTTGACTTTGCCAATGATCAGCCTGTTTCATTTGAACAATTGCAACAGATTGAGCGTTTAGTCAACGCTGAAGTAATTGCCAATACCCCCGTCAACACTGAACTTCTGGATATTGAATCTGCTAAATCAAAAGGCGCAATGATGCTTTTCGGTGAAAAGTATGGTGACGAAGTTCGTGTGCTTTCAATGGGTTCTGTGATTGATGAAAAGAATTTCTCAATCGAACTTTGCGGTGGTATCCACGTGAAACGTACAGGTGATATTGGTTTATTCAAAATCACGTCTGAAGGTGGTGTTGCAGCGGGTATTCGTCGTATTGAAGCTGTGACTGGTACTCAAGCACTTGACGTTATTCAGAAAGCAGATGCTGATATTCAAACGATCAATAGCTTGTTAAAAGCACAAAAAGATCAAACTGTAGAAAAAGTTGAAGCCATTGCTGAAACGGCTTCAGCTTTACAAAAGCAAATCGAGCAATTAAATCAAAAATTAGCAAGCTTTCAAGCCGCTGATTTGCTTGATCAAGTGAAAGAAATTGCAGGTCGTCAAACACTGATTACAACGGTAAAAGGTTTGGATGCAAAATCATTACGCAATTTGCATGACAGCGTAAAATCAAAATTGGAAGATGCAGTCATTATTTTAGCTGGCGTTGATGGTGATAAAGTGAGTTTAATCGCCTCTGTCGCTAAACAACATGCTGCACATCTAAAAGCAGGTGACATCATCAAACACTTGGCTCAAGAGCTAGGTGGCAAAGGTGGTGGTAAACCTGACTTAGCACAAGGTGGCGCGCCACTAAACGAGAAGTTTGATCAAGTGATTGCAGCACTGCCTGCTTGGCTTGAGCAATAAGAACTTCACTTTTGTGTAACTGACCCTGATGCCATTCAGGGTCATGGCTTATATGGAATAACTATGGCTTTAATCGTTCAAAAATATGGCGGTACTTCGATGGGTACTCCTGAGCGCATTTTAAATGTTGCTCGTCGTGTCAAGCGTTGGCATGATCACGGTCACAAAGTGGTTGTGGTTGTGTCTGCAATGAGTGGTGAAACTAACCGCTTACTTGCGCTTGCAAAGGCCATTACCAGCACCCCTGACCCACGTGAACTAGATCAAATGGTGTCAACGGGTGAACAAGTAACGATTTCCATGTTAGCTATGGCACTGAATTCAATTGGTGTAGACGCTAAATCATATACTGGTCGTCAAGTTGGTATTAAAACTGACAGCGCATTTACCAAAGCACGTATCGAATCAATTGACACAGATATCATGACCGAAGATTTAGACGCTGGTCGTGTATTGGTTGTTGCGGGCTTTCAGGGCTTCGATACCAAAGGCAATACCACAACTTTAGGTCGCGGTGGTTCAGATACCTCTGGTGTCGCGCTTGCTGCTGCATTAAAAGCAGATGAATGTCAGATTTACACGGATGTCGATGGTGTTTATACCACTGACCCGCGTGTTGCACCTAAAGCTAAGAAAATTGATCGTATTTCTTTTGAAGAAATGCTGGAAATGGCATCCTTAGGCTCAAAAGTTTTACAAATTCGCTCTGTTGAATTCGCAGGTAAATATCAAGTTCCATTACGTGTATTATCTAGTTTTGACAATGATGATGATGGTATTTTTGATGAAGAATTCAAACAAAATGTAGGCACACTAATTACCACTGAGGCAGAAGACGATATGGAACAACCAATCATCGCAGGTATTGCATTTAACCGTGACGAAGCAAAATTAACGATTTTGGGTGTTCCTGACGAACCAGGTATTGCGTCTAAAATCTTGTCGCCGATCAGTAATGCCAATATCGAAGTGGATATGATCATCCAAAATGTAGAAGAAGATGGAACAACTGATTTTACGTTTACCGTGAACCGTAATGATCTAGCGAAAGCAAAAGCGATTTTAGATCAAACAGCAAGTAGCATTGAAGGATGTGAAGTTGTAACACGTGATGATATTGTTAAAGTATCTATCGTTGGTGTCGGCATGCGCTCTCACGCTGGTGTTGCGAGCAAAATGTTCACAGCATTGGCTGAAGAAAGCATTAATATTCTCATGATTTCTACATCAGAAATAAAAGTTTCTGTGATCATCGAAGAAAACTACCTTGAGTTAGCAGTTCGTTGTTTACATACAGCTTTTGGTTTAGACCGCGAACACGGCGAAAGTAGTGTACGTGCTTAATTAATAGCTCGTTAAACATATTTACTTTCATGTAAATAGTAAAAAAAACAGAGCCACTATAGTTTTTTTTATAGTGGCTCTGTTATATTAGCCTTGAGGTTTTTAAGAAAGTTCTCACAAAACTTACGAAATAAATTTTTTTACATATTTTTGTTAGAATTTTCTGTATATTAGGCTGTGCTTTCAAATAATGAATTCCCTGTCGCAAGTTTTAAGCGTTTAGCAAGGAGATAAACATGCTGATTCTGACCCGTCGTGTCGGAGAAACATTAATGATTGGGGATCAAGTCAGTGTTACTGTGCTTGGCGTAAAAGGCAATCAGGTGCGTATTGGTGTAAATGCTCCAAAAGAAGTTTCTGTGCATCGTGAGGAAATTTACCAACGTATCCAACATGAACGTGCCATGCATGAGCATTTACAACATCTTGATCAAGACTATCAACATCCTTCTTATGAAGAAGAAAATGCTACCGATTTCACTCAACATAATAATTTTAATCGTTGATATGAAAAACTCTTCTCATAAAATTAAAGCGACTCATCTGAGTCGCTTTAATTTTTTAAACAACATGTTTTAATTCATGCTAGACCTAAGGCTTTCTTGACAGGCCCATAACTGCGACGATGCTCATCGATCACACCGTGAACAGCAATTGCTTCAAAATGCGCTTTGGTTGGATAGCCTTTATGCTTGGCAAAACCATAATCAGGGTATTGCTGATCTAAGAGATGCATTTGGCGATCACGGGTGACTTTCGCCAAAATACTCGCTGCGCTGATTTCAGCATGACTCGCATCTCCACCCACGATGGCTTCACATGGAATCGTGATTCCTTTCGGAATTTGATTGCCATCTACAATAACTTTTATAGGTTGCGTCACTAATGTTTCAACTGCTCGACGCATCGCCAAAAAAGTGGCTTGTAAAATATTAAACTCATCAATTTCAAGATGGTTTGCTTCAGCGATCGACCATGCAATCGCCTTTTCCTGAATCTCTAAAAAAAGCTGTTCACGCTTTTTTTCAGTCAACTTTTTGGAGTCATTTAAACCCTCAATCGGGTTATTCGGATCTAAAATCACAGCAGCAGCAACGACAGAACCCACCAAAGGTCCGCGCCCTGCTTCATCGACACCAGCAACAAACATATTCAAACTCTCAAAAAGGCTGATGACTCAGCCTCATATATTACTTCGCTTGCTTTAAAGCTTCATTCACACATGCATTCACAGTTTCAGAAACCACTTTATTTACAATCGTTGCTCGTGCTGATGGATCAATTGCAGCCGTTGCTAACTCAAAAGTAGTAACACTTTCTGGCGCTTTTTCACTGACACAGCCACAAACATTGCTTTGGATATCATTACGCTGTTCTGTGGTCATAAAACGTGTTGCAGTCTTCCATGCTGCAACATTATTGATTTCATTTAAACACTTTGCATTTACAGCAACTTTGAGTGCTGCCACACCAAGCTGTTGCGAAGTCGTCGCTGAATTATTTGTATCTGTCGCAGCACATCCTGCAAATACTAAAACAACGGGAGCAATAACCAATACCAACTTTTTCATATTTTTAACCTGTATCTAAATTTTTGGCAGGCGTATTGTGCCTAAATGCCAAACTTTATGATATGACTCAAAGTTATCTTTACATAATATAACAGTTATAATTTATCCATTTCAGCTTGACCGTTCCAAGCATAATACGCTCTGTTACAGATAAACTGTATGCGGAATAAATAGCGATATTTAAAATCAAATCACTCATATATCACAGCTAGGATGTTGCGATGTCAACCTCAGCACAATACTACACACGCACAGCACAAGTTTTGCATTGGCTCATGGCTGCCATTTTTATTATCGCTTGGCTTATCGGCTTTTATAGCGGTAATTTTCTCAGCTATGACGTTGATGGTAGTTTTAAGGGAAGCGTGATTACATTGCATAAAAATATTGCAACTACAATTATCTTCTTAGTTGTCATTCGTATTTTTTGGCGCTACACCCATCCCGTCCCACAATTACCAAACACCATGTCACCGACGATGAAAACGCTGGCACATGTTGGACATTTCTTACTTTACTTAATGCTTTTGGCTTTACCGATTACTGGTTGTTTATTTAGTTGGAGCGCTGGACACCCAGCTCCAGTTTTATATTTATTTGAAATACCACGTTTAGTACAAGATAATCCAGAGCTTCTAGCAATCGTTAAGCCCTTACATATTTACATATCTTGGTTTGCGGGCTTACTGATTGTTGGGCATGCCTTAGCAGCGATTAAACACCATTTTATTGATAAAGATAATGTATTGCTGAGTATGATACGTCGCCCAAAATAATTTTTGATCATAAAAAAACCGCTTTACGCGGTTTTCTTAACTTAGATTTTCTTTACTTCACTGATCCACTTTTGCTTATCTTCATCACAAATAAATGAAGCCTCAAAAGAGTTGATGGCAAGTTGTTTTAATTCATCATGGCTTAAATCTAAAGCCTGTTGAATGGCAAAGAAATTATCATTCATATAACCACCGAAATACGAAGGATCATCCGAGTTCACGGTCACATGTACGCCCTTTTGCAATAAACGGCGGATATTGTGTTCTTTCATATCATTGACCACACACAATTTTAAATTGCTGAGTGGGCAAACCGTTAAAGGCATCTTTTCAGCAATTAAGCGTGCCATGAGTTGCTCGTCTTCTTCAGAACGCACACCATGATCAATACGGTTTACTTTGAGCAAGTCCAAAGCTTCCCAGATATATTCTGGCGGACCTTCCTCACCTGCATGTGCAACAATCAAGAAACCTGCTTCACGCGCTTTAGCGAATACACGCTCAAATTTTGCTGGTGGATGCCCGACTTCACTTGAATCTAGGCCAATTGCGATAATGTCATCTTTAAAGGGCAATGCTTGCTCAAGTGTCTCAAAGGCTTTCTCTTCACTTAAATGACGCAAGAAACACATGATGAGATGTGAACTAATCCCAAGCTTCTCTTTGGCATCTTTACAAGCACGTTTTAAGCCAGCAATGACGGTAGCAAACTCTACACCACGCTCAGTATGTGTTTGAGGATCGAAGAACATTTCTGTATGCACGACTCGATCTTCAGCACATTTTTCAAAATATGCCCAAGCAAGATCATAAAAGTCTTGTTCATGCACAAGCACGTTTGCGCCTGCATAGTAAATGTCTAGAAATGATTGAAGATTATGGAAGTTATAAGCTTGCTTCACTTCTTCAACAGATTGATAAGGAATCTGAATCTGATTACGCTGTGCAATTGCAAACATCAGTTCTGGTTCAAAAGTCCCTTCAATATGCACATGCAATTCGGCTTTGGGTAAAGCACGAATCAGCTCGACTTGATTCATATTAACTCCACGTCTAAATAAAAAAGGGTGTTGCCAAAATGGGTACACCCCTTTTTTTGATTCTCTTTGAAAAATGAGCTGCGATGAAAGCAGCTCAAAAAGAGAATGTTAAAAAATACTCAGCTTACCCGCCAAATGCAGCAAACTTAAACACCCAAAGCGCAGCAATAATCCAAACCATATAAGGGACTGTTTTCGCCTTGCCCGTAAGCAGTTTAACCAATGCGTAGCTAATAAAACCCATTGCGATACCATCTGCAATTGAATAGGTAAATGGCATAAATACAATGGTTAAAAATGCTGGAACTGCCTCAGTAATATCATCCCAATCAATATGAGTGATACCCTGAATCATTAATACACCAATGAATAACAATGCAGGTGCGGTCGCGAAACCTGGTACAGATTGCGCAAGCGGTGCTAGAAATAAACACCCAACAAATAATACCGCAACCACGACAGCCGTTAAACCTGTACGACCACCCGCAGCAACGCCAGAAGCAGATTCGATATAAGGGGTAGTTGAAGATGTCCCCAATGCTGCACCTGCAACAATTGCAGATGAATCAGCAAACAAGGCTTTCTTCAAACGCGGTAATTTGCCATCTTTCAATAAACCCGCTCGGTGAGAAACCCCCACCAAAGTCCCTGTACTGTCAAATAGATCGACAATGAAAAATACGAAAATAACGCCGATCATGCTGGCAGTAAACAAGCCTTCAAAATCCATTTGCATGAATGTTGGCGCTAGAGATGGAACTTGACCAACAACACCTTTAAATTCATTTAGGCCCAAAGCAGTGGCTATCGCAGTAACGACCAAAATACTAATAATGATTGCACCACGAATTTTAAACTGGTGTAACACCACAATCATTAAAAAGCCAAATAAAGCCAACAATACAGAGGGTTGCTTAATATCACCCAAACCCACTAAAGTCGCTGGATTATCAACAATAATACCTGCATTTTTTAGCGCAATTAAGGCAAGGAATAAACCAATACCACCGCCAATCGCCAACTTCAGTGACATCGGGATCGCGTTGACAATCGCTTCACGAATCTTCATAAAGCTAATTGCCAAGAATACGATCCCTGAAATGAACACCGCAGCCAAAGCAGTTTCCCAAGGAACCCCCATACCCAAACAAACAGAATAGGTAAAATAGGCATTCAACCCCATACCAGGTGCGAGCGCAATTGGATAGTTTGCAATCAACCCCATCACTAAACAGCCAATGGCAGCAGCCAAACAGGTAGCAACAAACACGGCACCATGATCCATTCCTGTTTCAGAAAGAATCATTGGATTTACAATAATGATGTAACACATGGTCAAAAATGTAGTTACACCTGCTAGAACTTCTGTTCTAAAGTTGGTTTTGTTTTCACTTAATTTAAATAAGCGTTCTAACAAACCAGCCGAAGCATTAGGCATTGCCATAATAGCACCTGTTAAAATCTAGGATCGTAGGAGATGAAATCTATACCTTTGTGTTTCAAATATTTTTTGAATTTAAACCAAAAGGTATACAAAGCTAAAAGCAATCAATGTGCCAGCTTGATACGTGTTACATCTAAAACTTGGATAAATCGAATTCCGCAATTAAAAATATAAAAAGCTGCATAACAAATATGCAGCTTTTTATTTAATGGTAAATATTTTAACAGATTCTATAGAAAACTTGCGAATCGAAAATTAAAAAAATTTTTTTTTAATCACAAGCTGAAATGCATCAAATTGGACCATCTAAGCATCATGATATTCAGACATCAATGACTCTGTTTCAGTGTAGGTAAATTTGTATGTGGGCTATGCTGAATTTCATTCAAACTATGCTCAGCATCATGAACAACTTTCATAAGCTCTTGGCGTTTTTTCGTTTGGGCATCTACATGCGTTGAATAGCCCAAGATACCAATAGAAAATATAAGTAATAGTATAAGTACGATCTTCATTATTATTATCTCTGTTTCACCGTTTTCTTTAACATTAGCAAAGAATGTGAAATATTCTACTTTTTTAAGGATAAATGGCGAAATTAACGTAATTACAATGTAATTCACCACATCGTGTTTTTAACTTTTAATTATGCTTTTAAAAATAAGAAACTTGATGTGTAATTTATATATTTAGTATTTTCAACAACATATAGTGGAAATTCTTTAGCACCTCAATTTGAGTGAACAATACCCGATGTCTTCCCCTACTTATACGCTGTTACATATTAAAAAGAGCAGTTTTGCTTAATCAAAACTGCTCTTTAATAGCATTAAATTAACTTATTAGAACTGATAATTTAGACGCACCAAGAAGTTGCGAGGTGTTCCCGGCATTGTGTTCGATCTCCAATATACTTTATCTGTAAGATTATTGACTGCAAATGTCGCTCCCCAATGCTCTCCTTTATAACCAACCGCAGCATCTAAACGCGTCCAGCCATCAAGCTTGGTATCTGGGTTATTGGAAATATTCGTGTAAAGAGAACCATTATAAGTTGCACCAACTTCCGTATAAATATTTTCAACAGGTAGATAACGAATGAATAAATTACCAGTATTTTTAGCTGTGTTTGCTAAGTAGTGACCAGTGTTAGCAGATTTTGGATCTTTATCATCTTTCACTTTTGCATCTGTATATCCATAGCCACCGCGAATAAACACATTATCAAGTACACGACCAATAAAACTAAATTCAGCTCCTTTTGACTGATGTTCACCGCCTACTACATAATCAAAAGGGCGACTATCTGGATCGGGCCTATAACGAATATTTTTCTTACGGATATCAAATACAGAAAACTGAGTATTTAAGCGATCATTGAACCAATCACTTTTTACACCAATTTCGTATTGCTCATTATATTGCGGTTCAGCATTCACCGTCCTCAAATCAATCGTACCATTGGTAAATGGCGAAACGCCTGCACTGCCACCAAACGGTGCAAAGCTTTTACTATAAGAGGTATAAAAACTCTGATTATCTACTGGCTGCCAAACAAAACCTACATTCGGGCTAAAGGTTTCAGCATCCATTGTGACTGACTGCCCATATGTTTTTGAAATAGCCAAAGTATCACGAGTTTTTACTTCATATTGATCATAACGGGCGCCAAGCATCATTTTTAACGTTGGCGTTAATGAAATAAGGTCTTGTACAAAAAATGCCAAACTATCATTGTTTTGATGAGTATAGGATGTTGCATTTGGGCGACCATGGTTACGATCAAATGAAGTCATATAGTCACTTGTATTATAAGGATTAATTAATTGATAGTGTAATCCAGCTTTATCTTGACTTGAATAATTACCTAACTTAGGCTCACGATCTTCATGTGACCAATCAGCACCAACCATTACCTGATGTTCTAATCTACCAGTCTTAAATTTGCCCGTAATATCAAATGTGTTTGTCGTGGTCTTATTCATGGTTTCTTGCCATGCATAAGACTGCTTAATATAACCAGTTTTGCATCCATCTTTATCGTCTGTACAATACTTCCCGCCAAAAAAATTATCGAAATCTTGATTAGCTTGTCGATAACTTAAGGCCCAATGAACCTTCCAATCTGGCGCAAACTCATATCTTAGATCGGTACGTACCGTTTGTAATTCATCCACGATAAAATCTGATGCTGTTGCAAAGCCTGTTTCTCTTAAAATATTTTCAGGGAAACGACTTAATACCGAAAATGATGGACCACGATCAGGAATACGATCTAATTTGTCATAGGTATACTCTGTAGTCCACAACAACTTCTCATCATCACTGCGATAAGTCACACTGGGTGAAAACATAGATTGTTTTGTGCCAATACCTGAACGGAAACTATTGGTATCAGATTTTTCACCAACTAAACGTACCGCCCAATTATCATTCACCACTTGATTGATATCTAAAGTCCCCCCGATATTGTCATAAGAACCACCAAAGATACCCACAGAACTTTTAGAGTCGAAATTGGCAAACTTAGTCACCATATTTACTACACCGCCGCCTGCTCCACGCCCATACAACACAGAAGCTGGACCTTTTAGAATTTCAATACGTTCTACATTGGCCGTACTACGACGAACTTGCCCCCCTTCGCGTACACCATTACGGTAGATGTCACTAGTATCAGCACTGAATCCACGAATCATAATACCGTCACCGCGAGTATCATATGTCGTTGATACACCTGGCGTACCTTGTAGCATCACGCTTAAATCATTTGCACCATAGATTTTATATTTCTGAACATCGATCGTATCAATGGTCTGCGGAATATCTTTCTTCTTTAAACCATTCCGCGTAACACTCGCCTGATCATAATCAATAAAGCTTTTAATCGGATCAAGCTCGCTCATTGCTTCAATTTTGATGGTTGGCATTACAGCAGTTTGAGCGTTTGTTTCATTTGCAATTACATACTGCGCTTGAAGCATCATCAAACTCAATAAACTAAATTTAAAAATAGGCTTTTGATACAAGCCTAAATGTGAAGATTTCATAAAAATTCCAAAAAACAGTTCAGACGAAAAATTAAAAAAATAAATATTAAAAAAACGATACAATTTTAATAAAAATAATTCTCATTTTCACCAACTTTCGTATTAATTTTCAATCTTTGGGTTGTTTTTCACCCTCCAGGAAATAGATATTTTTTACGAATGGAAAAAAAGTACTACTACAATCACAATAATTTGCGTCTTGGCTATTATCATAGATTAGATATTTAATGAATGAACCAAGCAAAGAATCGACATGAGAGCTGAATTAAAAGCAAGAATTTTGAAAATCTGCGACGAAAAAATTGAGAAAAAAGGCAGCAATGTCGGACTATCTTTTTATGCTTTTTTCGCTAACAAAAATGATGATCCTGAATGTTTAATGGAGGCAGCGCACTGGTGGATAATGGAACACCAATTAGATCATTTTGAAAAAGCCATAAAGATTAAAGAACTTGTCTTGAAGACATGACGATGGACGAGTTTAAACATGATTCTTTCTTTTTCATTCTGAATTGTCTGAAACAATTCAGCTACGTCCCTACCTTTCAGTGTCTGCTTAGATACAGACCATTTCTATCATAAAAATAACAGCGTATATTGTTCTAAAATTTATATTTAGCATGCGACATGATTTCCAGAAAAACCAGCGATGCAGGCATCTTCTTGTGGATGGTGTATCAAACCATGCACAAAATGAATCTAGATGCAGCTGCAATTTTTGCAAGCGTTCACCTACCTGATCAACCGCCAGATAAATTCGTCCGTCGTGATAACTCAACACAGCTACGCTTTTGGCGTTCCGCAGAAGAAATCAGCAAAGATCAAAATATCGGATTACATGTGGGCGCAAATATACCGCCCTTTCGTGGTCAAGTGATTGAATATCTTTTCCTCAGTAGTCCAACATTTGGTGAAGGATTACAACGTACTATTCGCTATCAAGCATTACTCACAGATGCGATGTCTTTAAAGCTTGAAAGTCATGATGATAATGAGATTGCGATCATTTCTGGTCTCAATCATCCCGTAAGACATTACTTAGAATGTGCGATAGGTATTTTGCTTAATTTCTTCAAATATATAAGTGAAGATGCTTTTACACCTTCTGAAATCTGGCTTCCTTACGCTGAAGGAGCCAGTCTAGATGAATATAAAAAAATATGGGGGTGTAATGTCAGACTTGGACAAACTGAAGGCTGTATTTTCTTTGATGCGAAATTATTAGACCATCATTCGCCTGCTTATGAACCTGAGCTATTAAAAGTCCATGAACACCATGCCGCCTCACAACTTGAGCTTTTATATAAACATCAACTTATTGATGAGATAGAAAAGATCTTGGCCAGTGGATTATTGGAATCGAGTGAGTTTGATCAGAACGTTGTTGCGAGAAGATTAAACCGTAGTGCCCGTAGTTTAAGAGCGGATTTGCAACTTTTGAATACAACTTATGAAAAAGTAATTGCGCAATATCGTGAACGACTTGCTCGGCGCTTACTCTCTCAGACCCAAGAGTCAATTGATCAAATTGTTTATCTTACGGGTTTCTCAGAACCCTCTGCATTTTCAAGAGCTTTTAAACGTTGGACAGGTGAAACACCAACAGCTTATCGACTACGAAAACAACAATAAGTTGATTTAATCGGCAGATTATAACTGCCTGTTCAGTCAAAAAATTTCACCATTAAGTTTCTACAATCTGATCCATGTTTTATGAGGGAATCTAACATGATCGGTTTTCCAGTAGGTATCTTTGTTGCAAATGGGATGGAATGGTATTTTCATAAGGTATGGCTACATGAATTTCCAAGTAAAAATAGAAATAGCCCCTTCTTTACTCATATTGCACATCACAAACGTGCGCGTTTAAATGGCTTTCATGATGAAGGTTATGCAGAATCGATGTTTAAAAATGCTGAAATTTATAATGAAAAAACAGCATTATATGGTTTAACCGCTGCTGCAACTGTCTTTCTTCCCGTTGCTCCTTTCTTTACCGCTGGTTTGTATTATGGGATTTGGAATTATTGGAAAGTCCACGCTAAGTCTCATTTAGACCCTGAATATGCGCAAAAAAGGATTCCTTGGCACTATGACCACCACATGACCAGTAATCAAAATGCAAACTGGTGTGTCACGCGACCTTGGTTTGACTACATCATGGGAACACGCGTGATGACCGATGCTTCGACCACTGAAACCAACCCTCTAGCCATGAAAATGCCTATTTGGTTAGAGAAAAGGGTGAATAAAGCAGCTCGTCGTTTACTGCCTAAAGCTTTTGCAAAAATTGATGAAAATTCTAAACTTGACCAATTAAATTTACGTCAGGGAATTGAGGTGGCTTTATAGAGATTTTTTGTTTTAAGTCTAAAATAATTAGGTAATTTTCGTTGGTGCTAAAAGGGAGTAGATATACTATTCCCTTTTTCAATACTGTAAAAAACTAATACTATTGTGAAATGAAAAAATTATAGTCGTTTTACTTATCCTTGCTCCCACATACCTATTCGTCTCGATGAGGACTACTATCAATTAAACGCCGTGGTGTGTTTGGAGGAAGTAAAAACCAATTACTGACGAGCGAATAATTGGCACAAACTATATTTTTAAGATTTTTACACGTTATTTTGACTTTTCGGCTCCCCGCAACAGACACAAGTCTTCCTAATTAAAAAATCAAGACCATTAAAAAGAAACATCTTTTTCCCAATAAAAAAACTTTGACCACACCATGGGCATATATCTTTTGCTAGAAAATAAAATATAGAAATATATCCAATTGGAATTAAAGCTATTGGTAGTGAAATCAAAATATAATGTTCTTCAACCCTAAGCAACATACTAATTAAAATTACAACAGATGGAAATACAAAAATAATCCCTATGAGTCTTCTGCGTAATTTAAGTAGTTCTAGATATTTCGATTGCTGATTATTTTCCATAATTATTAACTTTTTTATAAAGTCACAACTAGTTACTGATCTAGTATAATCTAACTAAGAAGTAAGAGAAGCTTTTGTGCTGCACATATACACTTTAAATAATTGTTCAACGAACATTTGCAGCAACCATGAAAGCAACTATTTTATCTAAAAGCATAGAGATCTTTTTAAATGAATTAATGCGCACTGGTTTTCGATAACAAATTCAATATCAATACGCCAGCCATAATCAATGTAATACCCACAATGCCCCACATATCTAGTTTTTGATCAAAGACAATCCAAGCCACAGCCGAGATGAGTACAATCCCCAACCCAGACCAAATCGCATATGCAATACCTACAGGAATCGTTTTTAAAGTCAAAGACAAACAATAAAATGCAATAATATAACCAAGCACGACAATAATTGAAGCAATCGGTTTAGTAAAACCTTCGCTACTTTTTAAAGCTGAAGTTGCAATCACTTCAGCAATAATTGCAATGAATAAAAACATCCAATTCTTCATTAATTTTGATACCTAGCCCAATACACACTAAATAGTAAGACATGATACACAAAGAAAAACACCCTTTTTGGTAAAAGGGTGTTTTTAGGATTTATCTAATATAGCTAAACGTTACGCTGATTTCTTCGCCATATTATTTTTACGAATCGTGATCATGACCAATTGAACCGCGGCTGGAGTCACACCCGGAATACGATTGGCTTGCGCCAATGTTTCAGGACGAACTGTCTTTAATTTCTGAGTGATTTCACGAGATAAGCCCGATACAATATCATAATCAAAATCAACTGGGATCTTGGTTTCTTCCAAACGCTTCATTTGAGCAACATCATCATGTTGACGATTGATATAACCTGCATATTTCACAGCAATTTCGATTTGCTCGCCCACATGTTGAGCAACATCCGAACCTGTCAATTCTGCGATTTGACTGAAATCAATATTTGGACGCTTCAACAAATCAATTGCACTGCATTCTTTACTAAGATCTGCGCCTGTCATTTCAACAAACTTTTTGCCCATTGGGTTATTTGGTGCAGCCCACAAATGCTGTAAACGAGAGGTTTCACGCTCAACCGCTTCCATTTTCTCACTATAAGCAGCCCAACGTTCATCATCAACTAAACCAAGCTCACGACCAATCGGCGTTAAACGTTGATCAGCATTATCTTCACGCAACATCAAACGATATTCTGCACGTGAAGTAAACATACGGTAAGGCTCTTTAGTACCTAAAGTGATAAGGTCATCAACCAATACGCCCATATATGCTTGATCACGTTTTGGTGTCCACTCTTCTTGTTCCCAAGCACGACGTGCCGCATTCAAACCAGCAAGTAAACCTTGCGCACCAGCTTCTTCATAGCCAGTAGTACCATTGATCTGACCAGCAAAATACAGGTTCTGAATCGCTTTAGTTTCAAGCGTAAATTTCAGTGCTTGTGGATTAAAATAGTCATATTCAATCGCATAGCCCGGACGTAGGATATGCGCATTTTCCATACCACGAATTGAACGAACTAAATTGAACTGCACATCAAACGGCAATGAAGTCGAAATACCATTAGGATAAAGCTCATGGGTATCCAAGCCTTCAGGCTCTAGGAAAACTTGGTGCGAATCTTTATCTGCAAAACGATGAATTTTATCTTCAATCGATGGGCAGTAACGCGGCCCAACACCTTCAATCACACCGGTATACATCGGCGAACGGTCTAAACCACCACGAATAATCTCATGGGTTTTTTCGCTTGTATGGGTAATATAACAATTCACTTGTTCTGGGTGCATCGACACATCACCCATAAATGACATAACAGGAGATGGAAAATCACCCGGTTGTGCGGTCATGACTGAGAAATCAACCGTACGTGCATCAATACGCGGCGGCGTACCTGTCTTTAAGCGACCCACTGGTAATTTGAGTTCACGTAAACGCTGTGCCAATGCAATCGAAGGTGGATCACCTGCACGACCACCGCTTGAATTTTGTAAACCAATATGGATGACACCACCCAAGAAGGTTCCCGTCGTCAACACCACAGTTTTAGTGTCGAAACGAATACCCATTTGAGTGACAACACCTTTAACCGTATCACCTTCAACAATAAGATCATCCGCCGCTTGTTGGAAAATGTCTAAATTTGCTTGGTTTTCTAAGGTATGACGAATCGCAGCTTTAAAACGAACACGGTCAGCCTGTGCACGTGTTGCACGAACTGCAGCGCCTTTACGCGAATTTAAAATACGGAATTGAATACCACCTTTATCCGCTGCAAGTGCCATTGCACCACCGAGCGCATCGATTTCACGGACTAGATGTGATTTACCAATACCACCAATCGCAGGGTTACAGCTCATCTGCCCCAAAGTCTCAATATTATGCGTCAACAATAATGTTTGTCTTCCCATACGTGCAGCCGCAAGCGCCGCTTCCGTACCAGCGTGACCGCCACCAATTACGATAACGTCGTAAACTTTAGGATAGTGCATAGTGGTAAATGTGTATTCTAAAAATGACAGAGCATTATACAGGATTTTCCTCGTTATTTGACAAAAAGCAGTGAGATTCTTATCGGCTACAAAGGATTGATAAAGCGAAAAATGACACAAAAAGAAACTTCCTGTTGCATTTTCCCTGTACTTTTAACAAAGCGCTCTAAAATTGCTAACCTGATCACCACTGTCTTATCTCAAAATATTTCTATCCTAAAAGTACAGAACAAATACTTTAGGAAAATGAAATGAACTCGAAGCTTTTACTGTCATCATTAATCTGTGGTTTATTTTTTACTGTAACGGCTCAAGCAAATGCCAAAACTGCCACAGATCCACTGACCCAGAAGTATCAGCAAGTATGTAAAGGTAAGAAACAAGGTGATGCGGTTTCATTTGCCCACAAAGGTGTTGTTTTTAACGGTGCTTGTGAAAGCGATGAAAATAACAAGCTAAGCTTCCAACCTCCAACGCCTGCCTCTGAAGCGCCAGTAGAAACACAAAGCAAAATTTCAGAAACACAATCTGAACCACGCCCTGTAAGCACACCGACTGAACTGCCAGCAGAAGCACCATCTGAACTTGCTGCTCCGATGGAAAATACCGAACAACCGATGATGGATAATGATCAAGAAGCACCTTAAATCAATCAAAGTGCTTAAATGAAGATCCAATGAAAGAAAGGATGCCGCGTGATGTGGCATCCTTTCATGTTTTTTAAATACCGAATTCTTAGAAACTACAGTTATTTCATCTTAAAAATTGTAATCTGTCTATTTTATAAGCCCTTTAACAAGCCTGAATCCATTACAATAATCCCAAATACATTTACTTAGGTTGTCCTGTGAACTGGCTACAAATTCATATTACTGTCGATCAAGATCAAGTTGAACTTACTGAAACCCTACTCCTATCATTAGGCGCAGTGAGTGTAACTTTAGATGATGCCGAAGATCAGGCCTTACTTGAACCATTACCAGGTGAAACACCACTTTGGAACAAAGTCATTGTTACAGGCATTTATCAACAAGAAGAAGATGATCCAATTGATGTCGATACGTTGGAAGCATTCTTAAAAGCACAACTTCCAGATGTTCCGATGCGTCATGAATATCTAGAAAACCAAGTATGGGAACGTGCGTGGATGGACTATTATGAGCCAATCCAAATCGGTGAGAAATACTGGATCGTACCTGAATGGCTAGAACCTCCAGAAGCAGATGCAACCAACATCAAGCTTGATCCTGGTTTAGCTTTCGGCACAGGTAACCATGCTAGTACGTTCTTGTGCTTACAATGGTTAGGCAAAACCGATGTAAAAGACAAAATCGTGATTGACTATGGTTGTGGCTCAGGAATTTTAGGTGTTGCAGCATTGTTGCTCGGCGCAAAAAAGGTCTATGCAACAGACATTGACCCTCAAGCAGTCTTGGCGACCAAACAAAATGCAGAATTAAATGGTGTACTTGATCGTCTTTATGTAGGCTTGCCAGAAGAGTTCGATCAAGAATTTAAACAACAACAAGCAGATGTACTGGTTGCAAATATTTTGGCAGCACCGTTAATGGCACTTGCGCCTGAATTCTCAACTTTATTAAAAAATGAGGGCGAGTTCGCACTTGCTGGTGTAATAGAAGAGCAAGTTGCTGATGTTTCTAGTGTTTACTCTCAGTTTTTTGATATATTAGAGATCGAAAAGCGTGAAGAAAACTGGTGTCGCATTTCAGGAAAACGTAAAACAACAACTTGAGATCTCTATAAGTTATGAGTGAAAAACAAACCCGCTGCCCTAAATGCTCAACCGTGTACAAAGTGACCCTTTCACAACTCAGCGTTGCACAGGGTATGGTTTGTTGTCCAAAATGTGTGATTAACTTTAATGCACTCACTAATTTACTCGCTTCTGAAGAAGATGAAACGATTGCCGTACCCGCAAATCGTTCATTATTTTCTTCAATCCAACCAAACAGCTCATTTGCAGAAAAGCAAATGCAAATTTTAAGTATTTTTGATCAAAAAATTGAAAACTCAAATATCGATCTATTGACCTATTTAAACAACCTAAATTATTTCAATACCGAACCAGTCACTGCTTTACCCAACTTAAACCTTTCAGAAGACACCGTTCTCATAGATGAGACTTCGACTGAAAAACAACACGGTTGGCTGTACTACACCCTTTGGGGGCTTGGCAATATCACCCTTATACTGGTATTTGCCTTTCAAATTTTATGGTTCAATCCTAAATTGATGCACGAAAGCCCTGCATTAAATCGGATCTTTAACTACGCATGCGGCGCTTTAACTTGTAAAACAAGAGATGAGCAGTATAAATATTTAAACTTTGAGAAAGTGCAAGTTAGACCTGCTGATCAAAATTCAACACGTTTTTCAGGTACGCTCGTCAACCGACACGAAAACAGTGTTGTGCTTCCTGCCATTAAAGTTATTTTGAAAGACAATGGTGAAGTGATTTCAAATACGGTATTAACCCCCCAAAACTATTTGGTTGATAGCTTGAAGACGATTCAACGCATCCCGACAAATAGCCCTTTTAGGTTTGAATTTACCATCCCAAATAGCAAAAACAGCTTCAATGACTATAGTTTAGAAATTGTACAACCCTAAAAACGAAAAAAAATGACAAAAAAATATAAAAAAAGTGCAGTTAATTTGCTCACTTTTTCGTAGACAGTGGTATGATACGCGCCACGAAAGCTTTGACCTACATACTCCTCGTTATTTATAGACAAAAAATAGTTAAACGAACTGTGCTTCTATCCCATAAGCGCATTGTCGGTTTTTTTGTTTTTGAAAGTAGGCTGTAACAAATATTTAACTATTGTTACGCTTATTTTTTACACAATTCGAGGATTTGTGGCAAGCTAATAGTCCCATTGTTTTAGAGTCACTGTTTTAGGATCTAAAACAGGGCTCAGTAATTCAGACCACATTTATATATCACTTTATCCAAGTGATATTTTTATTTTTCGGATTAAAACGCATGAATAGCAAATCTCCTATTTTTACGGCTCAATCTGATGTCGCTCTCCGCATCCATGTAGATCGCGCAGTTCGTCATTATTTTGCACAATTGCAAGGTGAGCAACCATCTCAAGTGTATGACATGGTTTTAGCAGAAATGGAGAAACCTCTTTTATCTGTGGTCTTAGAATATACTCGTGGCAACCAAACACGTGCTGCTGAGATTCTAGGCCTTAACCGTGGAACTTTACGCAAAAAGTTAAAAGCTCACGGTTTAATGAGTGAATAATTGATAAAATGCTCACGTTCTCGTGGGCATTTTTTTTGTGCCTTTGTTTTAATCTGTAGACTTCAAACTGTTGACTAAAATCATGACTATCAAACGTGCTTTAATCTCTGTTTCAGACAAAACTGGAATCGTTGAATTTGCTCAAAATCTTGCAGCTCTCGGGGTAGAAATCTTATCTACTGGTGGTACATATAAGTTGCTTAAAGACAACAATATCGCTGTCGTAGAAGTTTCTGAACACACGGGTTTCCCTGAAATGATGGATGGTCGTGTCAAAACACTGCATCCAAAAATTCATGGTGGTATTTTGGCTCGTCGTGGTCTAGACGAAGCTGTGATGCAAGAACACGATATCGATCCAATTGATCTCGTTATCGTAAACCTCTATCCATTTGCAGCAACAGTAGCAAAACCAAACTGTTCACTTGCTGATGCGATTGAAAACATCGATATCGGTGGTCCAACGATGGTTCGTGCTGCTGCGAAGAACCATGCATCTGTTGGTATTATTGTCAATGCTGCTGACTACGATACCGTCGTTGCTGAATTAAAAGCAAATGGGACTTTATCTTACGAAACGCGTTTCGACTTAGCTGTAAAAGCATATGAACATACAGCGCAATATGATGGCATGATTGCATCTTATTTAGGCGCACGTGTAGGTAAAACTGAAGGTGAAGCGGATACATTCGCGCGCACATTCAACACCCAACTGAATAAAGCACAAGATTTACGTTATGGTGAAAATCCACACCAAAGCGCAGCTTTCTACGTCGAAGCAAATGCACAAGAAGCATCTGTTTCGACAGCGAAACAACTACAAGGTAAAGAACTGTCTTATAACAATATCGCTGATACTGATGCGGCACTTGAATGTGTGAAGTCATTTGTAAAACCTGCTTGTGTCATCGTCAAACATGCGAACCCATGTGGTGTTGCTGTTTCACTAGATGGCATCAAAGCGGCTTACGACCTCGCTTATGCAACTGATCCTGAATCAGCGTTTGGTGGCATCATTGCATTCAACCGCGAATTGGACGTTGCAACTGCACAAGCGATTGTTGATCGTCAATTCGTTGAAGTGATTATTGCTCCAAGCATCGCTGATGGCGTACTTGAAGTGACTGGCGCGAAAAAGAATGTCCGCGTCATGGTTTGTGGCGAACTCCCTGCGATTGATGCACGTGCGCCACAACTTGATTACAAACGTGTCAACGGCGGCCTACTGGTTCAAGACCAAGATTTAGGCATGATCAGTAAAGATGACCTAAAAGTTGTGACCAAACGTGCGCCTACTGAACAAGAGATTGATGATTTAATCTTTGCTTGGAAAGTGGCGAAATATGTGAAGTCAAACGCGATTGTTTATGCAAAAGATCGTCAAACTGTGGGTATCGGCGCAGGTCAAATGAGCCGCGTCAATTCTGCACGTATTGCAGCGATTAAAGCTGAACATGCTGGTTTAGTGGTTGAAGGTGCAGTAATGGCATCTGACGCATTCTTCCCATTCCGTGATGGTATTGATAATGCTGCTAAAGCAGGCATTAAATGTATTATCCAACCGGGTGGTTCAATGCGTGATGAAGAAACAATTGCAGCCGCTGATGAAGCTGGCATCGCAATGGTCTTTACAGGCATGCGTCACTTCCGCCATTAATAACACCCAAGTCCCTCTTTCTTGCGATGCCTTATAGTCGCATCTCAGGGGGACTTTTTTATTCTGAACAGGTATATTCTTAAATACGGAAAAAGGAAATAACTTAATAATGAATATTTTAGTTTTGGGTAGCGGTGGCCGTGAACATGCACTTGCATGGAAAATCGCACAAGATACAAAAGTAACTAAAGTTTTTGTTGCGCCGGGTAATGCAGGCACAGCAACAGAAGATAAATGTGAAAACGTTGAACTTGATATTTTAGACAATCCAGCTGTGATTGCTTTTGCAAAAGCAAATGATGTGGCATTGGTGATTGTTGGTCCAGAAGCACCATTGGTCAATGGTGTGGTCGATGCTGCGCGTGAAGCTGGTCTAAAAATTTGGGGACCAACACAATACGCAGCGCAGCTTGAAGGTTCAAAAGCATTTGCCAAGCATTTCTTAAAGCGTCATAACATTCCAACTGCTTTTTATGATGTATTCACCGAAGTGGATGCAGCTAAAGCCTATGTTGAAAAAAATGGTGCACCGATCGTCATTAAAGCGGATGGCTTAGCTGCGGGTAAAGGCGTGATCGTGGCAATGACCAACGAAGAAGCTTTTGCTGCCATTGATGACATGCTTGCAGGCAATAAGTTTGGTGATGCAGGTTCACGTGTCGTGGTTGAACAGTTCCTTGCGGGTGAAGAAGCGTCTTTCATTTGTATGATTGATGGCAACAACATTTTGCCAATGGCGACATCACAAGATCACAAACGTATCTTTGAAGCTGACCAAGGTCCAAATACAGGTGGTATGGGTGCTTACTCTCCTGCCCCAGTTGTGACTGCTGAAGTCTTTGAACGTGTCATGAATGAAGTGATGCGCCCGACAGTTGATGGTATGGCTGCGGATGGTCACGTTTATACAGGTTTCTTATACGCAGGTTTGATGATTGATGAGCAAGGTCAACCTCGTGTCATCGAATTCAACTGCCGCTTTGGTGATCCTGAAACACAACCAATTATGATGCGTTTAAAATCATCGCTGGTTGATCTCGTTGAAGCAGGTATTGAAGGTAACTTACCAAGCGAAGCAGAATGGGACGAGCGTAAATCGATCGGTATCGTTCTTGCTGCTGAGGGTTATCCAGAAACCGTCCGTAAAGGTGATGTGATTTCGGGTATCGGTCAATCTCCAGAAGATACTAAAATCTTCCATGCAGGCACAGCCATGACTGCTGATGGGCATATTGTCACTGCAGGTGGTCGTGTACTCTGCGTAACAGCACTGGGCGACACCGTACTTGAAGCACAAATCAATGCGCTAGAAGTTTGCGGTCAAGTGACGTTCACAGGTATGCAGTACCGTAGCGATATTGGTTACCGCGCGATTGCACGTGAAAAAGCTGAATAAATTGTCTCAATTCGAAAAACCTTCTTCGGAAGGTTTTTTATTGCTCAAATCAAAACAGTGCCCAGTTGTTTATTCAATTTCCATATAACGCATGCAAAAAAATATATATTCACTATTCAATTGAATTATCTAAACAAATATTTAAAAAATCTATAAAATTTTCATCTATTTATATTTACTTAGTACACAATTCCCTTAAATAATCAGTTATTTATACCCTTCAGTATTGTCTACTCCACTATAACCTGAACTAAAATATTGCTATGATTGGGAAAATTTTTAGCTGTACTTTTTATGGCCAGAGTTTATTCTTTTCTATTATTTTCAAATGATTAGAATATTAGACTGAGCTACACGAGTTACAGCTAAATCCAAATTTAATTTCAAGAGTAAGTGAATGATTCACTGTGCTATTTATCTATAGCAAACTGGAACATGAATGTTCACCTATTTTTCTCATGTTGTGAAATTTGTGTTGGCAAACGCTTCAAAAATTATTCACATGATTATTTGAATACAACGCCAATCAATAGCATCGCAATCTATTACAATCTTTAATACGGAAACCACGTGATTTTCCGACATTATTTTGATTAGGATTTATACATGAAAAAGCTAATTAGTCTTTTTTTAAGTGTATCGGTATTATTACTTGCAGCTTGCAGTAAACAACCAGATACCACAGCTACCGACCAAAACGGGGATGCTGCTGCATTACAAACTGTTGTCATCGCCTCTACAGGTTCAGATGCTGATATCTGGCGTCATATTGCAACTTTGCCTGAAACCAAAGCCGCTGGTCTGAAACTCGAAATTAAAAACTTCACTGATTACGTTGCGATGAATACTGCTGCGGCTAACAAAGAAGTTGATCTCAATGCATTCCAATCTTACGCTTACCTTGTTGCATTCAATGCTGCAAATAAAGATAAGATTGCACCTGTTTCAACCACATATTTAGAGCCTATGGGTATCTATTCAAACAAAGTTAAGAAAGTTGAAGAGTTTGCTGAAGGTGCAACCATTGCGATTCCAAACGACGGTGCCAATGAATCTCGCGCATTATTACTTTTACAAAGCGCAGGCTTAATCAAGTTAAAAGCTGACTTTGATCCAGTAAAAGGTACGCCAGCAGATATTATTGAGAATACTAAAAAGATTGTGATTAAACCGATCCAAATGGCGACTGCGGTACGCGTAAAAGATGAAGTTGATGCAATTTTGTTAGGCAATACGCTGGCGATGGAAGGTGGTTTGAACGTTCTTAAAGATGCAATCTTTTATGAACCTGTTGATCAAAGCACTAAGCTCAATGTGAATGTTTTAGCAACTGCTGAATCACGTAAAGATGATGCTGTGCTACAAAAAGTTGGTGCGCTTTATCATACTGAAGCTGTAAAAAAATATGTACAAGAACACTTTGATGGCACTAAGGTTGATGTAAACAAACCGACAAGCTATCTCACTGAAGCGAATTCGTAATATACTACGCTCCGACGCTCTACAAAACAGGCAAATGATTTTGCCTGTTTTCTTTTTAATTTAGTATTGACGATATGATCGAATTTAAAAATATTTCCAAACACTATCAGCTAAATGGTCAAACCATTAATGCGCTGGATCAAATCGATTTAGAGATCCCAGAAGGCAGTATCTTTGGCATTATTGGTTATAGTGGCGCAGGTAAAAGTACATTAATTCGTTTGATTAATTTGCTGGAACGCCCTTCTAAAGGGCAAGTGATTATTCATCAAAAAGATTTTACTGCGATGGATGCACGCACGCTTCGTAACGAACGTGCGAATATCGGCATGATTTTTCAGCACTTTAATTTATTACAGACTAAAACGGTGTCTGAAAATATTGAAATGCCGCTTAAATTGCTCGGTCATCGTAAAGCTGAACGAGAAAAGCGTTTAGCTGAACTGTTAGATTTCATTGATCTCAAACATAAAAAAGATGCCTACCCCGACGAACTTTCAGGTGGTCAAAAACAACGTGTGGGTATTGCTCGGGCCCTTGCTAATCATCCCAAAATTTTACTTTGTGATGAAGCAACCTCTGCTTTAGATCCGCAAACCACCAAATCTGTTTTAGCGTTGTTGAAGAAAATTAACCAAGAACAAAATATTACCATCGTGATGGTGACCCATGAGATGGATGTGATCGAATCAGTTTGCGATTACGTTGCTGTCATGGAAGCGGGTAAAGTAATTGAAACAGGTTCGACCTTAGAGATTTTCAGTCAACCACAGCATCCCACAACCAAAACCTTTATCCAAACTGTATTACAGCAACAACTGCCGATCAATATTCTCAATAATCTCGAACACAAGCACCATAACAGTATCTATAACCTACAATTCTTAGGTACATCAGCACAAGAAACCGTGATTCAGTCTGTGATTAAACAGTTTGATATTAGTTTAAATATTCTGTTTGCCAACATGACCGAGATTAACGGTACGGTGATTGGACAAATGTTTATACAACTGCTCGGTGACCCACGCATCATCCAAGAAGCAATCCAATTTCTAGAGCAACAAGGTGTCAAAGTTGAACCGTCTGGAGTAAGCCAATGAGAGACTTTATCGTACACTGGCTGACTGAAATCACTGCGCCTTTTTGGCAAAGTTCTTTGTCGATGGATCAATTTGTGACAGCCTTACAAGAAACCTTACAAATGGTATTCTTCTCACTGCTTTTTGGCTGTATTTGGGGCTTCATCCAAGGCATCACCTTAGTAGTGACACGTACAGGTGGTATCCTACAAAATCGAGCGATTTATTATTTCCTCAACCCAATCGTCAATGCGTTACGCTCAATTCCTTTCATTATCTTGCTAATCGCAGTTATTCCATTTACTAAATTCCTCGTTGGAACATCAATCGGAACGTGGGCAGCGATTGTTCCCCTCACCATTTATGTTGGTCCATATTTAGGTCGATTAATCGAAACCTCATTACTTGAAGTCAATGAAGGAATCATTGAATCTGCTCAAGCAATGGGCGCAACACCTTGGCAAATCGTTTTCAAATTTATTATTCCTGAAGCACGGAGTTCAGTTATTCTAAACTTAACCACGGGAACGATTAGCTTGATTGGTGCAACGGCAATGGCAGGTGCGGTCGGTGCAGGCGGAATTGGTGACTTGGCAATTTCTTATGGCTATCAACGTTTTGATAGTAGTGTTGTGATTCTGACCGTGATCGTGCTTTTATTGTTGGTTCAATTTGTGCAAACCTTTGGTGATTGGTTAGCAAAAATGCGTTAATCATTGAGTAACCAGCTTAAGGCTCTCAATATGAGGGCTTTTTTTACCTCAAGTATTTTTATGGAAAATAGATTTCAGTCGCAGCCTTAAATGTATTGACATGTAAAGGAACGAGATCAGCTAAGGGTTGATATCCGCCAGCCAAAACAAACAGCAATGGAATATTCATTTTCTTTGCCATTTCAAAGACCAAACGATCCCGTTCAAACAGTAATTCTGTCGTAAACCATTTTGAACCATAACGGTCATTTTGGTGACAATCCATACCCGCTTGATAAATAACTAAATCCGCGTCCCAGCGTGAAGCGTATTGAAATGCCTCTAAAACAGCCTCACGGTACAAATCAAAGTTGCCTTGCTTAGGATGAATATAACGAGTCAAACTGCGTTCACTCGCCTTACAACCGAAGCGAATACCAAAGATTCCAAAATTCACAAGGTTGGTCATTCGGTTCGCAAATACGGCTGTGCCATCGCCACCATGCTGATCGCAATCTAAAATAAAAATCCGTTTTTCAGGATGTTGTTTCGCAACCAAAGCCAAACCATTAAAGGTGCAGTAGGCAGCGCCCGACTCATAACTGGCGTGATGAAAACCTTGCGCAATATTTGCGGCAACCCCCTCTTTTAACGCAATTTTAGCGCCAAGCAGTTGCCCTGCTTGTATAGATAAAATTGCATCACGTAATTGTACTTTCCAAGGTTTAAAGCCTTGAATCGTCGCAAAACTAGATTGACCTGAAAGAAAAGCCTCCACATATTGAGGATTGTGTAATTTTTTAAGAATTTCAACATCAATCAAACCTGGATCAATCAACTCAACCATTTGATTGGTACGAAGCACATCCGCAACTGCGGTCAATTTTTCCATGCTATTGGTATGCGTTTGCGCATAATACCGTGGTGAATAACAAGCTTTTAGCATGGATGTCCTACAGAGATTTGACCTTGCGCGATTTCCATAAGCTGCCCCAGTTCAGTGATATCAGGTCTAAACAATCCGTTATCTACCTGTTGCTTAAAATGATAACCAAACGCACGGGCACGATTTTTAGGGGAAACAGCTAAAGTTGTTAATCTCAAAAACCAAAACCCATTGATCGCAGAAATCGGAATCACATGTCCTTTATAGTGTTTATTTTGATGCTTTTCTAATGGCTCAATTTCATAGTTTGCTGAAAAAAGGCTTCCTGCTGGTAAACGAACCCCATTCATCAATAATGAAACAAGGCTAATACAGGAGTGATTGTCCCCCATATTCATTTTTTCCATCATAATTGGTTGTTCATACTCATCAACAAAAATATTTATCTCGCCCTGTCTAAGCAACCGATGATGTGCGATTCGAAGAAAAAACTTTTCGGCCATTGGGCAAGAACCCACTTTGGGCTTTTCTGGCAAAGCATTACATTCAATCAAGCCGTTCTTGGCACTTTGAGGAAGAATAATATCAGCCAATAACTGACAAATCAGTACGCTTTCCTCCAGCTCGGCATATTGATGAATGCCTCTGAGCTTCGCTTGAAAATCGACTTGCTGCTGCAAGTTTTTCGCAAATAATTCCTGTGGACTCAAACGCACTAAGCATTGCTGGACATCTGAGTTTATATCTAGGTTCCGCCAACTCGTTAGTTCCAAACCATAGGAAGATGCTTGATTCAAAATACTTTTCAAAGCCTTAGTTTCATAATCTTCAAAAATACGAAAATCCTGAAAACCAAGCGCATCGCGAGGTTGCGAAACAAATTCTGCGATCACACGTGTTGCTTGGGTATATCCACAACCACGCCGTTCCGTTTGATGGCTAAAGTGCTCATTGAGCATTTCTGTAAGTTTGGCAGATAGAGGATATAAATATTTTCTAAAGATAACGACCACTTCATGATCGACCAAATCTGACATGATTCCCTCTCTGTCTTATTGTGATTTATTTCTGCTTTACGCTCGTTAAATTATATTTATTTACAATGACTTGTATTTTTCAATGCCATCTTAGCAAATGGCACATCCCCTTAGCCTAAATCAACACTCGACACTTAAACAGGATAAATCCTTTCATTTCAATTATATTGAATAGAGCTCTTTCATAATTATTCATACCCTCTTTGTATTTCTCTCACAGCAAGAAACAAAATCGATTTATGAAAACCGTCTAATATGCGATCTATTTAACACCATTAAATACAATATAAACCATTAACTTATATATCTTTTCTTTCATCTTCATGTAAAACACCCAGCTTGTCAATGATAAAAATCCACCCTGATTTAAGCTGTCAAAATTTGCCCAAAAAAGTCATATTTAGGCGATGTTCATCATCAGCAGTTTTGCACTGTTACGCATTTACACTTACACTAGGGGCTCTAAAAAGCATTTATCGACAGCTTCAAATAACCACATGACGAAAGGTTTAGGAATCGGCTATGCATTATAAAATTCATGTCATTGACGTAAAAAATGCCTTAAAAAACTATATCTGGTTATTGGAAGATACTCGCTCAAATGAAGTTATTGCGATCGACCCTACTGAAGCCAGTCTGGTCAGTGATTTCTGCGAACAACACCAATTACAACTCAAGCAAATTTGGCTTACTCATTGGCATCCAGACCATACCAATGGTGTAGCAGAGTTATCCGCAAACAATAATCTTCCCATATACGGTCCGCGTGACGAATTGAGTAAGATTGCTTTCATCTCAAATCCACTGCAACACAATGACCATTTCCATTTCAATGATTTAAAGATTGAAATCATTGCGACACCGGGACATACATTAGGTCATATCGTTTATTTTATTGAAGAAATTGATAGTCTATTCTGCGGTGATACCCTGTTTGCAATGGGTTGTGGACGTTTGTTCGAAGGTACAGCAGAACAAATGTATCATTCTTTAAATCGTCTAGCAGCGCTGCCAATCCAAACCAAAGTCTATTGTACCCATGAATATACGCTCGCAAATGCTGAGTTTGCGCTCACCATTGAACCGAACAATGTTGCCCTTCAAGAGCGTATAAAACAGGTCAAAGCATTAAGAGAATCTGATCAAATCACGCTACCTAGTAGCATTGGGTTGGAACTAGAAACCAATCCTTTCTTACGCACCGAGAGTGCCGAGGATTTTGCTCGAATCCGTAGCCTGAAAGATCAGTTTTAATCGATTCGATCAAATAAAAATAATTTCATTTTCCACATAGAACCAAACTTGAAAATGAAATTATTTTTTACATTTTTAATTAAATTATTTTTAAGCTTGAAAACACTTACTCAAATACACAAATATAATTTTAATAATTAAATACAATTACTTAAGCATAAACCCAATGAAATACTTAAAAATTACTCTATTTTTACATTATTTACATGTAGCAAAATAAATCTATGCAATCCCCCTTTAAAAAAATTTAAGCAACCCTTATTAATGAATACAGGTTCACAAGGAGTTCGGCTATGAAAAACAGAGTTGTTAAAGCAAAAAATTTATTGGCTTTTCGTATTTGGTTGGAAAAGTTAGGATATTCAGTTAAAAATCTGACAGATAATCGGGGTTTCACGTTTAGTTTTAAAAAAGAATATGGTTTAGTGACTTGTGATTTATCTGGAAATTCTTTAGCAATGCAGCTCGGTGAAGAATTCGAAGATCACTTGAAAGCGTAATGGTCAGTTTTAAAGTTTAGGGTTTCAAATGGATAAGAAACCCTAAAGCATCTATATAAATTTTTTAATCATATATTTGCCCCTATTTATTCCCTCATTTTCTCACCATCTCACACAAAATTTCATTGGAACTCAACCGATTTCCAAGTATGATAATGCCCTAGTCGAGGGATGCTGCGACAATTGATTGGCACTAAAAATCAATTTGCTAGGCTCGGCGTAAGAAGCAATGCTTCCAAGACAACGGCATCCGCGAACAAAACGATCCATACTATTTTTTCTAGGAGATCCTGATGAACGCGGTGAATGCTTCATTTACAGATTATAAAGTTGCCGATATTTCACTTGCTGACTACGGCCGTAAAGAAATCAAACTTGCTGAAGCTGAAATGCCAGCCTTGATTGGTTTGCGTAAGCGTTATGCTGCGGCTAAACCGCTTGCAGGCGCAAAAATCTTGGGTTGTATTCATATGACAATCCAAACTGCCGTTTTAATCGAAACTTTAATCGAGTTAGGCGCTGAAGTTCGTTGGACTTCATGTAACATTTTCTCTACTCAAGATCACGCTGCTGCTGCAATTGCTGCGCGCGGTATTCCTGTGTTCGCTTGGAAAGGTGAAACTGAAGAAGAATATGTTTGGTGTTTAGAGCAACAAATCAATGTCAATGGTCAGCCTTGGGCTGCCAACATGATCTTGGACGATGGCGGTGACTTAACTGCACTTGTTCATGAAAAATATCCTGCACTTTTAGAGGGTATTCACGGGATTACCGAAGAAACAACCACAGGTGTTCAACGTCTTTTAGAAATGTGGAAAGATGGTTCACTTAAAGTTCCAGCGATTAACGTGAATGACTCGATCACCAAGTCTAAAAACGATAATAAGTATGGCTGCCGTCATTCATTAAATGATGCAATCAAACGTGGTACCGACATGTTACTTTCTGGTCGTCGTGCCCTTGTGATTGGCTACGGTGACGTTGGTAAAGGTTCAGCGCAATCTTTACGTCAGGAAGGCATGATCGTTCGCGTTACTGAAGTTGATCCAATCTGTGCGATGCAAGCATGTATGGATGGTTACGAAATTGTTTCTCCATACAAAAATGGCGTACAAACAGGCAAAAAAGAAGACATTAACCACGATTTGCTCGCAAACACTGATCTCGTAGTGACCACAACGGGTAACTACCATGTGTGTGATTCTGCAATGCTTGATAGCTTAAAAGCAGGTGCAGTGGTTTGTAACATCGGTCACTTTGATACAGAAATCGACACCGCATATTTACGTGGTTATAAGTGGGTTGAAGTAAAACCACAAGTACACCAAGTATATCGTTCAGAAGATGAAAGTAACTATTTGATCCTTCTTTCTGAAGGTCGTTTGGTTAACCTCGGTAATGCAACTGGTCACCCATCACGCGTCATGGATGGTTCATTTGCAAACCAAGTATTAGGTCAAATGCATTTGTTCGCTGAAAAATTTGCAGATTTACCTGCTGATCAAAAGCAAGCTGCAATCCGTGTAGAAGTACTTCCGAAGAAATTAGATGAAGAAGTTGCTGCTGCCATGGTCCTTGGTTTTGGTGGTGTATTAACACAATTGACTCAAGTGCAAGCCGATTACTTAGGCGTTCCTGTTGAAGGTCCGTTCAAAGCTGACGCTTATAAATACTAAGTTTTAATACCTTCCTTCTCCCTAGCCCTCTCCCTTAGGGAGAAGGGATATTCATTACCCTGATGAGTATCAATGAGTCCTCTCCGTTCAGGACATGAGGAACGAAGTTCCGCAAGGGAGAAGTGAAAAGAAATAAAAAAAAGGATTTGAAATGACCAAACGTGTTCCTATTTCTTTTGAGTTTTTCCCACCAAAAACTGATGTAGGTGCGGAGAAACTACGTACTGTTCACCAAGAATTACAGCGATTGAATCCTGAGTTTTTCTCAATTACCTATGGTGCTGGTGGTTCTACACGCGAACGAACTTTAGCTGCAATTCATGATTTCAATGGCAGCGGCACACCTGTTGCGCCTCACCTATCTTGTATTGGTGATGATAAAGCACGTATTGCCGAGCTATTGGACTTATACAAGTCTCAAGGTATTGATCGCATCGTGGCATTACGCGGAGATTTACCTTCTGGTCAGGTTGGCCTAGGTGAGCTTCCATACGCACAGGACCTCGTGCGCTTTATCCGTGAATATTCTGGCGATCACTTTCATATCGAAGTTGCTGCTTATCCTGAAATGCATCCCCAAGCCGAAAGCTTTGACGTCGATATTCAACGTTTCGTTGAAAAAGTACACGCTGGTGCAAATGCAGGGATTACACAGTTCTTCTTTAATCCTGACGCTTATTTTTATTTCATGGAACGTTTGGATAAAGCGGGTGTGAATATCCCTGTTGCTCCGGGTATTATGCCGATTACCAATGCGAGTAACTTGATCCGCTTTGCTGATGGTACGGGCGCAGAAATTCCACGTTGGATTCGTAAGCAGCTTGCAGCTTATGGGGATGACAGTAAAAGTATCAAAGCATTCGGCCATGAAGTTATTGTGAAACTCTGCGAACGTTTAATCGCTGGTGGTGCACCATCACTTCACTTCTATTCAATGAATCAAACAGAGCCAACTCAACAACTGGTTGTTGATCTTGGTTTAAACTAATTTGTACGAGCCTGATCCAAGCATGAATCGTTTTTATATCGAAGCCGAACTAAATACTGGCAATACCATTGAATTAACGGAATCGGTATTTCATCACTGGGTACGGGTGCTTCGTGCAAAAGAACAAGAACAAGCCATCTTTTTCAATAGAAAAGGTGGTGAATACGTTGTAACACTGACTGAAATCAACAAGAAAAATGCATTTGTATCGATTGATCAATTTGATCCAGTCGATCGTACGCCGCCTTTTCAAATTGTTTTAGGCCAAGTCATGAGCAAAGGCGATCGCATGGATTATGCAATTCAAAAAGCGACTGAACTAGGTGTTACAACGATTCAACTTTTGACCAGCGAACGCTGCGAAATGCGACTCAAGTATGATCGCGATCAAAAGAAACTAGAGCATTGGCAATCTGTCGCCATCGCCGCATGTGAACAATGTGGCATGAATCGAGTTCCAGAGGTGTTAGCACCTATCGCATTAATCGATTGGGTCAAGTCAGCCCAACTCCCGCCATCTCGCTTTGTTTTAGCACCAAACAAAACTCAAGAAAATGTATTATTAGATGCTTCACCCGATTTAGCATTATTAATCGGTCCTGAAGGTGGTCTCAGTGAAACTGAAATCGAAACTGCAAATCAAAACTATTTTAAAAACTGGTGCATTGGAGATCGTGTCTTAAGAACAGAAACTGCTCCAGTTGTGGCTTTGTCTATCTTGAACTATCACTTTTCAATCAAATGATACATGTGGATTGCTTTCCATTGGGTTTAGCGTTAATTTAAATGCACTCAACTCTGCTTACAAAAATAAAAGCTGTAGGCATGAAAAATGAAAAGGATTATTCGTTGTATGTCTGGGGTTCAAAAGCAAGATTCACCGCCACCTATTTATACGGATTTGATCAATTGTTTTAGCCATATCCGTACTTTTGTGCTCAGTGTACTCTGTATTTGTCTTTTAGATTATGTGTTGTTTGGTCTTTTCTACTCTTTTAGTCCCAACATTTTCACTGTTTGGATCTGCATTACCCTAATTGTTTTTCTGCTTTTCTTTTTTCTATGTCGATTCTCTTTACAACACACCTCATCCCCACTTTTTTTAAAAAGAACCAACCATTTATTTCAAATAATATGTTTTTTTACAGGTTTATTGCTCGGCGCTAACTCTATCATTATTAATTATTATCTCATCAATGATGTACCCAACCTAACAAACTCACATATTTCAATCTTAACCGCCTTGCTCCTCACGACATCACATATCATTGCACTAACATTTTTAACCCAGCATATTCGATATTTTTTACTATTTTTTATTCCCAGTATTGTTCCACTGATTATTTCACAAATTCTATTTGGTGATCATCACCAGACGCTGTTCTATCTCGCATATTACTCAACTTTCTTTGCAACATTACTATGCGCACAAGCAACTTATAAAATCCATAAACGTCTTTCAGGCGTACTAGAAAAAAACAAACAACTGATGGATGTTTCTGAACGACACAATCAATGGACTGAAGAACTCTGCCAGCAGCTACAGCGAGAAATCAATAAATCCAAAGATATAGAAGCACAATTACAATTTAATAATCATTTATTAGAACAAAAAGTTCGTGATCGTACTTTTGATCTCACCCAAATGAATGAAAGCTTAGAAGAACACCGACAAAACCTTGCCTTTGCACATGAAACTGCGGGTATCCATCCTTGGGAATGGAATCTAGAAAATCAGACCATAGGAATAACCAACACACATAGTAAACCTGTTAAGCGCGACTCAGATAACCACTATGCGCTGTTGCACAAAATCACCCATCCTGATGATGTTGAACGTGTAAAAAACACCTTATACGGTCATTTATATGGACACATAGCACGATATGAAGAGACTTTTCGTATTAAGCGTCCAAATGGCGAATGGTCGTGGATACATGATGTTGGGCAAGTGATTCAAAGGGATCCTGTAAATCGAAAACCTTTACGTATGGTTGGTGTCTATCGAGATATCAATCAGGAACGTAAAGATCAAGAACGCTTGAAGCTTTCTGCCAGTGTTTTTGAACAAGCGTCTGAAGGTATATTTATTTTGGACGAACAGTTCAACTATGTTGAAGTTAATCCCAAATACGAACAAATGACAGGATTAGATAAGCAAGCTATTTTAAATAAACATTTGTTTGACATTACCAAGCAAAATAAACCGCATCATCAAAACTTCCAACTTTCGATACTCGACACATTAAGCGAAGAATATGAGTATGAAGGAGAGTTTCAAGAGACGTATCATTCAGGAAAGTCATGTTTCCTATGGATTCATATCAATGCCGTCAAAAATGAACAAGACCAAGTCATCAATTATATCGGCATTGTTTCGGATCAAACCGAACGTAAACATCAAGAGCAACGTTTATCTTATTTAACCAACTACGATACGCTAACAGACCTGCCGAATCGTTTTTATTATCAACAGCAGCTTCATCAGTATTTAATCAGTGACGCATCTATTCAGCACCTTGCTGTGATTCGTTTGAACATAGATCGTTTCCGCACCTTGAATGAATTGATTAGCAATCAAGCGGGCAATGAACTGTTAAAACAAGTTGCTCAACGCTTACGTGTTAGCAATATCGATGCCCTTTTAGTTGCACATTTGAGTGCAGATGATTTTGCCATTATTTATGAGATGTCACCATTACATCCGCCTATTCATCAACTGTGCAATAATATTGTTGAAAACTTTTGCCAACCTTTCTATATCTCTGACCAAGAGTATTTGGTCAGTATTTCTGTGGGTGTTGCAATGTTTCCAGAGCATGGGCGTCAAGTTGATAATTTAAATACCCATGCAGAACAGGCCCTCAACGAAGCAAAACGCTTGGGTGGGAACACCATTCGCTATTATTCAAATGAAAGAGCGAGTCTAACCGCCAAATATTCAGATTTAGAACTCGACTTAAGAAAAGCAATTCAAAACAACGAACTCGTCGTTTATTATCAGCCAAAGATTATCGCCCAAAATGATCAAATTGATGGCTTCGAAGCCCTCATCCGTTGGGAGCACCCAACCAAAGGGCTGATCATGCCTGACATATTCATTCCTTTAGCAGAAAGTACCAGCCTTATTTCTGATATTGGGCAATTTGTCCTGCATGAGGCAGCTAAGCAATTGCATATATGGCAGCAACTCGGCTTCGCAGATGTTCATATTGCAGTCAATATCGTGGTACAACAAATCTTACGTGGGCAACTACTTCATGATATTGATACTATCCTAGCTCAGTATTCAATTTCAGGGCAGAATCTTGAGTTAGAAATTACCGAGTCTGCTTTTCTAGAAAATACAGAAAGTGTAAAAGTCGTTTTACAAGCCCTCAAACAACGCCATATTTCAATAGCGCTTGATGATTTTGGCACAGGCTACTCTTCCCTTGCTTATTTAACCGAATACCCAATAGACACTCTGAAAATTGACCGTGCTTTTATCTCAAAAATCGGCGATGCAAAACAAGACGCGATAGTTAATGCCATGATTGCAATGGGTAAAACGATTGGCCTAAAAGTTGTGGCTGAAGGCGTTGAGACTGAGCAGCAAAGCGAATACCTGAAACGCCAAAACTGTGACATATTGCAGGGTTACTTATTTGCTAGACCATTAACAGCGATACATGCGACTGAATATTTACAACAGCATACCTAACTGTCAACCGCAAAAACTTCCATTTAAGGGTGGATTTTAAGCATTTTGGCAGTTTATTTTAAGCTCGTTATGAATTGTCAATAAGCATGTTCGTTCAGTGAAAATAAGCTTTTTTGACTGGGCGAAAGCATGAACTAGTGCTATATTCTTGTGCACTTATCTTAATATAGTAATTAGCCCCCTATATGGCTGATTATTATCGGAACAATCGAGACTCAGATGGACGATCAATCTTTAAAACAGGCCGCTTTGTATTACCATGAATTTCCTACTCCGGGAAAAATCAGTGTGACACCTAGCAAGCAGCTCGTTAACCAACGAGATCTAGCGCTTGCATATTCTCCTGGTGTTGCAGCTCCGTGTTTGGAAATCGAACGAGACCCTTCTACTGCTGCCAAATATACAGCACGTGGTAATCTGGTCGCCGTCGTGAGTAATGGTACAGCTGTACTGGGTTTAGGGAACATTGGTCCTTTAGCATCAAAACCTGTAATGGAAGGTAAAGGCGTACTTTTCAAAAAGTTCGCTGGTGTCGATGTATTTGATATCGAAATCGCAGAAAATGATCCAGACAAAATCGTCGATATCGTTGCAGCATTAGAGCCAACATTTGGTGGTATCAACTTAGAAGACATCAAAGCACCTGAATGCTTCTATATTGAGAAGAAGCTTCGTGAACGCATGAAGATTCCTGTGTTCCATGATGATCAACACGGTACTAGTATTATCGTAGGCTCTGCATTATTAAATGCTTTGCAAATTGTAAATAAGAAAATTGATGAAATCAAAATTGTAGCGTCTGGTGCAGGTGCTGCGGCATTGTCTTGCTTAGATTTACTTTGTGCTCTTGGTGTGAATAAAGCCAACATCACTGTTGCCGATTCTCGTGGTCTTCTCACCACTTCACGCGAAGGACTGGATGAATCGAAAAAGCGTTACGTACAAGACATCGCAGCAACACAATTGCATGAAGTCATTGCTGGTGCGGATATGTTCTTGGGTCTTTCGGCAGCAGGTATTTTAACCAAAGAAATGGTTAAAGAAATGGCTGAAAATCCGATTATCTTTGCACTAGCCAACCCTGATCCAGAAATCTTGCCTGAACATGCACATGAAGTACGTCCAGATGTCATTATGGCGACAGGTCGTTCGGACTATCCAAACCAAGTCAATAATGCCCTTTGCTTCCCATATATCTTCCGTGGCGCACTTGATGTCGGCGCAACCACCATTAATGAAGAAATGAAAATTGCATGTGTACATGCGATTGCACGTATGGCGCACGTAGAAGCTGATGCTGCTACTTATGGTGAAAAATCAGTATCATTTGGTCGTGATTACTTGATCCCTGGCCCACTTGATCAGCGCTTGATTTTAGAAATCGCACCTGCGGTTGCTAAAGCAGCAATGGATTCTGGTGTTGCAACACGTCCAATTGAGGATTTCTCTGCATATCGCCAAAGACTTTCTGAGTTCGTGTATAACTCTGCGTTCTTAATGAAACCAATTTTTGCTCAAGCGAAAACCGACCCTAAACGTATTGCATACGCTGAAGGTGAAGATGAGCGCGTATTACGTGCAGTACAAATCGCAGTTGATGAAGGTTTGGCTAAACCAATTTTAGTCGGTCGTACCACTGTAATTGAAGCAAATATCAAAAAATTAGGTCTACGTTTACAACATGGTGTAAACATCGAGATCGTTGATCAAGAAAAAAATCCTCAATATGAGGAATTTTGGAAAGATTACTATAAAACCATGCAGCGCAAAGGCGTGACGGTAGAGTATGCACAGCGTGAAACACGCCGTCGCTCGACCCTCATTGCTGCTTTATTGGTTAAATTTGGTCAAGCCGATGGTATGCTCTGTGGTACTTATGCAAGCTACGATATCCATTTAGATTTCGTTAAAAATGTCATTGGTTTAAAAGAAGGTCGCAGCACTTTCTTTACCCTAAATGCATTAATGCTTGAAGATCGTAACCTATTTATTGCTGACACTTATGTGAATACCAACCCAACGGCTGAACAGCTTGCTGAAATGACCATTTTAGCCGCGGAAGAAGTCCGTCGCTTTGGTATCACACCACGTGTTGCACTGCTTTCCCATTCAAGTTTTGGTAGTGATCAACTTGATTCTAGCGCTCAAAAAATGCGTGAAGTCTATCGCTTACTTACAGAGCAAGCGCCTGAACTAGAAGTTGAAGGTGAAATGCATGGAGACGCAGCACTTGACGAAAACATCCGTCACTTTGCTTTTCCAAATTCACGCTATAAAGGTTCAGCTAACTTATTGATCATGCCAAACCTAGACTCAGCAAATATTTCTTTTAACTTGTTGAAAGCAACATCTGGGAACAATGTGACGATTGGACCAATTTTATTGGGTGCAGCCAAACCAGTTCATATCCTCACCCCAACAGCAACAACCCGCCGTCTAATCAACATGACTGCATTGACTGTTGCTGAAATTCAACAAAGCGAAAACTAACTGCTATAAGCAAAGCTTTTCCTGAAAAGCTTTGCTTAGTGCTTGAGAAAACCTCTATTCTGTAGCATGATTGTGTGAAGAATAGAGGTTTTTTCATGCAAGTTTATTTAGTAGGCGGTGCTGTTCGAGATCATTTACTTGGGCATCCCTATCACGAAAAAGATTATGTTGTTGTTGGTGCAACGCCAGAGCAATTACTCGCCGAAGGTTATCAACCTGTTGGCAAAGACTTCCCTGTATTTCTACATCCCAAAACAAAAGAAGAATACGCACTCGCACGTACAGAACGTAAATCTGGGGTTGGTTATCATGGTTTCCAATGTTTTACAGATACTAGTGTTAAGTTAGAAGAAGATTTAATCCGCCGCGACCTTACCATCAATGCCATGGCAATGGATGAACAAGGCAAAGTTTATGACCCCTATGGCGGACAAAAAGATTTAGACCAAAAAATTCTGCGCCATGTTTCTGATGCTTTTACCGAAGATCCACTTCGCGTGCTTCGAGTTGCACGCTTTGCTGCACGATATGCAGCGTATGACTTTAAAATTGCGGATGAAACACTGCAACTCATGCAAGACATCGCTCAATCAGGCGAGTTAAATGCCCTTACTCCAGAACGCGTCTGGAAAGAAACCTCTCGGGCATTAATGGAAGATCACGCAGATGTATATTTTCAAATACTCAAAGACTGTGGTGCTTTAAAAATCTTATTTCCTGAACTCGATGCCCTGTTTGGTGTACCACAGCGCCCTGAATACCATCCTG
The DNA here is from genome assembly GCF_003687745.1 of Acinetobacter sp. 2JN-4. Classification (NCBI taxonomy): domain Bacteria; kingdom Pseudomonadati; phylum Pseudomonadota; class Gammaproteobacteria; order Moraxellales; family Moraxellaceae; genus Acinetobacter; species Acinetobacter sp. 2JN-4. The sequence goes on along the minus strand of NZ_RDNY01000004.1, from coordinate 273,302 downwards.
AAATAGATTGTGGTATTCATACACTTATGGCACTTAAACAAGCATGTCAGGCCAATTATGCGCTAGATGTCCGCTTCGCTGTGCTTGTCCACGACTTAGGTAAAGCACTCACCCCTATTGATGAATTACCAAGACATAATATGCATGAAGAACGTGGTATACAGCCCGTAACTGATGTATGTGATCGCTTAAAGGTACCCACCTATCTTAAAAATTTAGCGCTCACCGTTTGCAAAGAACACTTGAAATGCCATCAAGTCAAAAATCTAAAACCAGGAACTTTATGGCGTTTGTTACAACGCTTAGATGTTCTACGTAGACCGGATAAAGCCAGAGCTTTTGTTCAAGCATGTGAATGCGATGCCAAAGGTCGTTTGGGTTTAGAACAGCGCCCATATCCTCAAGCACAATTTCTGCTAGATGCGATGGAAATCGTCAGACATATTCGAGCACAAGATTTACCTGAACATATTAAAGGCCCTGAAATTGGCGAAATGTTGATTCAATACCGTATTGAGGCATTAGCAAAATTTAAAGAGCAGCACGAAGAATAAACCCGTTTAACACGCCATCGTTGTGCGACCAAACAATTTAAAACTTATATTAGACCCTTTCATAACCCTGCATATTTCTCCTGTAGAGAAAATGTGGAACGATTGAAGTTCCGCAAGGGATTTATGAAAGAAGTCTATTATTTAGTCAACAATACCGGATCTTCAATGCTATAACCCGTTTCAAAAGGGATCCCAAGATATTTGACTGTCACAAGCACATTATTACTGTGAGGCACTTTATAGACTTTAGATATATTCAACCCTTGCTCGTAAGTGTCAGCTTTCTGCAATGTGCTCTTTAGGTGAAAGCTTTTAACCCGATATTGATAAGACCATTTATCAATAGATTTTTGTGGGTCATACCATGCTTTTGCTATACCTTTTTTATTGGTTAATATTTGAATGCGAACATTACTATTGTGTATAGCTTGAAGTGATATTAAACGCTTCTGAATTTTCGCAATTTCTATATCAAATTGCCTACTATCTTGATCATAATCAATTAATTTAGTTTTGGGATTGATATAGAGCGAACGAACTTGAATGAGTTTAGTCGGATTTGTACTATTTAATTGATAATAATAGAGTTTAGGTAAACGACCCCGACCATCTTCAAAATGTCGCATGAGATAAATCTTTTGGGCTTTTCGATCCAACCCTAAAACTTCTATCTGCTGTGGTCCGCCAACTGTTGCATAAACGGATAGAGGCAAGCATGACAAAAAAAATGCACCGAAAATAATTTTTAGTATAGGTTTAGACATATCCGACTCCAAAGCAATCTGTATACTTAAGCCCAATATATTGAGTTTTTAATGAAGATGGGGTTAATTTTTATCCGTTACACATTTATTTATAATAAGATCGAAAAAATCTTTTGTGACATGTTTTGGTATTGGTTTACCTAAAATGAATTTTTATTTCCAATAAAAAAACCCAGCCAAAAATGACTGGGCTTTTATAACTTTTACTTATCGAGCAAAAATTATTGAGCAGCAGCAGCTTGAGCAGCAGCAACTTCGTCAGCGAAGCTCATTTCAGCTTTCTTCTCAATGCCTTCGCCTACTTCGAAACGAACGAATTGAGCAACAACTGTACCAGTCGCTTTCAATACATCAGCAACTTTTTTGTCATTGTCGATTACATACATTTGACGATCAAGTGCAACTTCGTTCAAATATTTTTCAATTGAACCAGTTACCATTTTCTCAACGATGTTCGCAGGCTTACCAGATTCTAATGCTTTCGCTTCAGCAATTTCTTTCTCTTTAGCGATTAAGTCAGCAGAAACAGCTTCAGCATTTACAGCAACTGGATTGAATGCAGCTACGTGCATTGCAATGCCCTTACCTGTATCAGCATCACCAGTGTAAGAAACAACAACACCGATTTTTAAACCGTGTTTGTACACAGCCAAGTTTTCGCCTTCAACAATTTGAGCGCGACGAACTTGAATGTTTTCACCGATTTTTTGAACAAGCGCAACACGTGCTTCTTCTACTGTAACGCCGTCTTCAAGTTTAAGTTCAGCAATTTTTGCAGCATCAGTTTCGCCAGCAGCAAGTGCAGCAGCAGCAACTTTATCAGAGAAGTTTTTGAAGTTTTCGTCTTTAGCAACGAAGTCAGTCTGACAGTTAACTTCAACAAGAATCGCTTTGTTACCGTTTTGAATGATCGTGATCGCGCCATCAGCAGCAATATTACCTGCTTTTTTAGCAGCTTTTGCTTGACCTGATTTACGAAGGTTATCAATCGCAAGTTCGATGTCGCCGCCTGCTTCTGTTAATGCTTTTTTACATTCCATCATCGCAAGACCAGTACGGTCACGTAATTCTTTTACCATGCTCGCAGTAACTGCAGTCATGTTGATCTCCTAAAATCGGTAGAAAATAAATCTGTTCAACAAAAACGGCCCAAAGAAACTCTGGGCCGTTTGCAATCTCGACGCTTTAATTTGCCACCATTACATGTCGCAAAAATGACAAGCTTGCGTCAAAACGCATTAAGCCTCAGAAGCATCTTTAGCAGCGTCATCGCCTTTTGCTTGTGCATTTGCTTGTGATTGAGCATATTCTTTACCAGCAAGAATCGCATCAGCCATAGCAGAAGCATACAAAGTCACTGCACGGATCGCATCATCATTACCCGGAATAACGTAATCAACGTTGTCTGGGTTAGAGTTTGTATCAACGATACCGATTACAGGAATACCTAAGTTTTTCGCTTCTTTGATTGCAATCGCTTCGTGATCAACGTCGATTACAAATAATGCGTCAGGTAAACCACCCATGTTTTTAACGCCGCCTAAAGCACGTTCAAGCTTGTCCATCTCACGAGTACGTTCTAAAGCTTCACGTTTAGTAAGCTTAGCAAAAGTACCGTCTTGAGATTGAGTTTGAAGATCTTTTAAACGGTTGATAGATTGGCGAAGTGTTTTCCAGTTCGTCAACATACCACCTAACCAGCGGTGATCTACATATGGTTGACCAGCGCGTTGAGCTTGTTCACGGATGATGTTAGAAGCAGCTCGTTTTGTACCAACGAATAATACTTTGTTCTTTTTGCTCGCAAGGTTGTTTACAAAGTTCAATGCATCATTTAACGCAGGAACAGTGTGCTCAAGGTTGATGATGTGAATTTTGTTACGTGCGCCAAAAATGTATTGACGCATTTTTGGGTTCCAGAAACGAGTTTGGTGACCAAAGTGTGCGCCTGCTTGAAGAAGGTCGCGCATACCTACGTTGTAATCTGCCATTTTCTTTACCTTAAGATTTGGGTTAGGCCTCCATATATCCGCATTCTCCACCTATTGCTAGGCACCCAGAGTAATGTGACGATATATGTGCGGATTTTGTACGACTATTTTACCATACAGTTTCGTAATACCTCCCATTAAGAAAGATAGTCACGAAAAGCAATTGATAAAATAGGCGGCTATTTATACCATAGTCACTTGCGAATTACCAAAAGTTTTTAGAGATCATGAATACAACTTATACAGCTCCTCGCCGATTAATCAAAACTCCCGATGAAATTGAAAAAATGCGTGTTGCAGGGAAACTGGCAGCTGAAGTTTTAGACATGATTAAGCCTTATATTAAGGCAGGTGTGAGTACACTAGAACTCGACACAATTTGTCATGATCACATTGTCAACGCTCAGCAAGCCATTCCTGCTTGTTTGGGTTACGGCGCAGCACCAGGGCGTCCTGCTTTCCAACATACAATCTGTACATCGGTTAACCATGTCGTATGTCACGGTATTCCATCCGAAGCTAAAACGCTTAAAAATGGTGATATTCTAAATATTGATGTGACTGTGATTAAAGATGGCTATCACGGCGATACCAATATGATGTATGTCGTCGGTGGAGAGACTTCTATTCTTGCAAATCGCCTTTGTAAAGTTGCACAAGAAGCGATGTATCGTGGTATGGCAACGGTTAAGGACGGTTCATATCTTGGCGATGTCGGTCATGCAATTCAACAATACGTTGAATCTGAACGCTTCAGTGTCGTTCGTGAATATTGCGGTCATGGTATCGGCAATGTCTTCCATGATGAACCACAAGTGTTGCACTATGGTCAAAAAGGTACAGGCATGCGCCTTGAAGCTGGCATGACCTTTACGATCGAACCAATGGTCAATGCAGGCGTTTGGCAAACCAAATTATTAGGTGATAAATGGACGGTTGTAACCAAAGACCATAAATTATCTGCTCAATATGAACATACGATTTTAGTCACCCAAACAGGGATTGAGGTGTTAACTGCACGCCCTGAAGAAGATTTATCTCGTTTTATGTAATTGATTATCCATCTTTAAACACCTATCTAAAAAGCTACTTCGGTAGCTTTTTTTACATCCATAATCTCTTCATCAATTTATCTAAATAAAACAAAATATTTCATAAGCACAACAATTATAAAATCCAACTAAACACACTTTTCATAAAAAAGAGTTATGTTGGGCGCAAGAAAAATCCTTACAAACTTTTGGACATGGAGTCCCCCAATGATGAAAAAGTCATTTACTTTCTTAATAACAGGGCTTTGCACCCTACCCACGCTTGCTTTTGCAGACTCGCCCTATTTTAGTCTTAAAGATGGTGATGGATTTAAACGCTTCTCTGTTTCTGTAGGTGCTTTATATGTAAAGCCAACAGGTAAAGCTCAGCCTATACAAGTTAATACTGCTATTGAAAATGGAGAACAGAGCAAAGTTGGAGATGTTTCAATCAAAACAGTTAAGGAGAGTATGTCTAAAGACATGGACCCTAATTTATCCACGTTTTTCATTGATTTTTTAGATGGTTTAGGGAGAGAAACTTTACCTGGTGCATTAAGTGGTAATGCTGATATCTATGGTTTAAATGAATGGAATAATCCTGGTACTGGGTTGGAAGCAGATGATGTACTGACTCTAGGAATTATGACTAATTACTTTTTTACAGATAATGTCTCATTTGAAGTTAAAGCAGGTATTCCTCCTAAAGTTGATATTCAGGGTAAAGGAAAAATTTATGCCCCCCTAACTGCCTCTGCTCACCCTTCTATCGATCTTCCAATTATTGGGGGAATTGACTTACCCTCGATTGATTTAGAAAAGCAAATCTTCATTACAGACTTAGAAGCACATGGTACAGCAGCAACTGCAAGAGCTTGGACACCTGCTTTCGAATTCCAATACCATTTTGGAAAAACGGGTATAAATAAATTTAGACCTTATGTTGGCTTAGGCTTAATGTATGCTTATTTTAATGAACTCAAACTCAATCCTGCAATTGAACAAGATTTAATTAATGCAGGACATATGATTGTCAATCTAAAAGATGGCAAAGCAGGTGCTGCTTTAGATGGTAAAATAAGTTCTGGAAACCCTAAAGTTAAACTTGATGCTTCTGATGCATTCGCACCAGTTGCAACAGCTGGCTTTACCTATGATTTTAATGATCGCTGGTTTGGTGTTGGTTCTATTTCTTATGCACATCTTACTGGGGAGGCAACAATCACGGTTAATGATGAGGCCCATGGCGAACTTATTCGGGCCAAAACAGATATCGAAATTAATCCAATTTTAGGTTATGCGGGTATCGGCTACCGCTTCTAATTTTTATTTTTTTCTAAAGCAGCTTCGGCTGCTTTTTTTATTTTCGCCACCTTTTAAACCACTGTGCATAGAATTTGCGCACCAATTACAAACAATCTACCCATGATTGTCTAACCAAATTTTTTAAATCAATACTGAATAATTCAGCCCCTATCTTTCAAAAATGACATATAACCTGAATGTAAACAAAAATACTTTTTTGCAATGAACATCTTAATTTATTCATTTGGTTAATTATTTTTTATGGCATGACCCTTGCATTATAACTAACATAGTGGATCAAAGATGATTCACAAAAAGTTTGTAGGCGGCCAACGATGTCCGTTCTGTTCGCTTTGCTTATGCAGATATTCTGCTTCGCAAAAAATTACGTTCAGTTCAGGAGAAGTTTATGTCTTCAAAAATGAATTTAGATGCAAAAAAAGCCACTGAAATAAAATTATTTAGCTTTTCTACTCCTGCGATGCGCGCTTTCCATATGACATGGCTGGCATTCTTTGTCACGTTCTTCGCATGGTTTGCCTGTGCGCCGTTGATGCCTGTTATTGCTGGTGAGTTTCAATTAACCAAATCTCAAATTGCCAATATCAATATTGCTGCTGTGGCAATTACCATTCTAATTCGTCTTATTGTTGGTCCATTGTGCGATAAATATGGTCCACGTAAAACTTATACAGCCCTACTCTTACTGGGTAGTATTCCTGTCTTCGGCGTTGCCGCAGCAAATACCTATGAATCCTTTCTATTCTTTCGCCTATTAATTGGGGCGATTGGTGCAAGCTTCGTTATTACTCAATACCATACCAGTGTCATGTTTGCACCGAATGTTGTCGGTACGGCAAATGCAGCTGCAGCGGGTTGGGGAAATGCAGGTGGTGGTGCAACCCAAGCGATCATGCCATTACTTTTAGGTGCTATCGTTATGTTTGGCGTTGAGCAAGCAATGGGCTGGCGTATCGCATTACTGGTACCTGGGATCATGATGGTGATCGTCGGTGTTCTCTACTGGAAACTCACTCAAGATAGCCCACAAGGTAACTTTAAGGAATTACGCGAGCAAGGTATAGAAGCAGGCAATATTAAAAAAGGTGGTACTGCGATTCTTATGCAAGCCGCTCGTAACTATCGTGTTTGGGTGTTGTTTACGGCATATGCTGCATGTTTTGGTATCGAAATCTTCATTCATAATATTGCAGCGATGTACTATGTTGACCATTTTAATATGGGCTTAAAAGAAGCTGGACTGACAGCAGGCATCTTCGGTCTATTGGCATTATTTGCGCGTGCATTGGGCGGTATTGTTTCTGACAAAGTGGCTATGAACAAAGGTTTAGATGGTCGTACACGAATTTTATTCTTACTGATCTTAGGTGAAGGTCTATTCCTGATCGTTTTCTCACAAATGAATACCGTCATGCTTGCCGTACTCGCTATGACAGTGTTTGCACTATTTACACACATGGCCTGTGGTGCAACCTATGCATTGGTTCCATTTATCGATCGTGATGCACTCGGTGGTGTAGCAGGCATCATTGGCGCAGGTGGAAATGTCGGCGCAGTTGCCGCTGGTTTCTTACTAAAAGGTCTACTCGATATCCAAACTTGTCTCATGATTCTAGGCTGTCTCGTGACTGTTGCTGCCTTTAGTGTAGTGCTGATACGTTTCTCAGTCGAACACAAGGAAAAAGAAAAAGAACTGTTTGAACAAGCACTACTTGAACGTAACGCTGCGACTTAATTCAACGCTCAATTGAGAGGGATGTCATCGTCTACCTCCCTCTTTATAACCTCTCACATTCAAATCTTTTATTTTAGGGGAAATATGATGAAAATCATTTCAATGTCATTACTCACGCTTAGCTGTTTTACCGCATTCAACGCATCTGCAAATAATGATTTTATCGATAACACTAAGTTCACGCTTGATAGCCGCCTTCGTTTTGAAATGGTCGACCAAGATAATCCTTTAAAAAAAGCGGAAGCAGCCACCCTACGTATCCGCCCTGCACTGCAAACAGGCACATGGCAAGGTTTAAGTTTATTTGCTCAAGGTGAAGCAAACATTGAACTCAACGACCATTTCAATAGCACACGTAATAACGAGACCAAATACAGTAGCGTTCCCGATCCAGAAAACCTAGACATCAATCAATTATATTTAAATTACAGCAACCCTAAATTCGATGCTCGCCTAGGTCGCCAAGTCATTAATTTAGATAATCAACGTTTTATTGGCTCTGTCGGTTGGCGTCAAAATGAACAAAGCTATGATGCAGTCAGTCTAAATCTAAAACCAACTCAATCTTTGCAGGTGTACTATGCCTATATTGATCAGGTAAATACGATTTTTGGAAGTGAAGATCCCAAGCCAATTGCATTGATCGCACAAGACGGGGAACAAGATAGTCAAATTCATTTGGCACAAATCAAATATAACTACAGCCCACAACTCAATGCTGTGCTGTATGGTTATTTTATTGATTTTGAAAATCTAAATGCTTGGTCAAACCAAACCTATGGCCTACGCCTAACGGGTAAGCAAAATAACTTCCGCTATGCCGCCGAATACGCCAAACAACAAGATTATGCAGATCAACCTATAACATATGATGCTGATTATTATGCTGTTGAACTCGGTTATCAAATATCAGGAAAATCCCCGATTGGTGAAGTCGCTGTTGGTTATGAAGTGTTAAGCAGCGATAACGGTAAAATTGCATTTCAAACACCATTGGCAACAAAACATAAGTTTAATGGTTGGACGGATATGTTTTTAAATACGCCCGTCAACGGTTTGCGTGATGTCTATATTAGCTCGAGTTTTAATATATTCAGCAAGGGTAGACTGATGACCGAATTACATCATTATCGTAGCGATGAAAAAGGATTAGATTATGGACAAGAGTTTGGACTTTCTTATGCGCAAGCACTGCCAATCAAAGGCTTATCAGGATTAGCTAAACTTTCTCATTATCAAGCTGAAGATTTTGGTGTCAATACTGAAAAACTTTGGTTACAACTGGATTATAAATACTAAAACTTTATTTCTAATGACAATTCATCTACTTAACTTTGTTTGAATGAAATCATAGAAAAACTGTCATTAAATTTTCAAATTTGGATGATTTAATAAAAAATAAAAAAGTCATAAAAGTGCAAAAGCTTGTTGATCGAGTGGATCAACAAGCTTTTTTATTAAACAAAATAAAAGACTGTTCTAAAACAGTCTTTTATCGTACTACGACAAAGTCGAAATAAGCCTATTGCTGACCTTTCGGTAACGGAATGTATTGGGATTGGACATTTTGTTGGATTTTTCGCTCCCCAACTTTGACTTCCAATTGTTGTTGTTTCCCATCACGCTCTACCACCACTGCAATCGAACTTTCTGGCGCCTGTAGAGCGACATAGTTAATCAAATGTGATGCAGAAGAAATTTGTTCATTATTGACTTGAACAATTTTATCTCCACGTTTAACGCCTGCGAGATCAGCTGGGCCACCACGTAACACATCAGCAACTAAGACACCGCTTGGTTTTGCTGTTAATACATCTTCATCCAAATTATTTGGAATTAAACTGATGCCTAACCAACCACGTACCACACGACCATCTTTCAAAATAGAATTTAAAACTTGCTGGCACACTTTTGCAGGTATCGCAAAACCGATACCAAGCGATCCGCCAGATTGAGAGAAAATAGCCGTGTTCACACCAATCAGATTACCTGCAACATCAATTAAAGCTCCACCAGAGTTGCCTGGGTTAATCGCAGCATCCGTCTGAATGAAATCTTCGTAAGTGTTAATCCCTAAATCAGAACGACCAGTCGCAGAAATAATCCCTTGTGTAACAGTTTGGCCGACACCAAATGGGTTACCAATCGCGAGTACAACATCACCCACTTCATTACCACTGAGTTTAAATGGTAAAACAGGGAGTTTATCCAACTCGATTTTGATTACAGCCAAATCTGTATCAGGGTCTGTACCGATCACTTTTGCTTCAGCACGACGACCATCATATAATGCGACAACAATATGTTCTGCCTGAGCAATAACATGATTGTTCGTCAAAATATAACCATCTGCACGAACGATCACCCCCGAACCTAAACTATTTTCATTTTTAGGTTGTTGAGGAATTTGATTGCCAAAAAACTCGCGGAAAACAGGGTCATTCAATAAAGGATGATTAGGCTGTTTTATTTTTTGCGTGGTAAAAATATTCACGACTGCAGGAGCAGCAACTTTTACAGCAGCATTATAAGAAACCACCCCACCCATACGATTTGTATCAACTAAGGGCTCAACCTTTTCTGCTGGCATTTTGACACCATCAGACGCCACAGTCGGTTTCGGCTGATGTGATTTCTGCCAAGCCAGAAAACTAAATATAACGACAATGAGTAATACCCAAGGTAACCATGTAAATGCACGGCGCACGTCTATTATCCTCTAGGCGAAATGATGTTATGAATAAGTTAATTCGTTGAAGAACAGGAAATTTCCATCATTGTAATGTAAATTATTTAAAAGCAACGCAAAAGTTAATTTTTTTTTGTCTAGCTTTAGTTACCTTAGAAAATATGTTTCTATTGACCACAGTAAAATGTAAATCATTTGAGGAATCGCATGGCAAATTTGTATGACATTGTGCAATGGTGTAATCAGACTTTAAAATCAAACGAGTTCAAAGATTATGCACCGAATGGCTTACAGATCGAAGGTAAGAGCGAAGTCAATAAAATAGTATGCGCTGTAACCGCATCAGAAACTGCCATAGATGCAGCAATCGCCCAACAAGCAGATGCATTACTGGTACATCATGGTTATTTTTGGAAAGGTGAAGCTTACCCTATTACAGGCATGCGCGGTAATCGAATCAAAAAACTCATTCAAAATAACATTTCCTTGATCGCCTATCACTTGCCTTTAGATGCTCATCCTGATCTTGGAAATAATGCCGCAATTGCTGAGTTAATCGATTTACAAAATTTAGAAGCCTTAGACCCAGCAGAAAAACATCCGATTGGTAATATTGCTTATCTAAGCAACCCAATGAGTCCAGCAGAATTCAAAGCCAAGTTACAAGGCATTTTTGACTTTGATATCATCCATTTACCGTGTGATAAAACTACAATTCAAAAAGTAGGCTTCTGTACAGGTGGGGCTCAGGACTACATAAATAAGGCAGCACAACAAAACTGTGATGTTTATATTTCTGGTGAAGTTAGTGAACGTACTTTTTATGAAGCCAAAGAGCTTGGTGTTCATTATTTCGCTTGTGGTCACCATGCGACAGAGCGCTACGGCGTACAACGTTTAGCAAAAGCGATTGCGCATCAGTTCGATATAGAAACTGAATATTTTGAATTGAACAACCCAATTTAGTGACATTGAAATTTCCGATTTTATTTATTGTTTTTAATTCAGTCTTTATTGTATACGGTTGTTTAAAAGGCTGCCCCATTCGCTTTAGAATCATTTACAATAGAGCCACTTAATGTAAAACCCAGCAATAGCAAGGATTGAAACATGACAACCATTACTTTACCTGCGCTTCCATATGGCTATGATGATTTAGCGCCGCATATCACGCGTGAAACTTTAGAATATCATCACGATAAGCACCATAATACTTATGTTGTTAACTTGAACAACTTGATCAAAGGGACTGACCTTGAAGGTAAAACTTTAGAGGAAATCATCAAAGCGTCTGCTGGTGATGCTTCTAAAGCTGGTATCTTCAATAACGCTGCTCAAGTATGGAACCACACGTTCTACTGGAACAGCATGAAACCAAATGGCGGTGGTAAACCAACTGGCGCGATTGCAGCTAAAATTGAAGAAGCTTTTGGTAGCTACGAGAAGTTTGTAGAAGAATTTACTGCTGCTGCAACAACTCAATTTGGTTCAGGTTGGGCGTGGTTAGTTGCTGATGAAGTAAACGGTAAATTATCTATTACTAAAACAGCCAATGCAGATACTCCACTTGCTCACGGTCAAATTGCAGTATTAACAATCGACGTTTGGGAGCATGCTTACTACATCGACTTCCGTAACCTACGTCCAAAATACATCGCTACTTTCTTAGAAAGCTTAGTGAACTGGGACTATGCAAATGCAAAACTTGCTGGTCAACCGGCAGGTGTTGAGAAATAATTTTTTATTTCTTACATAAAAAACTGCCCACATTGGGCAGTTTTTTTATCTCTAGAATCCTAAAAGAATATTTATCAAGCAAACGATTCATTTTATTTACTATTCTTATTGACGCATGAATATTTCATGCCTAAAATGCGCATCAGATTCTCCAATAGCTCAGTCGGTAGAGCGACGGACTGTTAATCCGCAGGTCCCTGGTTCGAGCCCAGGTTGGAGAGCCAAGCTAATCTCCCATAGCTCAGTCGGTAGAGCGACGGACTGTTAATCCGCAGGTCCCTGGTTCGAGCCCAGGTGGGAGAGCCAAGTTTTTATTGGCTCGCTTGACCGTTAGTACCGATATGCATAGAATGCATATCTAGATTCTCCCATAGCTCAGTCGGTAGAGCGACGGACTGTTAATCCGCAGGTCCCTGGTTCGAGCCCAGGTGGGAGAGCCAAGATTCTAAAAACCCACTCATATTTATATGCAGTGGGTTTTTTATTAGCACTTTGATAAGAATATGTCTGAATCAACACAACTCATCTTTTTGCTGATTGGCTGTATAAGCACAGTACTACTACTGATCAGTTACCTGCGCCCTTTTTTTCTAAAACAAAATTATTTTGCCCGTCCAGTCATTACTGCATTCGAATCACAAATGTTCTCTAGGCTTCAACAAGCATTCCCTCACTACAATATACTGGCGCAAGTAGCCTTTAGCGCACTGATTACCAGTAAGCACTATAAGATTCGCAACCGCTTCAATCGTAAGGTTACTGATTTTGTGGTTTTAGACAAAGAAATGAAAGTTGTGGCGATTATTGAACTTGATGATCCAAGTCATATTGGAAAAGAATTAGAAGACCAGAAACGCGATCAAATGTTACTAGAGGCTGGATATCAAGTACAACGATATACTCAAATCCCATCTATAAAGCAGTTACAGATGGATATTCGATAAACTGACAATATCAAAAGTTATCACTCAGCTTTTTCTTCTTCGTGTCCGACATTTTTTTGTTGTTCAAATTTTTTAGCCATTTCTGCTCTTTGCTGATCATATTCTTTCTTGGTTTTTGCATCACTTTTGGCCGCTAAAAAAGCCATTCCTATGATAAAAATTGGAATCAATAATCCCAATCCCATTAATACCCAAGGTACAGATTTCTTCTCAACCGCATTTTGACTCATAGCCGATCCAAAAAATTAACATTTTAAAGTGGCGACACTATAACAAAAAAGAGCCTCTTTATAGAGGCTCTTTTAGGGTTAAAAAAGTTTTAGAGTTTAGAACTTACCTGTACAGTGAGGACTTTGGCTTGCATCTTGCTGCGCGTCGGTCAGTACAACACCTGTATTCGCCGACATATTTGTTTGAATAAACTTATATGCCTGAGCATTTTTACAAACAATTGCTTGCGTATGACTAGCACCATCAACACCTAAAAACTCCACCTTAGTGCCTAAGGCTTTTAATCCATTTTGCAAAGCGTTTGTCACATCATAAGGAACAGCCATATCTAACTTACCCTGAATAATCATGACAGGTGTATTAATTTTCTTGGTGCCAGGTTGATTATCTGTCAGAAATTTTTTCACTGTCGGATTCTCTTGGAAATTACCAGCTAGACCAGGATAGTCTGAAACAGTTTTAGTCGTATCTTTACTAATAAAATCACGGATGTCAGCCGCAAATTTATTATGTAGATCATCCAAGCAAACGCCATTTTCACCAGTTGTACCTTCAGCAAATTCAGCAATTGCTCGTGAACGCTCTTGGAAAATTTCCCGATAATTAAACTTAGGATCATAAGCGGTAATACCAACACCCGTATATGCAGCATATGCAAGCAACTCTGCATATACTTCAACTGCCGTACCGACTGGAATAAGCCCAGCTTGTTCTTGTTTTAGAATATTTGCAATTGCTTGTGGAGCAACAACAGAGATGATGTAACCAAGACTAGATGCCGGCGCCCCAGCAACAGCCCCCTTATAATTCACATCATTATTTGCATATTCAGCCGTACCCAATGAAGCATGCCCACCTTGTGACTGACCAATTGACATCCATTGTCCATTCAGTTTACTTCCATAATGATCTTTTGCCGCTTTTACCGCTGCAATCGCGGACTTAGCTTCACTACCCAAGTTTAGGTATGGATGAATTCCTGGTGTACCCAATCCTTCATAATCTGGTGCAATCACCACATAACCTGCTGCCAACAAAGTATCCGCAAGGATTCTAAAACGTGGATTCACAGTATTATTACTTGGCGCGCAACTATCTCCCACCCCAACTGTACCATGCTCCCATACGACGATACGATATCCATCAATAGGTTGAGCGACCTTAGGGAACATCACCATTGCTGTTGCTTTTGCTGTTTTTCCCTGAACATTCGCCATGTTGTAAGTCATTACTTTAATTGTTGAAGCATTGTCCACTTTATCTTTTGAATAAGTACTTTCTGAAAGATAAGTTTTATCTGGATTCACTCCAGAATAACTATCATTATCATCATTACATGCTGATAAAAATAATGCAGAAATAGAGAACGTCATTGCCAAAGCAATATTAGACCGTTTCATAAAAATATCCTTTTAGTCCTTGTTTTATTTTGTGTGCATGAAACTACATGCGACCTTATTAAGACATAAAAAAAGTGCCCTGCATAGGACACTTTTCAACTAATAAGTCATTTTTAAATCATGAATTCTAAAAAGATTCCCATAAAAATGATCATACCAACCCAGCGATTGTGACGGAATGCCCAAAAACAAATCTGCGGATCCCGATCTTTAGTTTTAACTGCTTGATAAATAAAATCAGCAGCAACAACCAATAATGCAGCCAGTCCAAATGGAATTAAAAGATCTTCCAAATAAAGTGCACTACCGATCAAACCCAAACTTAACAGTTGCAATGATCCTATAATTTGTATATCAAATCGACCAAATAAAATTGCGGTAGATTTCACACCAATTTTCAAATCATATTCACGATCTGTAATTGCATATTGAGTATCATAAGCCACTGTCCAAGCCAAATTTCCGAAATATAAAAGCCAGCAAATTAAATCAGGTGTCTGTCCAACTGCGGTATAAGCCATTGGAATCGACCAAGAAAATGCAGCACCCAAGAATACCTGAGGTAAATGGGTATAGCGCTTCATAAAAGGATAGATGAAAGCGAGAAATAACGCTCCAAATGACCAATAAAAGGTTTCAATCGGCAAGAAAAATAAAAGACAGGCACTTGCTGCCACCAGCCCCAAAAATACAAACACGGCTTCCCGCGCTCGAATCACCCCAGTTGCAAGAGGACGAGCTTTGGTACGTTCAACATGTGCATCCACTTTACGATCTGCAAAATCATTGATCGCGCAACCTGCAGCTCGCATAAAGAGCACACCAAGTGTCATCACCAACAATATTTTAAAATCAGGGATGCCTTTGGATGCGATCCATAATGCCCACATGGTTGGCCAGAACACCAACTCTGTACCAATCGGCTTATCAAAACGACACAAATAATAATATGCCGCTAAACGCTGTCGCCATGTTGTTTGTTGCACTGTTTCCATGTTGCCCCTTAGAGTCAATGCTGTCGAATAAACTGTTCAAATGCAGGCAAGAATGTTTCCTGTACAATAAATTTGCAACCATGCCACGTATAGCAACTTTGCCGCGTCCAGCCATCCGCGAGATGAATTACGCGGCGTTCACAGGCTGGATTAGTTCGCTGAAATAAAAACCAACCAATTGGTTTATTTCTAATATGTTTAAATAATCGTGCTTTTTTTTGTAAGCTTAAAATTGGAAAAATACTTTTTGCTTTCACCCAAGCCTGCTG
This sequence comes from Acinetobacter sp. 2JN-4, assembly GCF_003687745.1. Taxonomy (NCBI): domain Bacteria; kingdom Pseudomonadati; phylum Pseudomonadota; class Gammaproteobacteria; order Moraxellales; family Moraxellaceae; genus Acinetobacter; species Acinetobacter sp. 2JN-4. The sequence continues at coordinate 257,636 of NZ_RDNY01000004.1, read as the reverse complement.
TTCTGAGCCATATAAGTAAGTTTCTCGAACCCATGAAATATGCGTATGTGGCATTCTCATCCACTGACTATCGGCAAATAATAAGCGTTGATACTGTTCTTTAATTCGTTCAACACGAAACTCTCCTGCGCCAAGGTCAGTGAGCTGTTGAGTGAGTGAACCCGATGCATACAACCATTTTTTTAATTCAGGTGGAATATCCCTGCCCTTTATTCTACTTGGTTGTAAATTACGCATGCTCGGCTCACTAAAAACATCGCAATTAGTTTACATGAATTTTTCAATAAAAAAGCCCGCCGAAGCGAGCTTTTTGAATCGGAATGTATTACAAGCTGTAGTACATATCGAATTCAACTGGGTGAGTTGTCGTGTTAAGACGACGAACATCATCAGTTTTAAGTTCGATGTATGCATCAAGCATTTCTTTAGTGAATACACCACCTTTCAACAAGAACTCATGATCCGCTTCAAGTGCTTCAATCGCCATATCTAAGCTGTGCGCCACAGTTGGGATTTTCGCTTCTTCTTCAGGAGGAAGATCATATAAGTTCTTATCAGCAGCTTCACCTGGGTGAATTTTGTTTTGGATGCCGTCAATACCAGCCATCAACAATGCTGCAAAACCTAAGTACGGGTTCATCATTGGATCAGGGAAACGTGCTTCGATACGCTTACCTTTAGGGTTAGAAACGTATGGAATACGAATAGAAGCTGAACGGTTACGTGCTGAGTAAGCAAGCATAATCGGCGCTTCGTAATGTGGAACTAAACGCTTATACGAGTTTGTAGAAGGGTTAGTAATCGCATTTAATGCACGAGCGTGTTTAATTACACCGCCAATGAAGAATAATGCCATTTCAGACAAACCAGCATATTCATCACCAGCAAACAAGTTCTTGCCATCTTTAGCGATCGACATGTGAACGTGCATACCAGAACCGTTATCACCAACCATTGGTTTAGGCATGAATGTAGCAGTTTTGCCATATTGATGAGCAACGTTCCAAACTGCATATTTGAATTGTTGAACTTCGTCCGCTTTACGAACAAGTGTATTGAAGCTCACACCAATTTCTAACTGGCAAGATGCAACTTCGTGATGATGTACTTCTACACGACCTGGACCCATGATGTCTTCGATACGTGCACACATTTCAGCACGCATATCTTGATGAGAGTCAACAGGAGGAACTGGGAAGTAACCACCTTTCACACGTGGACGGTGACCAGAGTTACCCGCTTCAAAGTCTTTACCAGTAGACCAAGCAGCTTCTTCAGCGATCAATGTATGGCGAGCGCCAGACATGTCGATATCCCATTTAACTTCGTCAAAAACGAAGAATTCTGGTTCTGGACCAAAGAATGCAGTATCACCGATACCTGTAGATTTTAAATACTCTTCAGCACGACGAGCAATCGAACGTGGATCACGCTCGTAACCTTGACCAGTAGATGGTTCGATTACGTCACAAGTCACAACAACTGTTGGCTCAGCAAAGAACGGGTCAAGAAAACCAGTTTCAGCGTCTGGACGTAAGATCATGTCAGATGCTTCAATGCCTTTCCAGCCAGCGATTGAAGAACCATCAAACATTTTACCGTCTTCAAATGTATCTTCATCAATCGTATCAGCTGGGTAAGTTACGTGTTGTTCTTTACCTTTGGTATCAGTAAAGCGAAAATCGACCCATTTTGCGCCGCTTTCTTTGATGAGTTGAAGGACCTTGTTCGCCATGCTCATTTGCTCCAATGAATTTTTATGCACTCGTTAAGTGCGTGTTAGTTGTTGGTGTATAAATAGCAATTATCATACCAACAATTTAAAAGCGTACCTAAAACATTGAAATTCTTTGCAGAAAAAATGATTTAAGCTCCATGTTCAATATCTATATATCTTGCCCACTATTTGCAAATGCACCATATTTAAACATTTCCATTTTAACGCATCCCCAAAATAGACAATGCGATCCAAAATGGTGCATAAATACATATCAAAGAACTAATGTAGTGCCAATTACGCCATTCTTTAGCATAAACTGAGTTTTTATATCATTCTTTTCAACTTGATTCCATTCAATTCATTTAGACTTTCGATTCACTTGTCATTTATTTTTTCAAACCTTTCAATTATAAAAATTTATTGGTCTTTTTAAACACAATTTTGGTTGATCACTTTATCTATGTAAAATCATCTGCTCTCGAAATATTCACCTATTGATCATTTGTTTTTGTTACGATTATTTCCTACTCTCTGTATCGCAATCCTCTTTCATACGCATGGATATTGAATCGTATCAATTTATAAATAGATTCATCGAAATAAAAAGCACAATAAAGTGAAAAATTTCATAAAGTTATAATCATGCTTATAATGATTGAGAAGAAGCATATGATTGCGCCCCCTGTCTTATATGATTGTATGGGTGCTCAACCTTTTCACTAAATATGTTTAAATGCTTGCCCAATAACTCATTGCTCTGATTGCAGATGTTAGCTCATCGAGATCTAAGGCTAACCTAGAATGCTTTTTTTTTAAATTACTCACAATTTAATACAGATCAATACGCAAATCAGCTAAAGACTCTTTTTCACTTTCAGTCATAAATCTCACCCATTAAAAAACCCACCCTCTAAAAGAGAGTGGGTTTCACCTTGATTCTTGTTTTGCGCTGAATTAAGGTTATTGTTGTTTACTTTTTATTAAAGTAAGTCTCAAATATAAATAAAAGTGTTAACTGCGTCAACAAAATATGAAATGTTTTTAATAATTTTTTAAAGTACAACTACACAATGAAATATTTATCTCGCTGTTTCTTGAGCTTTACAGGATGTTTTGTCGATAAAATGCATCACTTGGTCGGTTCTTTTTAAACTGAATGTAAAACGCTTGTATCTGGTTGATAAAAGCCCCTCACACTTGAGTTCACGGCCGTCTAAATACCATTTTAGCGACTACCCCGATTCATACGCGAATGAAGTGGTCACAAGGGAATCAAAATCTGATACATTAGCCGCTTAAATAAAGCGGCTTTTTCTATTTATATATAGTCAGTTTTATTAAAGTGAGTAACAATGTGAGTAACAAACAAGACCACATGTTAAAACCTCAAATATAATCAATAGGTTGAATCTAAAATGCTTCTAATGATTGACAATTATGACTCATTTACTTACAACATCGTTCAATACTTTGGCGAGTTGAATCAAGAAGTAAAAGTTGTTCGTAATGATCAAGTCACATTAGAGGATATTCAGCGATGGCAGCCGAAATATCTGGTGATCGGTCCTGGTCCATGCTCTCCAAGCGAAGCAGGAATTTCTATTCCTGCAATCAATCACTTTGCAGGGAAAATTCCTTTACTCGGTGTCTGTTTAGGTCATCAAGCCATTGGACAGGCCTTTGGCGGAAATATTATTCGTGCGAAAACAGTCATGCACGGGCGCTTATCCGACATGCATCATAGTGATAAAGGTATTTTCAGTGATTTGCCTTCGCCTTTTGCTGCCACACGTTATCACTCTCTCGTGATTGAGCAAGAAACGCTTCCTGATTGTTTAGAAGTCACGTGCTGGACCAATCAAACAGATGGCACCATTGAAGAAATCATGGGTGTAAAACATAAAACACTGCCAGTTGAAGGTGTTCAGTTCCATCCTGAGTCTATTTTGAGCCAACATGGTCATCAGATTTTCAAAAACTTCCTCGATATTTACGCTTAAACAGATATTTAGTTTTAGATTTATCGCTGTAACAGCCTATTTAAATGAATGGGCTGTTTTTATTTTGAACATATAAAAAGTATATACAACCTATACATACAGGCATAAATTCCGGTTTTAAAATTAATCAGAAAAGTTTCACACTTAAACAATTCATTATTTTTCAATAATTAATACACTTTTCATATTTTTGAAAAACAAACCTTTCCATAAATTCAAAGTTAAATCGGCTGCTTTTTCATTTTTTAGATTAAGCATAGTGATAGGAATGATTAAGGTTATCAACAATCGGGTGCTAAAATCCCAAGTCATTTTTTTAGCACACTTCGCCTGAAGCAAAGATCAGGATACTTATTGTGAATACATTAGTTTTATTGAATATTCTTGTTTTTATCCTGCTGCTAGCAGGATTGTTTTTCACCTATCGACATGACTGGAGTCTGGCCAAAAAAGTACTGATCGGTATGGTGGTTGGTATTTTCTTCGGTTTAGCACTCAAAACCATTTATGGTGATGGTCAAATTCTGGAAGATTCGGTCGCATGGTTTAACATTGTCGGTAATGGTTATGTTCAACTATTACAAATGGTGATCATGCCACTCATTTTTATTTCAATTTTAAGTGCCGTGATCAAATTACACCAAACCACCTCTCTCGGAAAAATCAGTGTATTGGTGATTGGGATTTTATTAGCAACCACGGCAATTGCTGCTTTCGTTGGTGCAAGTATTACCAATTTATTTGGTCTAACAGCAGAAGGCTTAGTTCAAGGCGCACAAGAAACCGCACGTTTAGCCGCAATAGAAAGTCAATATGTGGGCCAAGTTGCAGACTTAGATGTACCCAAATTATTGCTTTCATTATTCCCACAAAATCCTTTTGCTGACTTAACAGGGATTCGTCCGACTGCAATTATTAGTGTCGTCATATTTTCTGCTTTTCTAGGTGTTGCTGCACTTAAACTCATGGAAAAAGATACTGTGAATGGCGAGCGAATCCGTCATGGAATCGAAGCGCTACAAGCACTTGTGATTAGTCTCGTTCGTTTGGTTATGCAATTTACCCCTTATGGTGTGCTTGCGTTGATGACCAAAATGGTCGCTACTGCAAATTTGGCGGACATTATCAAATTAGGTGAATTTGTAATTGCATCTTATTTGGGTCTGGCGATTATGTTAATCGTACATGCGCTTATATTGCTATTTGTACGCGTCAACCCTATCGATTTCTTTAAAAAAGCATTTCCTGTTTTAAGCTTTGCCTTTATTAGTCGTTCAAGTGCAGCCAGTATTCCTCTGAATATTGAAACCCAAACTAAGCAACTCGGTGTACCTGAAGGTATTGCCAGCTTTTCTGCATCGTTTGGTGCAACGATTGGACAAAATGGTTGTGCTGGTTTATATCCTGCAATGCTTGCGGTAATGGTCGCACCAACTGTCGGCATCAATCCCCTTGATCCGCTGTGGATTGCACAACTGATTGTCATCGTTACACTTAGCTCGATCGGCGTGGCTGGTGTTGGTGGTGGCGCTACCTTTGCAGCGCTGATTGTTTTGCCAATCATGGGCTTACCAATCACTCTTGTTGCTTTACTGATCTCAATCGAACCACTGATTGATATGGGACGTACTGCCTTGAATGTGAATGGCTCTATGACTGCTGGTACAGCAACCAGCCAAATATTGGGCGTCAGAACACCCGTAGATGATCAGCCTCAACAAACCTAGAAATGAAAATGCCAATCGACACCAATCGATTGGCATTTTTTTGAGCCGATTTATTAAAATTTAAGCAGCTACACCGCTTTTAAAATGTGGACCTCTTGCCCAAGTACAATCGTACCCTCACCTCGATGCAGGGCATTTTGTCCCATCATGACACCATTGCTTTGTTTTCGATAAGCCAACATCGCCTGCATCACTTCTGGCTGCTTTTGACTGGTTTTTAAATCAATGGTTGGAATTACACATCGCGAACATTGTTTTACAAGATCAAATACAATCTCACCAATTTGAATCTGCCGCCATTGATCCTCAGCAAATGCATCACATCCTGAAATCACAATATTCGGTCTAAATCGCTGAACATCCAGTGGATAACCGACTTTTTCAGCAAGAAACTCAACAGATGCCTCACTTATAATAAGAAAAGGAAAACCATCAGCAAAACCGACTCGATCACCAAGCTCTGCATATTCCAAATCAACTTGGCGAACCGTCTCTTGCGGCATATACACTAGTTGCACATCTCGCCCCAATTTTTGACTTAACCAAGCATTCACTGGATGATCAATACGATTTCCAACAAGTTGGTCTTGCCACACCGTCACCAAACGCTCATCTTTTTGTCCTTGCGCTTCAATCATACTCAGTTCGATCTGTTCAGCTTGATAATCAAAACACACACTTTCAGATGAAATAGACATCCCAATTTGCCCCATTTCAGCAACTTGCCGCTGAGTCACAAAACGACCATTATTATCAACGATCATCCATCGGCGATCCCACTTTGGTCCAAAGGCATCAATTTCCATTTCAATGCATTTATTGCCTCGACATGATTTCACTGGATAATAGAAAAGTTGACTGACACGCATGTTAAAATTCTCATAAAGACAAATTGAATAGTTCAGTAAAAAACTGTATAGACCAAAAACAGCATAATAGTTGAAAATTATAGCAATATGTCTAAATTTAAGGTAATGCGTAGTTTTTAATGAAAGCCTATAAAATCTGCATTATTTTCTGATAACATAACTCGCTCGCTTTTAGATTATGTATCAGACCGAAGTCATACCAAACCAATTGCGATCAACCCCTATTCAATTCTTAAACTTTTAATCAATCATAATGCTGTAACTCATGACTATGAATATCCAACAGGCACTCAATCACATTACTAAAAATATTCATCTGACCCAGTCGCAAATGGAAAATGTCATGCGCAGTATCATGCAAGGTGAAGCAACTGATGCTCAAATCGGCGCACTAATGATGGGTTTGCGTATGAAGGGTGAGAGTATTGATGAAATCACTGCTGCAGCACGGATCATGCGTGAGTTCGCCATTAAAATTGATGTTAGTGATATTCCACACCTCGTTGATATCGTCGGAACTGGCGGTGACGGTCAGAACTTATTTAATGTCTCAACAGCATCTAGTTTTGTAGTTGCAGCAGCTGGTGCGACCATTGCTAAACATGGAAATCGTGGTGTTTCGAGTAAGTCTGGCTCATCTGATGTGCTCGAACAAATGGGCATCCAGCTTGATTTGGACATGCAACAAACTGAACGTTGTATCCGTGAAATGGGCGTGGGTTTTCTGTTTGCACCCAATCACCATAAAGCAATGAAATATGCAGTTGCGCCTCGTCGTGAACTAGGTATTCGTAGTATTTTTAATTTACTTGGACCTTTAACCAACCCTGCTGGCGTAAATCGTTTTGTGATTGGGGTATTTTCAGATGAGCTTTGCCGACCAATCGCAGAAGTTTTAAAACAGCTTGGCGCTGTGCATGTATTGGTCGTTCATTCAAAAGATGGTTTAGATGAAATTAGTCTCGCAGCACCAACTGCTGTTGCCGAATTGAAAGATGGCGAAATTACTGAATGGACACTGACACCAGATGAAGTCGGTATTCCCTCTCAAACACTGACAGGTTTAGTGGTAAACAGTTCTGAAGAAAGCTTAAAGCTGATCAAAGATGCTTTAGGTCGTAATAAATCTGAAATTGGTGAAAAAGCCGCAAATATGATTGCACTGAACGCTGCCGCTGGGATTTATGTTGCAGGACTCACTAAAACCTATAAACAAGCAGTTGAACTGGCACAAGATATTCTTTACGGCGGTCAAGCCCTAGAAAAAATGAGTATCTTGGCTGAATTCACCAAGACATTGAAACAATATCAAGCAGACTAAGGATTTCTCATGATCGATATTCAAAATACCATTCTCGGTAAAATTGTTGACCGCAAACATGAGGAACTTGCTGCACGTTTAAAACAACGTAGTTTGCATGATGTTGAGCAATGGGCAAAAGAAGCAACTCCTGTTCGTGGTTTTGCCAAGGCTTTACAGCATAAACGCCCTGCTGTAATTGCTGAAATTAAGAAAGCCTCTCCATCAAAAGGCATCATTCGTGCAAACTTCAATCCTGCTGAAATTGCACAACAATATGAACAAGCGGGTGCGGCCTGCCTATCGGTTCTAACCGATGTAGATTTCTTCCAAGGTGCAGATGAAAATATCGCAATCGCACGTAATCATTGTGCCTTGCCTGCATTACGTAAGGATTTCTTGGTTGATCCGTATAATGTCGTTGAAGCCCGTGCGTTACAAGCGGATTGTATTTTATTGATCGTGGCATGTTTATCTGATCAACAGCTTGAAGAAATGTCTAAGACTGCATTTGAGCATCAGCTTGATGTCTTAGTTGAAGTACATGATGAATATGAACTTGAACGCGCATTAAGGCTTTCTGAGCAATGTATTTTAGGCGTGAATAACCGTAATCTTAAAACTTTTGATGTGGATTTAGAAACCTCATTACGTTTAAAGAAATTGCTGCCGGCTTCTCGTGTATTGGTCACTGAGAGCGGTATCGCCACGCCTGCTGATGTAGAGATGATGCAAGCTAATGATATTCATACTTTCCTTGTTGGTGAAAGCTTTATGAAACAGCCTCGTCCTGATCAAGCATTTGCTGAATTATTTGGCGAGCCTGAGCAAATCTGAACATATTAAGGTTCATGGCGAATTTTTGCCCTGAACCTTAAACATTACACAACGCAATGAATAGTAGTAAATGTAAATACTCATAATAATTAATATTTAACATCAAGTGATGACCCAAATAAATAATAAGCTATCTTTTATTTCTGACACCTCATAATACCTTTTAAACCCAACACCTTTAGGTAGGAGAAAATTTTGAGTATCTATTTTGACCGTTTGAGCCATATTGACATCAAAGATCTTATTGAAATAAATACTAATGAACGCGTACTTAAACAAATGCCTTTAGCACAAGATATTGTTTTTGACCACCAACAATGCATTGCTTGGGTGAATGCTAAAGAAAAGCATTGGGATGAATATGGTTATGGTATTTGGGCATTTTTGCTTGGCGATAATTTTGTTGGTTGGGGTGGACTACAGTCTGAGAATGGTGATGCAGATTTAGCTTTAGTTTTGCACCCGCGACATTGGGGGCTAGGCAAGCAAATTTTCAAAAAAATTGTTAATATAGCCTTTAATGAATATAAATTTAATTCCATCACGATTTTACTCCCACCTACAAGAAATAAACTAAAAGCGATTTATTTATTGGGGTTCAAATTTGATGGTGAGGTCACAATAGATAATGAAATTTTTATCCGATATAGATTATATAAACCTAGCTAAATAAAGTAAGCTATATACGATTAAATCGACATTTCAACTTGGATTTTTCATTTTCTCTCAAATGCAATACTAGCCCTCATGAATGCAATTCAGTTCAAATCTCATCAGATTCAGACTATAATTTTGCACCTATCTCCTATCTGGCATATTTAACTGAAATTATGAGCAAACATGATTCACCGCTTTCTAAAGATCAGTTTAATTTACTGAAGCAATTTAAAAAGCAGATCTCTCAGCCACAGGCCAGCAAGATCGTACAACAAGCTGAATCGAAAAAGGCTCAAGCCGTTGCTGAAGAATTAGAAGACACTGAGCTTTTTAAAAAAGCACTACAAGGTGTAAAACCGATCGCCAATGACAATATTGCTGATGTTAAACCTGCTCGTCGCAAAAAAGTAGATGCACAAACTTTAGCAAAACGCGCTGCGGCTGAAGGCTCAACTGAACATGAGTTAGCAGAAATCTCTGATACCCAAGCCATCTTAAACCCTGTCGCAAGCCAAGCCACGCTCAGCTATCGCATCGCCACTTTGCAGCACAAGGTTTTTGAAGACCTCAAAGCAGGTAAAATTCGCTGGTTTGAAGCGGTCGATTTACACGGCTGTACAGTTGAACAAGCACGCGCTGCGGTATTACAAATTATCCAAATGGCAAAAGATGAAAATCAAAATGTCATTAAAATTGTACACGGCAAAGGCCCAGAAGCGATTTTAAAAACCTATGTCAATGGATGGCTCAGACAGCATCGTGATGTGCTCGCTTTTGTCAGTGCACCAGAGACCCAAGGCGGTACTGGCGCGGTTCTTGTGCTGCTTAAACGTGCAGAAAAGAACCCAAAGTACAAACAATAATCGGCATTTGGTTCAAAATTAATTTTTTTAATCGTTTTCTGATACAATTCCCGTTTTGTTCAACCCACCTAAGTGAACATTTATATGTCTATGCAGCAATCGTACGCAAACATCTTAACTGCCGTTGGTGAAGATTTAACTCGCCCTGGCTTACAAGATACCCCTATGCGTGCGGCTAAAGCTTTTTCTTTTTTAACCTCTGGTTATAGTAAAACGCTTGAAGAAGTGACCAATAATGCGGTTTTCCCTTCCGATAACTATGAAATGGTGTTGGTGAAGAACATCGAGTTTTACTCGCTTTGTGAACACCACCTACTTCCCTTTTATGGTCGTGTACATATCGCTTATTTACCTGAAGGTCAGGTGTTAGGTTTATCAAAATTTGCACGTATTACTGAAATGTTCGCACGTCGTTTACAAATTCAGGAAAACTTGACCCAGCAAATCGCAGAAGCCGTGGCTGAAGTTACTCAAGCGCGTGGCGTAGCTGTGGTCATCGACTCAGCACATATGTGTATGATGATGCGTGGTGTTGGCAAACAAGAATCAACTACTCGTACCGTCTCTTTCGTGGGTGAGTTTAAAACTGATAAAGATGCGCGTCGTGAGTTTTTGAGTGCAGTTCCTGAAAGTTATTAATAACCGATTTGAGCATGAATAACATGTCATCTATTTACTTAGCGGGTCATGGTGATTTAACACCGAATCAAGCCAGTGTTGACTACCCTCGCCCTGATCGCTTAGTTAAAGGTAATCCTGAACGTCTGACCTACAGCCTATATGAACATACAGATATGAGCTGTGGCATTTGGGAATGTGAAGTGGGTGCTTGGAACATTCAATTTGCAGACAATAAACAAGAATTTTTTCAGGTTATTGAAGGTGTGGTACGCATTCATGATGCAAAAAACCACTCTTTTATTGAGGTGACTGCTGGCAATGCGGGAATTATTCCTCCTGCATTTATTGGTACATTTGAAGTGATTGAGGCGGTTAAAAAATATTATGTCATAGTTGAAGTGTGATTATTTAGAACCACACTCATCCAATTAAACCTTTAGAAAAAACGAACATACCCCAACCCTACTTTCGTCCAGTCCTTACGATCTTGCTGTTCATATTGCCAATTCAAACGCAGCGCATTATTCGCATTCAAACTATACTGAACATGTGTCCCTACTCTCAGATTCCATTGACTTTGATGCTGCCAGTAAGGCAACTCAACTTGTAGCAAACTGTTCCACTGATCAGACCATTGATTCATACAACCCAACGTTGGTCCTACTCCGACACGCCAACCGTTGTCTAGCGCGCTTCCAGCTTGCAGATGCCCTTGCAATTGCGCATAACAGAGATGCTGACGATCATAATCCGCCAAACTATATCCCGCCTGCATATTCAGATTCATAACACCATGTTGCTGATCTTCACTAAACTGCCCTTTTGCGACTGCCTCTTGCTTCCAACCTAAATTAAATCCCCATGTGAGTGGCGCTTTAAATGGCTGAATCGGGTTATAAGAATTCACAGCCAATAGATCTAAGTGTTCAAGTTTTAATTTGTCATCACGATATTGCAATGCACCATTTAAAAAGAGCAACTGTGTTCCTAATCGATAGCCACCAGATGGATCTATTAAATCGTGATAGGCTTGTCGATGCCCTAACTCAACGAACTTTTGTCCTTGTACCTCACCAACATTCATAGAAAAATTGCGTGCATCATGCCCTTCAACAGGTTGAATTTTTGGACGTTCAGGTTCTTGGCGTTGTTTATCGATCTGGATTTGACTGCGCTTAGCAAGTAATTGTCGCAAATGAACTTGTGCGACATCACCATCGGCTTTATGGCTAATATATTGCAAATATAAATCATCGTATGCCATTTCTAAGATTTTAGCCTGATCTTGCGCACTATATGATGCCAAGACAGCGGAGACTTGTTCAATCGGTGAAAAAGCGACTTGATGAGCAACTTTGGCTAAAGCTGTACCGTGTTGTTTTGCTTGAGCCAGCAATTGTGTTTCTAAAGCTGGGCGATAGATTACCTCTTTGACCAATTGTTGCTGATCGACCGCTTTTAATGTTTCGATCGGAATAGCAGCATAATTAAATTGAGCCTTTAAGTTTAAATTTGGACGAACCAAATCAATTAACCCCAGCAAGCGATACGCACAATTATCGCTGACAAAATAGTAAGGAAAGCTCACATGCTGCATTTCCCAAATATGCTCAACCAAGAAACGCGTTTCTTCAGCGGTTAAATTCAGCTCATATTCCCACAAATCACGACTTTCAAAGTCACCGTACTCTTTTACTTTTCGATAATACGGCATCAAAGAATATTCACCAGGATATTGTCCTGTTAAACCTTTCCATGCATAAGACCAGTTATCTTGATTATTTATCGTTGCAGCATAATTCACTGCATAAGAAACTAAGTTTAATTCTTTTTGATCTTTTGGGTCTAAACGCAATAATGTATGTCCAAACATTGAGCTTGGATTGCCCATAAAATCGGTTGCGTAAATCAATGTCGCTTTATAAGGATTAATCTGATTAATCCATTCTTCAAATTCAGGACAATTCACCGCTGGTAGATGTTTAACATCAATATTTAACTGCTGCATTAACCAACGACTGCGTGCAGGAAATTTACATCGAATAGACTGATTATCTGCTGACTCTAGAAATAATGCTTTTATATCTGCTTCTAATTCTTTATTTAAATTGGTTTTACCTTGTTCTGCATAAAAGTAACCTTGATAGTCAACTTCACTTTTTCCAGATGAGTCTGCATACATTAAACGTTGCCAAGTAATCTGTTGATCTAATTTTTTTTGTTCGGCAAGTTGCAGGTAGTTTTGAATATTTGGCTCAATTGCAGCATGTGCAATATGAGATAAAAAGGCAGTAATCGCAAAAGTTAAAAATTTCATTCAGCAACAAATATTAAAATAATAAGAAAATAAGTATAAGAAAACCCTGTCACGAGGACAGGGTTTCATCATGCAACAAATTAAACGTATGCTTTTAATACGTCATCATTTGCCATCACATTTTGTAAAGAATCTAAAACTTGAAGAGAGTGTTGATTTTTACTTGAATAAATCTCAGCGAAGTTTGCTTTAGATACTGCAAAGAAGCGCGCCTTGTCTTCTGATTTAATTTGCATGAGTTCAGCAAGTACATTTAAGCTTTCGCCTTGACCTACTGCCATATCACGCGCTAAAGACTCAGCATTTTCATTGGTAAATGTCACAACTTGTGCAGTAACAGTTCCACCTTGACGGCAACCTAAAGTACCAAAAGTAATACCTAGTAATTGGTTAGTAAAAATACCATTGGTGGTCGCAGCAAGAATTTTAGGTCCAACACCTTTTTTACCAGCCCATACCTGTGTACCGACACCGCAACCAACATCATTATCAGCCATTGCCATGGTTGAACCAGCAGCGAGTAATGCAGCTAATGCAATTTTTTTTAACATAAGAAAGTCTCCAGTATCAATTATTCTTCAATATTTGTTATTGCTATCGTGCCGTGAAAGTCACACACACAAAATAAAATAGCGAGGTTCAACTTTTTTAGCAAATGAAATTTGAAATATCGCTGAAATATTTATACAGATCCGTTTATAAATAAATTGATTAAATTAAAGAGACTCCTATTTAATTTAATCGCCAAGTTCCATTTTTGCCTCTAGTCCCTAAGATTTTAAGTACCAATACCAGACTTAACAGGAGCAATAAATACCAAGAACCAAGTTTTCCCCAACCGACCATATGCCAATTATTGACCTGACTCGGATAAAGCCAAATTTTATAAAAAGTACTGATATTTTCCGCAATCCATATGAGAAATGCGAGCAACAGTAAAACAGGTAACATCGGGATTTTAAACCGATGCTGATCCAATTGGAAATACAATTTGGTTTTCCAAAAAATCAACACACTCCAAATAAACAGCCCCATACGAATATCTGGAATAAAAAATTTGCTCATAAAATTAAAATACGACAACACAGCCAATAACAGCATATTGCCGAAAGTGGGTAGGTTCTCAAAAGAAACTTGATATAATCGCAATGATCGAGCAAAAAAACTGCCTACAGCCGAATACATAAAACCAGCAAATAAAGGCACTGTTAATAATTTTAAAATAGCAGGTTGCGGATATTGCCAAGAGGCAATGGCAGGATGAGTTAGAAAAACTTCCATTCCCATTGCCATGATATGAAACAAAGCAATGACTTTGGCTTCTTCCCATGATTCGAGCTTTAAATACAACAAGCAAACCTGAATCACTAAGGCATAAAACAACAGATAGTCATAGCGAAAGAAGCCATAATATTCATGGCTACCCATCGGGGCGGTTAATGCAAATGCAATTAAAAGCAATATACCGAATAAAGCAGCCGAAACTGCCTTAGTCAAAAAACTGAGTACCAATCCAATTAACTGCACAAAATCCGCCCTTCAAATGCGTTTAAAAATATCAGCCTAAATATTTGTGGCTGTATTCATGTACAGTATCAACAAAGATTTTAGGTTTTGCAGGGTCAACCCATTGGGTAATGCCATGACCTAAGTTTGCAACATAACCTGTTTTTTCACCATTAGCATATGCATCGTCAAGCATTGCTTTCACTGCTTTTTCAATCGACGCTGCCGAACCATAAAGTACAGCTGGGTCCAAGTTTCCTTGTAAAGCGGCACGACCAGCAACCACATCACGCGCTGTATAAAGCGGTGTGGTCCAATCTAAACCAACTGCGTCGGCACCAGTCGTGAGGATGGTTTCTAACCATTGCCCACCACCTTTAGTAAACACGATAATTGGAATACGGCGTCCGTCTTTCTCACGTTGCAGCCCAGCAATGATTTTAGTCATGTAATTCATCGAGAACTCGACATACTCACGGTGAGCAAGCGCACCACCCCAACTGTCAAAGATCTGAATCGCTTGTGCACCCGCATCAATTTGCGCATTGAGATAATCAATGACTGAATCGGCAAGATGATCAAGTAAAGCATGTAACACTTCTGGCTGGGCATACATCATTTGCTTAAGGAAACGAAACTCTTTGCTCGAACCACCCTCAACCATATAGGTTGCTAAAGTCCAAGGGCTACCTGAAAATCCAATCAGAGGAACTTGCCCATTTAATGCTGATCGAATCGTAGAGACTGCATTCATCACATAAGCGAGATCAGATTTTGCATTTAATTTCGGTAGATTTGCGACATCCTGTTCAGTACGCACGGTTTTATGAAACTTTGGACCTTCTCCAGTTTCAAAATACAGTCCCAAACCTAAAGCATCAGGCACAGTGAGAATATCTGAAAATAAAATCGCAGCATCAAGCTCATAACGACGCAAAGGCTGTAGAGTCACCTCGCAAGCAAATTCTGCATTTTTACATAAGGAAAGGAAATCTCCTGCTTGCCCCCGAGTTTCACGATATTCTGGTAAATAACGCCCTGCTTGACGCATCATCCATACTGGCGTGGTGTCTACAGGTTCACGTAACAAAGCTCGTAAAAAACGATCATTTTTCAACGTTGTCATTACCAATCTCTAAATTTTTTCAGGTGGCAAGCATGATAGCAAAAATCGTCCCAGATATATAATGCTATGCGGTACATGACTTTAACTGACGAAAAAAACGCTTGATCACAAAATTGCTACTGCAAGCTTGATCATTTTCTGTAATACTTGCAAAGTCTTATATTCCTAAATGAATAATTCTTAAGGTTGAATTACATGTTTGTTCGCTCATTACTCGCTATGAGTTTAAGTTGTATTCTTGCTAATGTTGCTTTTGCTGCGCCAACAACTGAGCAAGCATTAAATCCCCAAAAGATTTCTGCAGTCCAAGATCCGATTGATCCTTTGGCAATTGATTATGCAGCGCCAAGTAGTAGTGCTGCTGTGTCTGCTGCATCTGAACCTCAGCTTAGCCGAAACCCAGCAGCAGATGTTGCTCAAAAAATAGAAAATACACCAGAAACTGCAGTAACAGCAGCTCCAACTCGTGAAGCGACATTGGATGCAGCAACAACTGTATCAAAAACGCCATCACAAGCTCCAGAAGTTCCTGCCTCTTGGACTATGGATGCCATTAACTCTGCTGAATGGTATGAAGATATGCCACGACGCCAATTGCCTGCTTATGCACGTGCACATGTGATGTTAAACAATGCACATGCTTCACCAGGTGCAATTGACGGCGCAAATGGTCAAAACACATTAAAAGCAATTGCGTCATTTCAACAAATGAACGGTTTAACACCAACGGGTCAACTCACCAAAGAAACGTGGGATGCATTGGTTGCCAAACAAACTAAACCTGCATATGTTGAATACACCATTACAGAAGCGGACTTAAAAGGCCCTTATGTTGACTCAATTCCTTCAGATTATGCTCACCAAGCGAAAATGAAAGGGTTGCATTACACTCGCGTAACAGAAATGTTAGGTGAAAAGTTTCACATGGATGAACGATTCCTTAGACAGCTAAACCCTAAAGCAAACTTTAATAAAGTGGGCGAAAAAATCGTTGTTGCAAATGTGCGCAATGATTTACCTGAAGATATCCATTTGATTGTGGCACATAAAGGTGCAAAACAACTTTATCTATTCAACAGCCGTAACCAAATGATTGCGTCATTTCCTGCAACAATTGGCAGTACAAGTACGCCTTCTCCGACGGGTACTTACAAAGTAACAGGTGTTGCGAAAAACCCTTGGTACAGCTATTCGCCATCGAACTTTGTACAAGGAAAAAATCTTAAGCCATTATCACTTCCACCGGGTCCGAATGGTCCTGTAGGTAATATCTGGATTGGTTTAAGCAAAAAATCATTTGGTATTCACGGCACACCAAACCCATCACTTATTTCCAAGACTGCATCACACGGTTGTATCCGTTTGACCAACTGGGATGCCAATGATTTGGGTAATAAAGTACGTTCTGGTGTAACGGTAAGATTCTTAGAGTAATTCAAGTCGTTTGAATAAAATAAAACCGAATATCATTCATTTGATCTTCGGTTTTTTTAATTGTTAAGATTTTTCTTCGATATTTGGTAATGGTTGATAATAAATCTGATTGCGCCCTAATTGTTTGGCGCGATACAACGCTTTATCAGCAGTATGGATTAACACTTCTTGGCTAATTTTTGGATTTCCATTAAATACCGTGATCCCTAAACTGATGGTGACATGATTTGAAACTAAAGACTTTTCATGCGGAATCATCTGTCGCTCGATGGCACGATATATATTCGTCGCAACTGCATAAGCACCTTGCGCAGACGTTTGCGGTAAAAGCACTACGAACTCCTCTCCTCCATAACGTGCAACAAAGTCCATATGTCTAATTGAACCTTTTATGGTTCTAGCGATTTCAGAAATCACTTGATCACCCATCTGATGACCGTAAAAATCATTATAATTTTTAAAATAATCAATATCGATAAACAATACAGATAAAGATGTCTGCTCTTGACACGCTAAGTCATAATAATAAGAACACATCTCTTCAAAAGTACGTCGATTTGAAACATTGGTAAGTTCATCATGCTGACTCAGATGCAATAACTCAGATGCTTGTAAACGTAGAATTTTCTCATCTATTTCTGAGATTTTAGACTTTAAAAATATTCGTCGCTCTTTAGAGTTGAGCATTACACTAATCGAAAAACCAAGTAATATACTGCCGATCAAGGTTCGCCCGATCATGAGGAAATCACAAGGAATTTTAAAAAAATACAGAAATAGTAAAATCATGATGGCAGCAAGCGTACCGATTACCAACATATGTAGTGGTTTAATACCACTTAGAATAAAACCCAACATATATAAGAAAGCAATCAGGACCATTGCTTGATTTTGAAGAACAACATTTGAAACGCTCATCATCAGTAATGAGGTCAGAAAAATTGTGTAAAAAACAATGGTGCAGGATGCTGGGTAAAATAACGCATTCAATTTTCTAAAGCGTGCAAACACCCAAAATAGAAACAGTGATATGCCAACCACGATTAAACTCAAAATGCTATAGATGAAATCTGAGACAAAATCTGCACTTTCACGAATCACGATAAAGTTAGAAGGCAAAATCAACAACACAAAAATCGCATAGGTGATCACACCTTGACCAAAAAATTGGATCGCATTTACGCGTGTTCGGTCAATATTAAACCGCCAAAACTCATTTTCTAATTTATCGGGTAAAGCTTGATGGGTTTTTTTTGACTTAAAATGCTGGACAACGAGCTGCTCCAGTGCTTCTTTAGACCTCCTTAACCGCTCAAGATCATATTGATTTTCCATCCTTTTTACTCTTCTTATAATACGGTATTTTTGTGCTGGATAAAAATAACACAAATCCACATCTCGTCGTGCACTTTAGTTAGCCACTTATCCGTAATTGTAGTTACCATTTTCACACTTTATGCATTATTATTTGTATTATTTTTAAGTTTGAAGTACACCTTGAATACTCTTACACTTTTACAACCAGATGATTGGCACGCACACCTACGTGATGGTTTAGCTTTAAAACGCACAGTACCAGATTTAGCAAAACAATTTGCCCGCGCGATTTGTATGCCAAATCTTGTTCCACCAGTCAAAACTGTAGAAGAAGCTTTAGCGTATCGCGAGCGTATTCTTGCCCATGTTCCAGAAGGGCTTAATTTTGACCCTCGTATGGTGCTTTATTTTACCGATTACACTTCACCTGATGAAGTTCGTAAAATCAAAGAATCAGAACATGTAAATGCCATCAAACTTTACCCTGCTGGCGCAACAACAAACTCTGATAACGGTGTAAGTGATATTCGTAAAGTATATGCAGTGATTGAGCAACTTGAAGAACATCAAGTACCTCTATTACTTCATGGCGAAGTCACGCATAATCATGTTGATATTTTTGACCGTGAAAAAAGATTTCTAGACGAGGTGCTTTCACCTTTACTGAGACAATTCCCAAAATTAAAAGTGGTGTTAGAACATATTACCACCAGTGATGCAGCGAATTTTGTCGTTGAACAAGATCGTAATGTTGCCGCCACGATTACACCTCAACATTTATTATTTAATCGTAATGATATGTTGGTAGGTGGTGTTAAACCGCATTTCTATTGCTTGCCGATTTTAAAACGTCAAACACATCAAACGACTTTGTTAGAAGTTGCCACTAGTGGTAGCCCTAAATTTTTCTTAGGTACGGACAGCGCACCGCATGCCCAAGATGCCAAAGAAAATGCATGTGGCTGTGCAGGTTGTTATAGTGCGCCATCAGCAATTGAACTATATGCACAAGCATTTGATCAAGTCGGAAAATTAGAGCGTCTTGAGGGCTTTGCCAGCCATTTTGGGGCTGATTTTTATGGATTACCACGTAATACCACGACGATCACCTTAGTCAAAGAAGAACACACCGTTCCTGAGTCGCTTGATTATCTTGCTGACCAGAAAATCATTCCACTTCATGCAGGTAAAACACTGCAATGGAGAA
The DNA here is from genome assembly GCF_003687745.1 of Acinetobacter sp. 2JN-4. NCBI lineage: Bacteria > Pseudomonadati > Pseudomonadota > Gammaproteobacteria > Moraxellales > Moraxellaceae > Acinetobacter > Acinetobacter sp. 2JN-4. The sequence goes on along the minus strand of NZ_RDNY01000004.1, from coordinate 238,135 downwards.
AAGTGTGACACAAGAAAATAAAGCTCCCGTCATAGGGCAACGCTTTCGCGGTTTCTTGCCTGTTGTTGTTGATGTTGAGACAGCAGGTTTTAACTGTCAGACCGATGCGCTACTTGAGATTGCATGCATTCCGATTGTCTATGATGAACAAGGGCAGTTTGTACCCGGCCCATCTTTTCAAGCGCATATTAATCCTTTTGAAGGTGCTAATCTTGATCGCCGTTCATTAGATTTCATTGGTATTGACCCTTTCAACCCAATGCGTGTAGCGATGGCTGAAGATGAGCGTAGTGCTTTACGTCGTATTTTCAAATCACTCACTGAAGTACGTAAAGCACAACATTGTACGCATGCCGTATTGGTTGGTCACAATGCGCACTTTGATTTGGGTTTCTTGCAAGCTGCTATTGCACGTACTGGCACTAAAAATCAGAATCCGTTTCATAGCTTCTCAGTATTTGATACCGTTACGCTCAGCGCTGTGATGTTTGGTCAAACCGTCCTCGCAAGAGCATGTATTCAGGCTGGAATCGAGTTTGATGGTAAAGAAGCGCACTCTGCTTTATACGATACACAGAAGACTGCTGAACTGTTTTGCTATATTTTGAACAAACTGTCTCCTCATCTTCTTGACAGTTTGGTGACAGAACCCTAATATACACCCACCTCAAGAAGTCCCTATCGTCTAGAGGCCTAGGACATCGCCCTTTCACGGCGGTAACCGGGGTTCGAATCCCCGTAGGGACGCCAAATTCAAAAAAGCCACTGCATCTTTTAAGTCAGTGGCTTTTTTATTGCTTACAGATTAAATTCCTTTTTTTTCGGTTGACTCTGTTTCAATTACAAATGCATCAGAGACAAAATCAGTTTTAGCTAATGTAATAGGCGTAGCTATCGATACACTGCTCAAACCGACCCCAAAATCCTTTTTTACTTGATCAAGATCAGGTGTTCTTTGATAACGAATAAGCCGATAACCAGCTTCAGCAATCAAAGCATCTCGTTCAGCATCTTTTGCTTCTTTCCCTTTATGCGATGAGTCATCAAGCTCTACGATTGCCACAACATTAAACTTTTTATCTAATACAACAAAATCAGCGACCTTACGGTTAAATAAGTTTCGTGTTGCATATCCTTTAGCAGTCATAAATGCGCTGAACGCGACCTGAGCAAGAACAATGTGTTCTGGTAATGCCTCTTTAAGTCTCAAAAATGTTGGTTGTTCATTCATGGAGATGATCCGTCGACCTTTTATAGGATTACGTTCTCCTTTTTTATTCCCTTTATTTACATTTGCGAAAACAAATACAAAAATTGCGCATACAATTATCAGAATAATGATCCAAATCATAAATATCCCCCTTAAAAAGGGATATTCTAAATGAAGATCAAATTATTTATACATCAAAATTAAAAAGGACTCCGAAGAGCCCTTAAAAATATTATGCTGATTTTCGAGAGTTTACCCGCCCTTTCACCACCGCTTTGATATTTCCTTTTGCATAATTCAAAAATACCAACAATGGTGATAATTTAGGATTTGGTTTTTTACCTTGTCCAATCGCTTTGAACTGTGCCGCATACCAAATAATTTCCATGATTGCCATTTTATCGACAAAAGGAATACCTGTTTTGATTTGGTTTACCGCATAACGGACATCATACCCCGCAATCAAACGATCGGTTAAATCTGTTTCAACAGCCAATGGACGAGCAATACCAATAAAATCACATGCGCCACTTTCAAGCGCAGCATTCATACCTGCAACTGTACGGAAGCCACCTGTCACCATTAATTTACAAGAAACATGCTGACGGATTTTTTCAGAGAAATCTAAGAAATATGCTTCACGCGCTATCGTACTTGCCTTACGAGAACTCGCTTTAGCACCTGCCATTGCAGGCGCTTCATAAGTACCACCAGAGATTTCAATAATATCAATACCAGCAGCATCTATAGCCTTAAATACCGTAATCACATCTTCTTCAGTAATCCCACCACGTTGGAAGTCCGCAGAGTTGAGCTTTACAGAAATGATAAAGTTATCAGAGGTTGCTGCACGGACAGCCTTATATGCTTCAACCAAGAAACGCATACGATTTTCAACCGAACCACCCCACTCATCGGTACGTTGGTTGGTCAGTGGTGATAAAAACTGGCTAATGAGATAACCATGTGCACCATGTAACTGCACGCCTTCAAAGCCCGCTTTCTCGCAAATCGCAGCAGCTGTGGCAAAGCGCTGAATAATATCTAAAATTTCTTCATGCTTGAGTTCACGTGGTGTACCAAACATGGTGGCGAGCATTGGGCTAAATGGAACAGCAGAAGGCGCAACTGTTTCTTTATTCAAACCTTTAGGGCACTGACGACCTGGGTGAGACAATTGAATCAACTGCACCATTCCGTATTTTTTACCAACCGCAGCCCATTGTTGTAATCTTGCCAAATCACGTTCAGTTTCAATTGCAACGACACCTGGCTCATTCTTAGCGCCAATGTTAACCATTACATTTCCCGTAATGGCACAGCCTAAACCACCTTTCGCCCATGCGTCATATAAGCCAATATGTAAATCATTAGGTTGCCCTTCATAATTGGCCAAAGCTTCACTCATCGCACCCTTAATGATGCGGTTTTTAAAAGTGGTATTACGAATCGTGATACTGTCTGCAATCTGACTCATGGTCATCCTCTGATATAAAAATTAGAGCAATTACTCTAATTTAATCTATTTTTTATGCTGTCAAGCAATCTTCCTACAAATTGACAATATCATATGTCAATTTAATTGCAATACTAGTACTGACTCGCAGCAATCAACTGACGGGTATATTCAGTTTGAGGTTGTGAAAAAAGTAACTCAGTAGATTGATATTCCATAACTTTTGCATGACGCAATACCATCACTTTTTGACACAATGCTTTGACGACTTGCAAGTCATGACTAATAAAAATATAGCTGATCTGCTCCTGCTGTTGTAATCGTCTAAGCAATTTCACGATTGCACGTTGTGTGGTGCGATCTAAGGCTGAAGTTGGTTCATCCAAAATCATAAGTTTAGGTTGTAAAACCAATGCGCGGGCCAATGCGACACGTTGCCGTTGTCCTCCTGACAATTCGTGTGGATAACGATTTTTAAAATCAATGGGCAGTTCAACTTTCTCAAGCGTTTGTTCAATCTGTTGCTCTACAACCGCTTGATTCAGCTCTTTGAGCGCCAATCCCTCACCAACGATCTGTCCAATCGTCATTCGAGGATTTAAGCTACTAAATGGATCTTGAAACACAATCTGAAAATCGGTTCGTAAAGGGCGTAATCTTTTTTCATTGAGTTGATTTAAATCTTTTCCTAAGAAAACGATCCTGCCGTCACTGTCTATCAAACGTGTAATTGCCAATGCTAAGGTCGATTTACCCGAACCACTTTCCCCCACGATACCTAAAGACTCACCCTGTGCCAGCGCCAAATCCAGTGGTTCAACCGCAATAAAATAATCTTTAATTCGGTTTAATAAGCCTTGTTTAATCGGGAACTTAACTGCGAGTTGCTTTAATTCCAGAATAATTTGCTGCTCAGTAGAAGGTAGTGCCTCACCAAAGTCATGATCAAGCAAATGCTGCGTATACGCCGCTTCTGGTCGAGCAAAAATTGTAGTGACTGCTCCCTGCTCCTCAACCCGCCCTTTATTCATTACAACCACATCATCCGTATAGCGCTTGACCAGATTCAAATCATGACTGATCAAAATCATCGCCATATTGCGTTGCTGCTGTAGCTGTTTAAGCAAATTCAAAATTTGTGTTTGTAGGGTAACGTCTAAAGCAGTTGTCGGTTCATCTGCTATTAAAATATCGGGCTCTAGCGCCAAAGCCATCGCAATCATCACCCGTTGACGTTGTCCACCTGACAACTCATGTGGATAGCGTCTTAATTTCTGTTCAGGCTCAGCTATTCCAACGTCATTTAATAGAGCAATGACTTTTTCTCTTACTTTAGTTTGCGACCATCCTTGCAATAACAAACTTTCTCCAATGATTTTTTCTACCCGATGCAAAGGGTTCAAAGCGGTCATCGGTTCTTGGAAAATCATGGCAATTTTCTGTCCGCGAATTTGTCGTAAAGCTAGCGTATCTAAAGCCAATAGATTTTGATCACTGAACCATGCTTGCCCTTGTGTTTTTAAATGGCTTGGCAATAAACCTAATAAAGCTAAGCTACTCACTGATTTGCCTGAACCACTCTCCCCTACAATAGCTAAAGTTGCTCCAGCTTTTAGACTAAACGTGAGTTGGTCAACCAAGACCTGTCCTGCTGCGGTGGAAACAGAAAGCTGTTGAACATTTAAAAGATCATGATCGATAGGTTTATTGTCTTGGATCGAATGCATCACGTGTTGCCTCCCCAATATAAATTAATAATGACAACACAATTGCAAGCGTAAAAAAGCCAGACAATGCCAACCAAGGGGCATTCAGGTTATTTTTACCCTGTAAGAGTAATTCACCCAACGAAGCAGCGTCTGGAGGTAAACCATAACCTAAAAAATCTAAAGCAGTTAATGCCGTAATATTCGCAGTCAACATAAATGGGAGTTGCGATAAACTCGAACTCATGGCATTGGGTAAAATATGTCGAAAAATAATGGTCCGATCCGTGACGCCAAGTGCTCTTGCTGCACGAACATAATCAAAGTTTCGTGCTCGGAGAAATTCGGCGCGTACCAACCCGACTAAAGCCGTCCAGCCAAATAACAACATAATCAAAAAAAGCCAATATACATTGGGGGTAAACATACTGACGAGGATCATCACCATAAATAACATTGGCAAACCACCCCAAACCTCAAGAATACGTTGCCCAAGTAAGTCAATCCAGCCGCCATAATAACCCTGAACCGCACCCACAATAATTCCTAGAATCGCTGCACAAATAGTTAAAGCAAAACCAAATAGTAAAGACACCCGTAGACCGTAGAGTACTCGCGCCAATACATCCCGTCCTTGATCATCCGTCCCCAACCAGTTTTGTGCAGTCGGCTTAGAGGGTACAGGTACAGTTAAATCAAGGTTTGGTGTCTGAAATGAAAAAGGAACGATGGGCGAAAGCATCCAGCCATGAGACGAAATTAACTCACGTACCACAGGATCTTGATAATCTGTTGCTGTTTCAAAAACACCACCATACGTGGTTTCTGGATAATCTTTAAAGACAGGAAAATAAAAACTGTCTTGATACTTCACGATTAAAGGCTTGTCATTGGCGATAAACTCAGCCGCCAATGACAAAATAAAAATAATCATAAAAAGAACAAAACAGCGAAAACCAAGTTTATTTTTCTTAAAACGATCTAATCGTGCTTGCATTACAGGTGACATTATTTCACTCCTCGCGCATCAAAGTTAATACGAGGATCAATCACCTGATACAGTACATCACTGACTAAACGTAGAATCAGTCCAAGTAAAGTGAATAAGAACAATGTACCAAAAATCACAGGATAATCACGCTGAACAATTGCTTCAAAGCCGAGCAGCCCAAGTCCATCAAGATTAAAAATAATCTCAATAAATAAATTACCAACGAAAAAGATTCCAACCAATGCTTCAGGCAATCCAGCAATCACAATCAACATGGCGTTACGAAAGACATGACCATACAACACGCGATTTTCAGTCAGTCCTTTAGAACGTGCCGCAAGTACATATTGTTTGTTTAATTCTTCCATGAAGGAGTATTTAGTCAGGTAGGTTAAACCAGCAAAACCACCCAGCACGATACTCAACAATGGCAAACTCATATGCCAAAAATAATCTTTAATTTTGTCGAGCATACTGAGTTGGGAAAAATTCTCTGATACCAAACCTTGTAGTGGGAACCATTGGAAATAGCTGCCACCTGCAAAAAATACGATCAATAACACGGCAAAGACAAAAGAAGGAACAGCGTAGCCTACTGCCAATAATAACGATGTAGATTTATCAAAAATCAAGCCATGCTGTTTGGCCTTACGTATTCCCAATGGAATAGATACCAAATAAATTAACAGCGTACTCCATAAACCCAGCGAAATAGTGACTGGCATTTTTTCATAAAGTAATTGGGTAACAGGTTTATCTTTAAAAAAACTGGTACCAAAATCAAATGTTAAATATCCTTTGAGCATAAGCCAAAAACGCTCTGGTGCTGATTTGTCAAAGCCATACTGCGCCTTGATTTGCTCCACCATGTCCGCACTCAGCCCTCTAGCGCCCTGATATTGAGTCTGGGAACTTTGTTGTGCTGTTTCTCCTCCAGACACCCCTACACCTTGGAAATTTTGCGCTTGCTGAATCGCTTGCTCAACTGGTCCGCCCGGCGCAATTTGAATCACTGCAAAATTAATCAACAAAATAAAAAACAGAGTTGGAATAATCAGGAGTAGCCGTTTTAATATATATGTTCCCATCAATCTTATCCCTATTATTGTCCAGACTGATTATTTTTTCCGCAAATATTGACTTACTTTCTTTGCTCTTCAGCATCTACCCACCAATAATCAACACCAATCGATAGTTTTGGTTTTTGCTTTGGTTGTTGGTACATATCCCAATAAGCCAACCATGTTTCGGGCTTTCCATACGTTGGAATATGATAGTAGCCTGCGCGCAATAACCGATCTAATACCCGTGTATACAGTACCACTTGTTCACGACTCTCAGCAGCAATAATTTTTTGGATCACTTGATCGATGGCTGGGTTTTTAATACCCGCGAAATTATAGTTTCCTTCTTCATCAGCGGCCTTAGTTCCCCAGAATTGTGCTTGCTCTTTACCAGGAGAAATCGATTGAGGTAGCCGCATGGTGGTCATATCAAAATCACTGCGTCGCATTCTCTCGATATACTGCGGCACATCTACATGCCGAATATTGACTGTAATGCCCAGACGCTTCAAATTACGAACAAAAGGCATTAATGTCCGTTGCAGACCATCTTGGTGAATTAAAAGTTCAATTTCAATCGGCTTACCCTGACGATCAAGTAAGCGACCATTTTTGACTATATAACCTGCATCTTGCAAGATTTGGCGAGCAGACAATAAATTTTGTCGATTGAAACCGCTGGCATCCGAAGCTGGAAATTTCCAATCCGCCAAGACACCTTTTTGCATCAATGGATTTAATTTAGATAAGTACGGATCGATTACTGACATTTCTGCTGCAGATGGTCGACCAACTGCAGCTAATTCACTGTTAGCAAAGTAACTTTGTAAACGTTGATATTGTCCATAAAACAGGGCTTTATTTTGCCACTCAAAATCATAGGCATAGCTCAGTGCTTTACGTAAATAAATATCATCGAATGGTTTTCGTCTGGTGTTAAATACAAAGCTCTGAAAATCTAAGGGCCTCGCTAAATTCACTTTATATTTTTTGACCAAGCCATCTCGAACTGCAGGAAATTTATATTCAGTAACCCAACGGCGTGAAATGTTTTCTTCCTGCAAGGTAAATTGCCCAGATTTAAATCCTTCAAAGGTCACATCCAAATTACGATAGTACACATATCTGAGCCGATCAAAGTTATAACGACCTCGATTGACAGGTAAATCCTTCGCCCAATAATTTGGATTACGTTTATAAGTGATACTTCGACCTGCATCAATCCGATCAATCAAATACGGCCCTGAACCTAAAATTGGCTGCATCGTCACACGGGTAAAATCTCTATTTTGCCATTCTTGCTTGGAATAGATCGGTAAGCTTGCGACGATTAATGGCATTTCGGCATTATCATCAGATTTAAAAGTAAATTTGACTTGGTATTTTGACAACACCTCAGTCTTTTCTAAATCTGATAGATACATTTTCAAGCCAGGGTTGGCTTTTTGTTGATAGGTATCAAAGGTAAACTTGACATCCACAGCGGTCAATTCATCGCCATTACTAAACCGCGCTTTGGGATTCAGATAAAAAACAACAAATTTAGGCTTATGTGGATCATAAGTCGCTTTTTCTGCAAGCAACGGATACATGACATTTGGTTCATCTAACGAAGAATCCATCAAGGTATCAAATAAATAGTTCACACCATCGGTTGAGCTGCCTTTGCCATTCATGCTGTTTAAGTTGTCAAATGTTCCATTGCTGGATTGACTAAGCACGCCGCCTTTTGGTGCTTGTGCATTTGCATAAGGCATAACCTGTAAATGCGAGTATTGAGGACTCGCATGTACAGCCAAGAAAGGTGTGGTTTGTTGAGCAGCCAAACTGAATTGACTACTCAATCCCAAACCAAATAAAAGGATGAGAGTTTGTGCTCTTCCATGAGACCAATTCATATATATCCTTATAAATTTGGTACTTTAATAACATCACCAATACGGAGTTGAGTGTTTGGTGTCAAATCATTCATTTCCGCGAGAGCATTAGTTTGCATACCATATCGACTGGCTAAACCAATCAAAGTATCTCCTCGTTTAACCTTATATTCAGTCACGGTTTTAGGAATCAAAATGGTTTGACCACGTTGTAAACCTGCATTGGCACGTAATTGATTTAAATCAGCAAGTTCACGACCAGACAGACCTAATCGGCTTGCAATACTATTTAACGACTCACCTGCTTTAACGGTGTATTGTTCTGTATTTGCAGTATTTCGGTTTGCTGGTGCGTTACTTGCTCTGCTAACTTCTGGTTGAGCTGGTGTTTCTGCCTTAGCCACTTCGCCAGTTAATTTTAAACGTTGACCGATACGCACACCCGAAGTTGGTTGCAAGCCATTCAAGTCCGCCAGATAGCTCACTTGCAAGTTGTATCGACCTGCAATCGCATTCAAACTATCGCCAGACTGAACCACATACTGATCAGGTGTCGTTGAACCAGCTGGAATTTTTAAACTTTGACCCAAACGCACACCGCTATTTGACTTCAAATTATTCAGCTCAGCTAATTCACTCAATGTCATTTTTGACTTAGCAGCAATACTGGATAATGTATCGCCACGTTGCACGGTATAATTTTCAGTCTTATAGCTGGTTGATGCAGTTACATTTTCATATTTAACGGTATTTTTAGGCTCAGCAACTTCTTGCAAAGGGACATTGATTTTTTGCCCGACCAACAAACTACTACTTGCAGTTAGACCAGAGGTTAGATCAGCAAGTTCTTGATTGGATAATGCATAACGATCAGCAATCAATTTTAAATATTCGCCACGTTTAACCGTATAAGATGTGGTGGCAACTTTTTGTGTGGCGGCAACTTTTGTTTCAGTCGCGCGGGCTGTTTGTTGCGGAGCACGCGTATTATTTTTTGGTTCTTTGAGCGTCAATCGTTGACCAACAAACAAACCATCTGTCACCGACAAATTATTGTAATCAGCCAATTGCTTAAGCGTTAAATCAAAACGAGCCGCTAAGGTGGTTAGGCTATCACCCGATTGTACAACATAGCTCTCAGGTTTAGCTTCAGTTGCTTTTACAGCTTCGGCTTGAGGCTTCGCATCATATAAATATAAACTTGTACCTACAAATAAAGTCCCTGCTGGATCAACTTGGTTCCATTTGGCAATATCACGCCAATTCACACCATTTTTTTGGGCAATCACAGCTAAAGTATCACCCGGCATAACCACATAGGTACTACGCTTGCCTTTTGGTGCAACCACGACAACATCATTGTCAGTGCTGATATAAGGCTTACCCTGATTACGTTTGGCATCATCACTATTGGCAGTCGCTTTGTCTTCAACCAAGTTCTTCGGATAAGCAAAACCTTTACTGACTTCTTGGCCTTTTTCGTCGGAGACCGATTGGCTAGTCTGAATCGCAGTTAACTTAATCTTGCCATCAAATGGATCTACGATTTCAGTGCCTTTGGGTGCAATCGCTTTGATCTCAGCAACAACCTGATCCTTTTCAGCTTGTGTAGCTTGAGGTTCTAATACCTGTGTAGCAGACTTCGGCTCACCTTCGATTTTCATCGCTGCAACAATTTGCTCACGCTCTTGATTTGAAATTGGCGGCTCTATATTTACAGGCTTTACATTTGCCGCTGGAGTGATGGCAACAGGAATACGTGGCGCACTTGGCACATTCGCTGATGCAGCAAAAGATGCTAAAGCATCTGATCCACGTGGGGTATTTACCTTAACATTGGTCGTGGTTGGAGCTGACGTTGGTTTCGAGGTATTACTGGTGGTCAACGGCGCTGTTGTCTTCGGTGTTGGGCTATTTGTCTGTGCCGGAGTGGTTGTAGTTCGAATTGTGGTCGAAGCCCCTGATGAATTGTTCATCACAGGCGGTGGTGTTTTACTTGCCCAAAAACCACCTGAACCAGCTTTATTAGAACGCAATCTTGCATCAATTGAAGGGCTTAGATCCGCTGGAATTAAGATTCGCAATGGACTCATCGGATCCATCGTCTCACCACGATGTGCAGGGTTTAAGGCATATAACTCTGAACGACTTAGCCCAGTAATGGATGATATCTCATTCAATGATAAAGGTGCAGCTAATTTAACTTCACGAAAGTGAGGTCGATTGGCAATCGGTGGTAACGCGACTCCGAAAGCATTTGGATTTTTAATAATTTGTGCGACTGCCAAGAAACGAGGTACATAATTCATGGTTTCTTGTGGAAGTTTTAAAGACCAGTAATCCGTTGGCAAACCTGCGGCTTTATTACGGTTAATCGCTTGTTGAATACGTCCTGGCCCAGCATTATAAGCGGCTAAAGCCAATTCCCATGAACCAAACTGATTATATAAACTTCCTAAAAACTCATAGGCAGCACGTGTAGATTCCACAACATCGCGGCGACCATCATATAGGCTGGTTTGTTGTAAACCATAGATACGTCCCGTACTTGGAATAAACTGCCACAAGCCTGCTGCCGCAGCACTACTGGTTGCTGCTGGATCATAGGAGCTTTCAATCACAGGCAATAATGCGAGTTCAGTTGGCATGCCACGACGTTCTGCTTCTTTCACAGTGTGATATAAATATCGGCTGGCACGTGCGCTTAGACGATCTAGATAAGGCTGACGAGAAATAAACCAACCACGTTGTGCTTCAATTCGAGAGTCCCGACGGTTCAAATCCATCTTGAAACCTACGGTCATTCGTTTCCACACATCACCGTGTTTCAACACCAGTAGACGATCACCTTCTACTGCTCGCATGTCCGTCGCAGAAAGTAAATCTTCAAGTGAATCTAAACTACTTGCGTCTAAATAACCCGAGCCAAGTTGCTTAGAAGATGAAGCCTTATTTGATTGAGGTGTTGAGGAACATCCCGTTGTAATTCCCAACGCAGCCAGAGCAGAAGTAAGTACAGTAATTTTGAATAATGATGTTGCAGATGTTTGCCACACCAATGTGTTCGATTTATACATAAAATCTTCCAGTCCACTTACGCTAGTTTATTACTTTGAATTGCCATTGTAGTAAAGCATGTCACTTAGACAAGGCAATAATTTAACGTGATTTGCATGGAAATGTTACAAGAAATTAAAAAAGATGAGTTTTGTAACGCTCTCAAGCAAAATTTGGCTTTACAATGCAAGTTCTCATATGGGAATGCTAATATTCTCTATCCACTGGAATGTCTATTCATGCGTAGTTGCATGAGAAACACTTCAAGCTTTTATCCGTTTTATTGTTCAGGTTCAAATATGTCACAGACAATCACGCTTTATGTTGATGGCGCATGTAAAGGTAACCCAGGTCTCGGGGGTTGGGGGGCATACATCATTACCGAACAAGGTGAACATAAACTCTATGGTGGCGAGCCTGAAACTACAAATAATCGAATGGAGCTTCAAGCAGCCATTGAAGGCGTTTCTTTTTGTCCAATAGATGCTCATCTTATTATTTGGACAGACTCTAACTATGTCAAACAAGGCATTACCGAGTGGATTCATGGTTGGAAAAAGAAAAACTGGAAAGACGTAAAAAACCCAGATTTGTGGAAAAAATTAGATGCAGTTTGTGCCAATCGTGATATCGAATGGAACTGGATCAAAGGTCATGCTGGGCATGAAGGCAATGAAATGGCCGACCAGTTAGCCAATCAAGGTGCTGAACAAATTGCTCAACAACTGAAATCACCCACACAGGCTAACGCTGATATAAAAAAGCCTGAAGCTGATTGGCTCTTAAATGATCCTTTTGGATTAGATCTAGAAGCTAATACAGATGAGATGATTGAAGCGTCAGAGCCTGAAGAAATTATAGACAATGGAGAGGAAACTGAAGTATCTAGTGAGGTTGTGATGGATGCCCCATCCACAAATCAGCACCCGCACATTGTGATTACTGAAGCGAAAGTACATCTGCAAGGCCCTCGTCAGCTAATTCTCGATACGGAAACCACAGGTTTTTATTTTCAAGATGGTGACCGCATTATCGAAGTGGGCGCGATTGAAATGATCAATCGCAAACTCACAGGCAGCTCGATTCACATCTATATCAACCCAGAAAAACCTGTCGGTGATTCTGAAAATGTGCATGGTATTAGCGATGACTTTTTAAAAGACAAACCTAAATATGCAGAAATTGCCGATACACTATTTGCCTTTTTAAAAGGCGCTGAAATTATCGCGCACAACGCCGCATTCGATATGAACTTCTTGAATATGGAGTTTAAACGTGTTGGCTTACCTTTACTCTCTGAAGTTTGTGAAGTCACCGATACCTTAGCACTAGCGAAAAACAAACATCCTGGACAAAAGAACTCTTTGGATGCACTCGTAAGACGCTATGAAATTCCTGCACGTGACCGTACTTTCCACGGCGCATTACTCGATGCTGAAATTTTAGCAGATGTCTATCTTGCGATGACCGGTGGACAAGTCGCATTTGATATGGACACGCTCACTCAAGCAGAACAAGATGAAAAGAAAATAACCCGTCAAAGTGTTCAAGTTGACTTAGTCATTATCAAACCATCAGAACATGAGTTAAATGAACATGAGACATGGGTCAAACAATATGAAGAAAAACATGGAGAAGCTTGCCTTTTCGCCAAATAATTTTTTTGATCGAGGTTGGTTTTTATATTTTAAGTGCTCAAAGTTAAGTTATATTAACTGTCAGTGATTTAGACCTCCTGAAAAGGAGGTACATGGATATAACAACTCAGGAAAGGTGTAGGTCATATGTCTTACCAAACCTCGATTCATTTCGACCCAACGGCATTATTAATAATAAAAAATGAGATCGATAATTCGATTAAATTGGTAGAAACTGCAGTAAATACGCTTGCCGAAGAACAGGCCCTACCGTTTGGGATTGATGACGCGCTCAATCAATTTGAACAATGTACGCAAGTACTTGCTTTGATTGATATGCCACATTTGTCACAAATTACTCAATATTCTACCGAGCTTATGCGTAAAATCATGGCTCAACCTGAACAAATCAAAATCAGTGATGTCGTTGCGCTTAGTGAAGGAACAACGATGTTGAGACGTTATATTGAGTTTATCTGTCTTCGCGAAGTCAAAGTTCCACAATTTTTACTGGATACACTCAATCGTTTAGAGCTCGCTCTGGGCAAACCGATGACCAAAGAAGGTCAAACAATCCAACCCTTACTTGGATTTATCACACCGAGCTTCAACCTTCCTAAAGCACCAAGCTTAGAACAATCGCAATACATTCATCAGCTTTATAAGCTATGTTTAAATAAACTGATTAAACAAGTCGAAACACCATTAGATTTGCAAGGAATTAAACTGGTTGGCGTTTATCTAGCTGGCTTAGCTTCCAACCTTCCAAGTCAACAATACTGGCAATTGGTGAATGTTGGCTTAGGTCTCATTGATGAACTTTCGATTACAGAAGCTCGTCTGCGCACCCTGATTCAAATCGAAACCAATATTGGAAAGTTTTTAGCTGCCCCTCCTGCGTTTCAAAGTAACCTCGCAGATCTTGCAGATATTCTATCTATTTGCATCAGCCAAGAAGACAATGTTTCTCAGCATATCAGAGAACAACTCAATATTGGTGATGAGCTATTGAGTGATACACAGCTACAGGTTTTAAGTCGTCATTTATACGGCCCTGACTATGAAACCATTCACACCATCAGCCAATTGATGACGGATGAAATGGCTCAAATTCGCAATGAAATTGAGTACAATCACCAAAATATGTCAAATGAAAAAACCCAAGAGATTCAGCTAAAATTAAATCAGCTTTCTAATGTATTCAAGGTGCTGAATTTAAATGAGGCAGCAAGAGAGTTAACACAACAAGCTGAAAAATTAAGCCAATCCAACACTCTAACGGATGCGACTTCAGTTCAGCAGTTGATGAATAGTATTTTAGCATCCATGAATTCAATTGGAATTTTGGAGCGTAATTACACATCTAGCCGTCTACAGTTACGCGTCAATAATATGCATATCTCTTTAGACCGTTTGGATGAAGCACATAAAGCCTTGTTGACTGAAACAAAATCACTCGTGGAAACATTGACGCAAACTTTAAGCCTATATATTCAAGACCCAACTGCACACAGTTTAGAAGCATTGCCTAAATACTTAAAAGAGCTCTCTGGTGCTGCCCAATTCTTAGGTAGCTCAGCGCAACAAACGGCGCTCTTAGGTGCAGCACATTTTGCAGAAAATCGTTTAGCACAAAACCTAGTGTTCGATGCGGAACAAATTAACTGTATTCTAAATGTCGTTGCAGGTTTAGATTTACTGGTCGATAACCTAAGAAACAAACAACCTGTATTGCAATCTATGTTCGATGTGGCATTATCAAATAGTCAGCAATTACAAACTTTAGCAGCCTAATGTCTCAACTATCACTTGCGTATATTTTTCAACATCAAAAACTTTTAGTAGATGAAAACTTCCAACTACCCAAGGTTGAAAAATTAGCAAGTGACTTGCCGATACATCACAATGATCGTGTCATTGCACGCGATCTTTTTGAAGGTGAGTCTATTCCCGAAGGATATCAACTTATTCCTATTCGGGAACTAATCCAAAGCTGGTCTACCACAGACTTTTTGCAAGCAAGTCGTGCCGTTCAGCTACTCGAGTGGCGACGTAATCACAAATTCTGTAGTCATTGTGGGCATCCAACCGATATTCATACCAAAGAATATGCAATGGTTTGCCCTGCTTGTGCATATCACCAGTATCCACGTGTACAACCTTGTATCATTACGATTATTACCAAAGGTCATGATGAAGTGTTACTAGCTAAATCAGCGCATAACAAGAGCAATATGTATGGGTTAATTGCTGGATTTGTTGAAGTTGGTGAAACCTTAGAAGAGGCGGTACAGCGAGAAACTTTAGAAGAAGTGGGTTTAAAACTTAAAAATATTCGCTATATGTCGAGCCAACCTTGGCCATTCCCAAGTAATCTCATGATTGCTTTTCATGCGGAATACGATTCTGGCGAAATCGAATTACAGCTTGAGGAGATCAGTGATGCTCAATTCTTTAAATTTGATCAGTTACCAGAAATTCCGTTCAAAGGCAGTATTGCGCATGCAATGATTATGCAAATGATCGAGAATAAAAAAGCATCCTAGTGATGCTTTTTTATTTTTAAGGCTCTAAGGCTTCTTCCATAAAATGTAAAATCGTCCGCTTCGTTTTAAAATAATGACTCATCAAACTTGCCAACGTCGCCAAAATCGTAACATGCCCCGTCTTCGGGATCACCGCGATATGACTATGATTACCCTTTTCTCTTAAAGCATTATCAAGCTTATAACTATTTTCTTTACCAACTAACTGATCTTGTTCAGCCATTAGCAAATAATGTTTAATCTGATTTGGCTCAATAAAATAGCAAGGCATGACTTGTTGATAGGGAATATTTAGATTAAAAGCATGTTCCGATAAAGGATCACCAACATAATCAAAATGATAAGGCCCTGCCAAGCCAATAATCGCTTTGATTTTATCTTTATATTTAAAACTTTGTGCTTGGGCTGAATACACCACCGACATGACATTAAAAGCACCAGCCGAATGTCCCATCAAAATAATATTGTCAGTCGAAATATCCAGCTTGCTTTGATTCTGATTTAAATAATGAATAGCTTGAGCAATATCATCAATAAATGTTGGAAAAATATGTTCAGGTGCAAGATGATAATTAATCACGGCAACATCATAACCTTCCCGCGCGAATGTTTCTCCAATAAATAGATAATCTCGTTTATTGCCATGCTGCCACGAACCACCATGTACAAATACAATCAAAGGTCGCTGTTTTTTAGGATTTTTGGTGCGATATAAATCTAGACGCTGTCTTGCCTTTAACCCGTACGCGAGATGCTCTTCTTTTTCAAAAGTATCTTTAGGCGTCAAATAGTTAATTGAATAACTTGCAAAATCATACAGGCGAAATTCTTGATAAAAGTTTTTCGCCCGTATCACGTTTTGTTGCACTTGTTGAATAATTTGTTTCATAAATTAAGGATTAACTGGCGTAATAGTCACAGATTCCTGATCAGGATCAATGGCAACTGGTGTTTCAACTAAAGACTGTGTTGATGCTGAACCCATCATCGGCGTTGCAGCTCCTGAAGATTGATCGATATTATCAACCAAGGTAACTATTCTACTTACATTCCCGACTTTTTGTAAAACATCATCTAAATCTCTGATTTCAGCAGTATTCAAACGTCCCATCACATACAGCACACCATTTTCAGTATGTACAAGAACTTTACTGTCAGAAACAACCGGGGCTCTCATCAGTAAACCACGTGTATTTGCAGTCACCGTTGAATCTTGCATAATCGTGCTATAAGCGACTTTATCACCGACAGTGATATAGTTATGCACCGCTTTGACATCCGTCATTGCACGTACATTGTCTTCAGCCAATTGTTTCAAATAAGGATCAGGCACTTGTCCTGTCAATAAAACATTACTGTGGAAGCTTTCAATGTTGATACGTGCCTGTTTAAAGCGATTGTCTAGCTTATACAAATTGACATTTGCAGTACGTTTAATTGAAGAATCAATAAAAACCTGCCCTAGACTACGCTCACCACTGCTTGTTCCAACAGGTGCCGTTCCCGTTCCACCAGAAATAAAGCTTGCACATCCAGATAAACTTGCAGCACAAAGCAGCGTAATCGATAAAGGTTTTAACACTTGGCCAGACTCCCTATTCACACATTTTCTCAATCTTCCACATTTATCTTCAGACCATTTTTGCCACGATTAATCTAAAATAAATGCATGTTCAATCCATTGCTGATCATACTGCAATTTTGAAAAATCTGGTTGTACTGTTTTTGCAATTTTCTGTGGAAAATCAAAACAAATCACATCAAAACGACAATCAAAGTCTCCATAACTTGGATATCTTTGTAAAAAGAACTGAGCAGTCTTAATAATCTTACGTCGCTGTGCGTTTGAAATCACTTCGAAAGCTTGTGCATAACTCCCAGCCGATCTTGCTTTTACTTCAACAAAAACAAGCTCTTTTCCACGTTTTACAATTAAGTCAATTTCTCCAAAACGTGAATGATAATTTTGATTTACACATTGATAACCATGTGAACGGAGCAATGACATCGCGGTTTGTTCTGCCCATTGCCCCAATAAATTTGACTGTTGTTTCATCATTCAGTGATCTTATTTTAAAATATGAATCCCATTTTTTTGTTGTTCATAACAAAATGGCTGTCTGTTAATCATGCCAGCTTTAACATCGATTGCACCAGTACGCCCTACAAAGGAAAATTGTTTATCCGGGCTAGATAAAAACTGCTGACTGATCGTCCATGCATCTCCACCAAAGGCAAGAAGTCTTTGAAATGCCATGTTTTCAGGTTGCTCTTTATAGGCTTCAATTAAATCAGCCCACTGCCCGTTGTATAAAGCAGGTGTATCACAAAAACGCAATCCGTTTGGTATATGCTTGCCCTGCTCAATGCTGAGTGGTGTCGCATAAATATTTTGTTTGGGTAATGAACCTAATTGCTCCATCCATTGATGATCACCAAGCAGTAGTAATCCTGTTTTTTTTGCTAATTTTTTCGGCAGCTCATTGATAACTTCGATCTCAGATCTAGATTCAGACATCAGTGCCATCATAAGCAATTCAGTAGCAGATTCTGTTCCCGCTTGACGTAAGATCAATAGTTTGTTGATTTGATCTTTTTCAAGCAATTTGTTTAAAGCCACTGCATCATGTTGTTTGGCTAAGCTAAATTGCCAGACATTGTCCGCTTGCGTATTGACGTCATTTAAGCTTAGAACTGGAATTTTCGGCTTCAACTTCATCACAGTTTCAATTTCAGATCGTGCCAATGGGCCAACCACCAACCGCGTCTTCTTATTCACTTTTGTTTTAAAAATCTGTTCGATGCTACTTTTTGCTGAATCAACAAAAATAATTTTTTCTTTACTGCCCGATGCTGTATAAGCACTCAAGTAACCTCGTTTGATGCTGTCACCAGCTCGCGCCATTGCACCAGATTCAGGTAGAATCACCAACACGTCCGCATAAGCAGGGCTAATCAATGCTGCCAAACTGAGTAGCAGCCAATATTTTTTTAAATACATTATGGAGTTACCTTTTATGAGTGCTCAATTATTTGTTGTAGCAACCCCGATTGGGCACTTGGATGATATGACTTTCCGTGCAATCGATATTTTAAAATCCGTCTCGGTGGTTGCAGCAGAAGATACTCGTCAATCTGCTCAGTTATTCAAGCACTATAATATCGCAACTCCGCTTACGGCGTGTCATGATCACAACGAAAGTAACAAAATTGATCAACTTCTCCAAAAAATGTTAAAAGGCGAATCAGTTGCTTTAATCAGTGATGCTGGCACGCCCCTTATTAGTGATCCCGGTTTTAAATTGGTTCGTGCTGCGCAAGCACACGGTATTCGCGTTATTCCTGTACCAGGTGCATGTGCGGCTATTGCTGCTTTAAGTGCAGTTGGTTTACCAAGTGATCGTTTTAGTTTTGAAGGGTTTTTACCATCAAAGGCATCGCAACGCATCAGCCAACTCGAAAAACTTAAAAATGAAACGCAAACCTTGATTTTCTATGAAGCGCCGCATCGAATTTTAGACAGTATTAAAAATATGGCTCAGGTCTTTGGTGAAGATCGACCCGTTGGTTTTGCACGAGAAATTACCAAAACCTTTGAAACCATCAAAAAAATGACCCTCAAAGAATTGGTCAGTTTTATTGAAAATGATCACAACCAACAAAAAGGCGAAATTGTCGTTGTTGTTGGTGGAGCATTAGAAGTTAAAGACATGGAGCAAGAAAAATTAGACGAGTTACTCAAGCGTTTATTGCAAGATCTCTCAGTTAAAGCTGCATCACAATTGGCTGCGGATTTAACAGGGATTAAAAAGAAAGTTGCTTATCAACGTGCTTTGGAGTTGACCCAAGCTTAGTTATGTCAATTCATGCAAGGTAATGAACACTGCATAGCATTACCTTGCATCCCACATACAACATCATAGATTTCATAGAAAATCCCGAACAACTATATCAATAATTTTTTAGCTGCCTGAACAATCGTTTCGGTCAAGATATCAAGTTGTCTAGACTGCCGTTTCCAGTGGTGCCAATATAAAGGTATGTCGAGTTGAGCTTCTGGCATGATCTCTACAAATGCACCACTGCTTAATAAAGATTGAACCTGAATTTCAGGTGCCATTCCAAAGCCTAAACCGAGTTGAATTGCTTTCACAAATGCATCTGTTGAAGGTATAAAATGATAAGGATAACTTTGCATTGGCAATCCGAAACACTTTAATAGCATCTCTGAGTGCATCAGATCTTTATGGTTAAAAATCACCGCGGGCGCTTTTCTTAAGCTTTCCCTATTCACTCCCTGTCGAAACCAATACGCAGCAAAATCTGCAGAAGCCAACATTTTATAACGCATTTTGCCTAATGGCTGAGCCAAGCAACCTGACATGACCTGCTCTTCCGCAGAGATACAGGCATTGACCTGTCCTGTTTCTAATAACGTGTGCGTATGCGACTGGTCGTCAATTTTTAATTCTAATACGATTTTTTCTTTAAACAGTGTGGGCTGAATACTTGGCAAAAGCCAAGTTGCTAATGAGTCTGCATTTGAAGCCAACGCAATCTTATAAAATTCGGAGTCAGATGTTTTCCCCATCAAACCTTGTAAAAGATTTTGTTCCATGAGCCGCGTATGACGTAAATGCTGCAATAAGGTTTTCCCAGCTTTGGTGAGCACACTTGGTCGGCCACGGATAATTAAAATCTGACCTAAATATTTCTCTAAGGCCTGTACACGTAACGAGACGGCGGAAGGCGTAATATATAATTGCTCGCCAGCAGCATCAAAACTTCCTGCTTCTGCAACTGCAAGAAAGGCTTCACATTGCTTACTATCTAACATAGACAAACCTAAATTATTTTTAGCCAAACCTAAATATTCTTAATTTTACTTATTTTGTATTTAAAAGTCAGATAATTCTCACATCTGATTTTTTCGTTTTATTGTTATGCTCTCTCTTAGCGTTTTTATGAAAGGTTTTGGTATTGGCAGCGGCCTCATTGTTGCAATTGGCGCTCAAAATGCATTTGTCCTCAAACAAGGGCTCAAGCAACAATACGTATTCTGGTTGTGCTTACTTTGCGCACTCTCTGATTCCATCTTAATTGCACTTGGTGTTTTGGGTTTTGCTGAATTGATGAAGGCATCACCGCTGTTAATTACAGTCGCCAAATATTTAGGTGCGACTTTCTTATTGGTTTACGGCGCTAAAGCCTTTTATGGCGCATTTAAATCCACCCAAAGTATGCAACTTGATAGTAACCATCAACAGACTTTGACTCAGGTACTCTTAACGGGTTTCGCCTTTACTTGGTTAAATCCACATGTTTACGTAGATACCATCGTGCTTATTGGATCAGTGGCGACTCAATTTGAAGACAAAATCAGTTTTGCGCTCGGGAGTATTGTGGCTTCATGGATTTTCTTTTTTAGTTTAGGGTATGGCTCAAGGCTCTTAAAACCGCTATTTAGCAATCCAAAAGCTTGGAAAGTTTTAGATTTTCTGATCGGCTGTATGATGTGGAGTATTGCAGCATCACTACTGCTCTAATTCATTTCGAAGTAAAAAAGTATCATGTCGATATGATACTTTTTTGCTGACTAAATTGATTTATACATTATGACCCATCACCACTTTTGACTGTTTTCTTTCTCGAAGCGACTGTTTAATCACAGAATATCCAGAAGATACACCCAAATAGGCAATAATAAATGCCACGATTAAATCAGGAAACATCGTTCCAGTTCCAAATACCCCAACTGCGGCAATAATAATCGCTAAATTCGCAATCGCATCATTACGGCTACAAAGCCAAACTGAACGCATATTGGCATCACCTTCACGGAATGCATAAAGCATCAAAGCGACACTTACATTTACAATCAATGCAAGCATACCAATTACGCCCATCAACATCGGCTCAGGAACAACACCCAGCCACCATGACCAAAGCACTTTAGCGATTACAAACAGCCCAAATGCTGCCATGGTAATCCCTTTAAGTAATGCCGCAGTTGCTCTCCAATACAAGCTCATAGAGAGCACGGCCAAAGAGATTGCGTAGTTTACAGCATCACCAGCGAAATCCAGCGCATCTGCCCATAAAGCAACTGAACGTGCATGAGAACCACCAATAATTTCCACAAAGAACATCAATGCATTTAGCAATAAAGCGATCCACAATGCTTTTCTAAACTTTGGACTAATGATTTGCGTTGAAGGAGCTGTATTACACCCACATCCTGCCATGACTTTTCTCACACTATGTTTTATAGTAATTTAAAACCCTTGAGTAACTCCAGAGTCAAGCATGGTAAATTTTACAATTGGACAATTAGCAAAAAAGTCAGGCGTATCTGTAGATACACTTCGTTATTATGAAAAAATTGGGCTTTTAGAAAAAGTACAACGCACCTCAGGAAATTATCGTTATTATTCTGAACAGATACTTTCGGATTTGTTTTTCGTTAAACATTGCCGAGAGCTCGGAATCACCATACAGGATATTCAAAAGTTAAAAGATTTAGCAAAAAGTCCAAATCAAACATGTAAAGAAGTCGATCAACTCATTGATCAATACCTTGCAGAGGTTTCCCAAAAAATTAAGAATCTAGAACATCTAAAGCAAGATTTAACCCATCTCAAACAGCAATGTTCACAGCATCGCACCATTGAACAATGTGGGATTTTAAAAGAATTAAATCATCCCCTTGAGTGTGAACATGAATCGCATCAACACAAGAAAGCATAATATCTATTGAAATCCCTCCCAACCTCCCTTTCTGAAAGGGAGGAGTCCCACTGTAATTGGGATTGGGTGCACTGTGTGAACCACAGCACAAGGGAGATAAAAACTTAATCTTCGTGTTCGTCTGGTGGAACTTCAACAATTCGCCCGCCACGTGCCAAAAATGCAGCAACTTCATCTTCTAATGCTTGACGTTGTTTTTGCTTAGCAGTCACGGTTAAGCTTTCTGCTTCGGCAAGATCAATATCATTGGCAGCAGAAGATTCTTCGCTATCTGCACCATTTTCGGCAGCTTTTGCCTCATCATCGTCAACAGCAGAGTCTTCTGTGTTTTCGTCGTAATCATTCATTTCCGTCATATTACTCTCCCCACAATGACTGATCTTTCATCATCGTTATTTGGTCATCAGAACTTGGTGAAATTTAACAAGCTCTCATCATTTCGCAAAGCACAATATTTGTTAAATCGTGTTTTTTTCGACCAAATTCACTCTGATTTATAAATGATTGTTTAAAAAATATCTACTATTTTTTAGCAAGCATATCGCGTTGCTTGTAAGGTCTTTAAACCATTCGCTTGCTGCATAAAACGATCTTTAAACCAATCGAATTGTTCGACCTGTTTTAAACCAAAGTTTCTCGCCCACACGAACGGAAATAACTCAGAACTTTCCAACCAACCAATCGCAGACATGCTGTGCATCATGGCGTCGTTCTGCCCTTTACGTTGGTGTTCGTAACGTAACAAAGTCTGCTCATTTGCCCACACACCACGTTTTAGATCGTGCAGCAAAACATCACAAAGCACCGCTGCATCTAAGCAACCAATATTGACACCTTGCCCAGCTAAAGGATGAATCACATGTGCTGCATCCCCAATCAATGCCAAGCCTGATTTAATGTAGCGCTGTGCAGCGCGAGCTTTGAGTGGAAACTGCGCGCGTGAACGTACTTCAACCACTTCACCAAGCATTTGTAAACTTTCTCGAGTCAGCAATTGCATAAACTCTTGGTCAGAGAATGCTGAATATTCATCGGCATAATCATCAGGCAAAGTCCACACAATCGACTGCCAATAGCCATTTTCTTGGGCATCAAGACTTGCCATTGGTAAATAAGCCAGAGGCCCAGTCGGCAAGAAAATTTGACGTGCCACATAGTGATTGGGTTGTGTTGTTTTAATCGCACAACTGATCGCAGCTTGTTGATAGTCCAGTACATCTAAATCGATATAAGCCTGTTCACGCACAAATGAGTTCGCACCATCTGCGCCAATTAATAATTTGGTTTTAAGCGTAGTCCCATCAGCCAATTCAATCGACCAACCTTGCGGAATTTGCTCGATCCGAATCACTTTAACTTGGGTACGGTAGTCTTTGAGTTGCTGTAGCATCTTTCGTTGAATCGCAACATTCAGGACACTTGGCTCCACCATCGAACCTAAAGCTTGATCAGGTTGTGGTGGTTGCTCAGATGCATGTCCAAAATTGATTTCACCATAGCCATTTTTATTCCAGACTTGCATGCCTGAATATGGCATTTGACGTGCTAAATCATCCCACACATTAACCGTTTTCAGTAAATGAATAGTGGCTTGACTGAGTGCTAGTACCCGAGGATTCATCACCGCAAGTGTTTTTTCTTGATCAAGTACTGGCGCAGCGTCCAATACTGTGGCTTGCACGCCTCCTTGCGCCAATAGCAAAGCTGTTAAGCCACCAACCAAGCCACCTCCGACAATGACCACATCTAAAATTTCACTCATGCTTTCAGCCCCATTGCATAATTGGCAACCAACGGCTTAATTCCCGGAATCACGTCAAAGGCAACCAATCCTGTATTACGTATTAATTTTAAAATTGGATTTTGATTGCTAAAACCACGCACCACGGAATCACAGAACTTAATCACACGTTGCTGATCTTTTAAACGCGCTTGTTCATAAGCGAGTAAATTATCTGGCTGACCAATATCATCAGACTTCGCCAATTGTTCCATTAAGAAGCGAACTAAGACATCAGCATCACGTAAACACAAGTTAAAACCTTGTCCTGCAACAGGATGAATGGTATGTGCCGCATTGCCCATCAACACCACTCGTCCAACAGCTTGTTTATGCGCTAAGACTTGTGACAATGGGTAGCAGAAACGTTTCCCAGTTTTTTCAAACTTCCCAGCACGATCACCATAGGTGTGTTGCAAGGTATCAAGGAAATATTGAGCATTTTCCTCACCTAAAAATGGCTGTTCTGTGCCCTTTTTCACAGGAAACACCACAGAACGGCGGTATTCACCTGGTAAAGGTAAGAGTGCCAACGGTCCTAACGCACTAAACCGTTCAAAACCGACTTGTTGATGTGGTTTAGAGGTTTGTACGGTGGTGACAATCGCAACTTGATCATAATCATGTTCATCCACCCCCACACCAATCGCTTGACGACAGAATGAATCACGACCATCCGCAGCAATCACTAATTTTGATTTCAATGAATGGATATATTCGCCGTTTCGCATGGCTTCAATGTGTACATGATCTGCATCTTGGATCAAGGAAGTGACTTGCACACCATCAATCAATTCAATCAATGGGTGTTGACGGACTTGAGTCAACAATACTCGACCAAGCCAAGCGTTCTCAATCACTTGTCCAAAGCTTTCTACTTTTTCTTGTTCTGCAACTAAGCGTGCCTTACCAAAGCTGCCCTGTTCAGTGATATGGACTTGAAGAATTGGCGTTGCATGTTGTTGCAAGGCATCCCACAAACCTAGTTTTTGGTAAATCTGCACACTACGGCGTGACAATGCAGTATTTCTTGCATCAAAACTAGAATGATAAGGCGCAAGGTTTTCGTCATCGTAATTTGGATATTTCACAGCTTCTAATAGCTTTACCTCGATATTAGATTTTGCCAACATTAAGGCTAGGCTGAGTCCAACCATACCCCCACCGACAATGATGACTTGTTGCTGCATAATATTATTCCTTATCAGTTTTTCATGATTTGACGTTTCGGGACTATCTTACTCTAACTCAACTCAGGAAGGGAATTTGTACTTTGTTTGGTCTGTGTTTTTATAAATGATCTTCAAAAGTTGTTTTGTATATCCAAGAAAACAAAGAGGCTTATCAATTGATAAGCCTCTTTGATAAATATCAAACTAATGACCCGCCATCAAGCTTTCAATATCCTCAACGGTTTTCACCACATTTTTGGTTAGAACCAATGGTCCATTTTCCGTCACGACAATATCGTCTTCGATACGAATACCGATACCGCGCCACTTGGCATCAACCGTTTCATCATCTGGTGCAACATATAAGCCCGGCTCAACTGTGACCACCATACCTGCTTCATAAGCACGCCAGTCTTCGCCTGTTTTGTAGGCACCTACATCATGCACATCCATACCGAGCCAATGACCTGTCCCATGCATGAAGAATTGACGGAAAGCTTCGCTTTCAACCAACTCATCTACATCACCATTGAGTAGACCAAGATCAACCAAACCTTGAGTTAAAATCTTTACAGCGACTTCATGCGGATATTTATAATTATTGCCAATACGGGTGGCATCGATTGCAGCAAGCTGGGCATCTAAAACAATATTGTAAAGTGCTTTTTGCTCTCGACTAAATTTACCATTTACAGGGAATGTACGGGTAATGTCTGAGGCATAGCATTCATACTCACAAGCCGCATCAATTAAAACCAGATCACCATTTTTTAACGGCTTATTATTTTCAACGTAATGCAAAATACAGGCATTTTCACCGCCACCCACAATGCTATTGTACGCAGGCATACAACCATTTTTTCCAAAGATATAATTCAGTTCCGCTTCGAGTGCGTATTCCATCATCTCAGGTTTAACCGTTTGCATGGCACGGGTATGGGCTTCTGCGCTGATATTCGATGCGATCTGCATCAGCTCAATTTCCTGCGCTGATTTTTTCAGACGCATTTCATCCACAATACGATCAAGTTGGATCATTTCAGCAGGTGCAGTACCGCCGCGACGCTGTTGTGCATCAGCTTTCTGAATCCATTGGCTTACTTTCGCATCAAATTCAGCATTTTGCCCCATACGATAGTAAAGACGCTGTTTATTTAACAACTTCTCGATAATTTCTTCATCTAATAAATCAATTGCATAAGCTTCATCTGCATCATAGATTTCAATTGCACCGTCGACTCCAGCACGATAGCCATTCCAGATTTCCATTTCACGGTTCCGTTCACGACAGAACAGGCTATAGCTATATTCTTCACCTTCTTCAAAGGTTTCAATAATGGCAACTGCTTCTGGCTCTGCAAATCCAGTGAGATAATAAAAACTACTGTCTGCACGATATTTATAATCAGCATCACGATTACGATACATTTCTGCTCGGGTCGCAATCACGGCAATGCTATTACTGCCCATTTTCTCAGCGAGAAGATCGCGGCGTTGTTTAAAATCTGCTTGATTGAGTTTCATATCGCCCTACTGATGAAGATGAAGGATTGTAAGTATCTTTAATGATAAAGTTTCAAGGCAGCGCCCGAGTTAACTCGGACGATGTGGGGTAAACATTTCAACGACTGTTTGCGGATCAACTGCGGTATCTTGGTTTCTGCTTTTCGCATGAAAGTTTTGTAACAAAGAACTTTCAGCCACAGGCGTTTTTGTACGACCGATAGATAAACTGACAGGAATTAGACGCACGAATTCATACAGTTCCAGATAACTTTCTTCACCTTCTTCATCATTATCTGAATCTTCAAACTCAACGGCTGCAACTTCTTGTAAATGTTCAATCAGCTCTTGTTCATCTCCACGAATACGACCGCAAGCTAAACCAAAACCTAATACGACCCCTGCACACCAATCTGCTAATGCAGTAACACGCTCTTCGAGCACATGGGTATCATCTGGCAACATTGGTAAATAATCCAGTTCATCATCAGATAAGGCATGCGATACGTCATCTGCCTCATCAGTCAAACTTTGTAATGCTTCAGCGGTTAAAGCAGGTACATTTAAGGTGTTTAAGATTTGTGACCATTCATCAGTTGTCGGCGCTTGTGTCACACAAACTATACCTGTTAGTAATCCATGTAACTCACTTGGGCTTGAAATCTCTTCAATCCCTTGAAAATGAGCATTCCATTCGTTCCAACCTGAAATATCGTCTTGCATTCGTTTATCCAACCTCTATACTGCTGTATATATTACCTTTGATTGCAACTCTGTGCGACCTTCGTTATGTTAGAACAATTACAGCGTCTACAAGCGCATATTGGCGTATTAAAAACACGCCTACGCCATATAGAGCGAGAAAACACATCGCTTACTGAAGCTAAACAATTAGCTGCAACTGAACATCATGCACAAATTGTGCAGAAGAATAGCATCATCACGCAAAAACAGGATGAAGTTGATAACTTAACTGAACAACTGACTCAGTTACAAGATCAATTTAAACAACTGAATAATGATGCAACAACTTTAGCTGAACGCTATAGCCGTTTAGAGAAAAGTACCACTGATTTAAAAAACCGCTTCCAAGAAATCTTGGCGGAGCGTAATGATTTGCGCGTAATGAAAGAAAAGTTACAAGCGCAACAACGTAATAATCAGCAAGAAATCCAAGATCTACAACAAGATCGTGACCGCTTATTACAAAAAAATGAATTAGCGAAGGCTAAAGTTGAAGCAATTATTCAACGTCTCGCAATTTTAGGCACAGCACAAGATCAACATGCACAAGAAATTCAGCAGCTTGCTCACCCGATTGCTGAAACTCACGAGGAATCTTAATCATGAGTGAACCTATCGTTGTTGAACTACGTTTAATTGAACAGACTTTTCGCTTAAATACGACTGAAGATAAGCGTGAAGAGTTAGAACGCGCTGCTGAATTGCTCAATCAAAAATTTCATGACATGCGTCGAAGTGCGCCACGTGTAGAACACAATAAGTTAGTCATTATGGTTGCACTACAAATGGCTCAGGAAGTATTTGCTTTAAATAAATCTTTACAGCAATACGCACACTGTGAACATCTACTCCAAACGATTTTGGAAGATGTAGAGCAAACTGTTCAATAAACATGGTGATTGCACAAAGCCTCATCAATTAGTAAGTATCTTTACATGCAAACATTGTCATCAGGTCAAGATCAGTTATACTAAGTCTATCTCTAGGATGTTCGCCAGCGGGTCCGATTCCCCTGAGCCGATATCATCACTTTAGGATGGTGTTCTGTATATTTAGAGTGTATGTCTGCCCCGTGCAGAAAACCCAGCAAGTATGCGGCGCCCTCCACCTTGAACTTTAGGGTTCAAGGGTAACGACATGCAGCGGCATCTCTGGAGTGTTTTATATTTTTCTAAATATCCCTCTGCACCACAGTTTTTCTCTTATCATATTTCATCACTATCAATCAGATATTGTTGTAAAAACCCTGTGAATGAATCTGCAACTTTTCTCATAGGCGTACTTGCTACTTGATATACAACACCATCAGACCCTATTTGATCTAGTTGCACTGCATATCCCCAACACCACACTAAATAATCTGAAAATACAAAACAGTTAGGATATAAAAGCTTATCTGAATCACTATTTGTTGAAATACTTTCCACTGATCTAAATTCAGCTAGCGATAAAAATGTAAAATAGTTATCATCCATATCTCGGTTAGCTATACCATTAAACTCTAAGAAGTACGCTCTTAAAATTGGTGATAATTTAACTTGATACTTATATCCAAAAGCCAAAACTTCTTGCCATGTTGCAGGCCTATTCAAGCCTATCTTCTGTTTTTGTAGTTTATTTTTGAGTTCAAGAATAATACTCATGATCTACCTTATAAAAGAATATCTCTCATAAGATAAATCATTTCTGCAACTTTTATGATCAATTCTTTAGACATTAGGCTTATGATTAAATTAGTATCTGTTGATATTTCATTAATGCTTGCTGAGGTTGCATGATTTAGATTACTTTGTCCGCGTATCAAGATATTCAATATAACCTATACCTTCTACTGCTTGACCTCGAAATGTACCTTTATATTGATAACTTCCTGCATAACCACCAGCCATACCATACTTAAAATCGCCATTTGCTACACCATCAATACAAATTAAAAGCTTTCCTTTTTCATCATTAACACTCCATGAAAAAGTTCTAGGCAAACGCATCGATAAACCATTAGGTGTTATAGAACGTTGTGATTCAAACTCATGAACTTCTAATTTAAAATCTTCAGAATGTATACTTCCATGATCATCAATCGCACGAATATACACACGGCGTTGTAAGACAAGATTCAATGGACCAAGTACTTCAACTAAAAGAACCTGAGTTTTCTCATCGATATTTAAAATATGATACGTAAAATAGTTCATATGCAAGTTGATATCTATTGCACGTGCATATTCATAGGTACACAAACCTTCGACATGGGTCTCCTTGCCTTGATATTCGAGATAACCTTCATATTGGCAGAGTAAAGCCCAATGATTATATAAACCGAAAGTTAACTCAGCAAAGTTTGCAACTTTATCCGTTGCAGTGATTTTCAAATCAAAATTAAATTCATGCCCTTCACGATAAACATGAAAATTAGGATAAGTGCCTTCTAACACTAAATCTCGACCAAAACATAAAGATGAACCATTACTTACTAAAGCACAGTCATTTTTGATACTATAGCCCTTAAAATAGTCTTTTGTTCCTATAGCTGTACCAATTAATACATTTGCTGTATCAATACTTGAAGTTTTAATTAAATGTTCATTTCGAAAAATTTTAACTCGAGGTTGCCCAACCACAGTCAAAAGGTTCAAAAAATTAAAGGGCTCAGGGAGATTAGGAATCATCACACCATAGTGAACACAAGTATATTTTCCTTGAGGTGTATGCGTTTCCGTTTCGACATCAAAAGGCCGACCATTTCTTTTTCCTGAATAGTCAATCATCTCATGCAATGGTTTTGGAGCAATAATTTGTTTTGGGAATAATCGTGACATTTTCAGAACCTCTATTAAACTCTACTCAATATTTCAGCTACCCCCTCCCATATATCTTTATGTCTAACATGCTTTGTAGTACAAATTTGACCAAAAATAAAACGAATTAAAGGGTTAACATCATCTTGAATTTATCAAGATATTTTAAGTATGAGAGAAAGAGCTATAAAAAAATTGACCGAAGAGGAAGACAAATTGATGTCAAAAATGTCAAATTAATAAACTGGCTAATCTCTTATTTTACTTGAATTTATCATAGCGATTGACGAATCTGGTTTGAACATTGGATGGCTTAGTCTTGCTATAATTTCATGCTTTAAAAGAATGGTGTAATCTCTAAACCACTTAAATAAAATGCCATAAAACTCTCCTCAGAAAGCTTTATGGCATATCCCAACATTTACATTACTGTTAATCGTATGAGCTAACTGCTCGCGAATAAAATTTTATATATAAATAATCTCTACTCTTTTCGCAGAATTTTAGGCATTTGTCTGACTATAAAAATCACTCATCCTTCAATGCACATTCATAATGCGTCGGCTGCTGCGAACAACGGACTTGTTTCAGTAACTTCATCATGTCTTTATCGTAATAACCTTCTTTGGTCATTTGAATACGTGCTTCTCGCATCAGTCGCATATAGCCAGGTTTTTCACTTTCATAAATATCCATCCAGTATTTTTCAGGAATATCTTTTTCAATTTTATCTACAAAATCAAATGCAGGCTGCAACTGTTTAGAGATGATTTCTCGTGCAATCGGTCCCATTCCCGCTGGGAATTTATTGCGATGCATGATCAAAGTACCTGTAACCTGTACAACAGGAAAACGAATAATCCCACCTGCAATTTTTCCTGATTTATCCGTCATGCCCTTATGTAATTCTAGAGGATCAAACAAAATCGCAGGGCCAGCCATGATTTCGACTTCTCTATTGTTGAACTTAGGTCCTACCGTTGCTAAATCCACTGAAATGGCTTGTGCTCCGACATTTTGAGCCAACTTCTTTTGCGTTGGATCAAATGAGAATACTGCGATTTTTCGTCCAGCGGCTTTTGCAAGTGTATTAATATTTCGATCACTCACCATGATATAAGCAGCACCAAGCGGTACAACGCCCACGACTTCATAATCATGATTAATCATTTTGTCATCAAATTTAGGATGTGCTAATAATTGAATCACTGAGGTCAGTTGCTTGTAGTTTTGTAATGCACCAATCGCATCAATACTACCTACAAACGGATTAAATTGTCTTGCTCTTAAATTACTAATCCCTGCACCATCACAACGTTTGCTGCGAAAGTCCTCCGTTAGTACCCCCTCATTAGTATAGACTTTGAGCGTCACCATGGTCGATGCATTTTGTTTTAATTTTGGATAGTCCAGATCAATCTTGAGCTGTAAATTGGAAGGTCGAGTAATATTCATATTGACCCCATATTGTTTAGCAATGCGTACAATACGAGGTAATTCACTGATATAACTGGTGGCTTGTTGAAATGCTTCACCATGTTCCCCATTCGGTGAATACACACATAAAGTCACTTGTTTGGGAATCTGCTTCCAAATCTTTGGATCATTGAGCAAAGTTTTGATTTTATTCTGCGAATGCTGAGACAAAGTGAGATCAAGTTTCTCGGCTGGCGCAGCGTATAAGCTAGATGAGATCAACAATGAAGCTGCCAATGTAGATGCAAGCGAGAATGATCGGATCCAGTTGTTGTATTGCAGTTTTTTTTGTTGTTGCACAAACATCTTTTCACTCCTGTGAATTATCATTTCACACTAAGCAAATCACACGCAAATAAAATTGACCCAATGACTTTAGCTTTGGGCAGAATAGTCATATTAGCCCATAAAACGCTGTCTAGCTCTAAAACCAGACAGCGGACTAACAACAATGAAAAGAGAAAGCTTAAGAGCGGTTTAAGCGCAATGCATTCACCACAACAGACAATGAACTCAGCGACATCGCCACTGCTGCAAACATTGGTGTAAGTAATAACCCAGTCAATGGGAAGAATATTCCTGCTGCTACAGGTACACCCAATCCATTATAAGCAAAAGAGAATGCAAGATTCTGCTTCATGTTTCTTACACCAAGTTTTGCCATATGCAGCGCTTGACCAATCCCTTGCATATCACCTTTGACTAAGGTGACTTGTGCCGTTTGTTTAGCGATATCAGTGCCTGTACCCATTGCAATCCCAACATTAGCCTGTGCAAGCGCAGGTGCATCATTAATTCCATCCCCTGCCATTGCGACGATCTTGCCTTGCGCTTGCGCCAGTTTGACGATCTCAAGTTTTTGCTTCGGATCAAGATTGCCATGAACTTGCTTGATTCCTAAAGCATCAGCGACCATTTTTGCATTTTTCTCATGATCACCTGTCGCCATAATCACTTCAACGCCATCTGCATGGAGTTGATCAATCACAGCTTTGGCATTTTGTTTAATCGCATCATGAATCGAAACATAAGCAATTAGTTCTTGTTCTGACATCAGAAAGCTAATCACATCGCCCTGCGACCGTTTTTGGTCTAGCGTTTTGCTTAAGTCTTCACTGAGTGTTAAATCAAGCTGCTCAACCAATTTCTGACTGCCAATATATAGTGTTTTGCCATTAATATTGCCTTTAACACCGAAACCTGTCACATCTTCAAAATCAGCCACATTGAGCAACTGATTTGCTTCCACCAATTTAGTCAAAGTGTGTGCAATGGGGTGACTGGAATATTGCTCAATCGAAGCAATCCATCGTTCAATTTGTGCCTGAGTATAAGTCGTCGATAATGGCTGAATTTCTTTTAAACTAGGTTTACCTTCAGTCAGTGTGCCTGTTTTATCAATAATCAGGGTGTTTACTTTGCTTAATGCTTCAATCGCTTCAGCATCTTTGAATAGCACCCCTTTTTGGGCTGCGCGACCTGTGGTTGCCATCACTGACATTGGCGTTGCCAGGCCTAAAGCACATGGACAGGCAATAATTAAAACGGCTACCGCACACATCAAAGCCAAATCAAACTGTGCTTGACCAAAAACCATCCATGCAATGAAGGTCAAAACACTGATCGTGAGTACCGCAATCACAAAATATTTCGCCACGACATCTGCAATACGTTGTAATGGTGCTTTGGAACGTTGTGCATCCGCTACAGTCTGAATCATTTTGGCTAAAGTGGTATTGGTTCCGACAGCAGTCGTTTGAATACGAATAGAACCTTGCTGATTAATCGTTCCACCAATGACTTGATCATCTTTTTGTTTTTTCACAGGCACAGGTTCACCTGTCATCATCGACTCATCGACATAGGTGTTTCCATCAACCACAACACCATCTAAAGGGATTTGCTCACCCGATGAGATTTGCAAAATATCGCCCTGTTTGACCATGGCAATATCAACATCCGCAACTTGATCGTGCTGCACCAATTTAGCTTTGGCAGGTTGTAAACGTAACAGTGCTTTTAATGAATTGGCCGTTTGGGAACGTGCTTTTAGCTCAAGAACCTGCCCCAGCAAACTCAAAGACACAATCATACAGGCTGCTTCAAAATATACAGCGACACCATGCCCTGTTTTGGCTTCAACAGGAATAACTGATGGAAAGACTGTTGCAACCACACTATAAATAAATGCCGCGAACACACCGACACCGATCAAACTCCACATATTGAGATGACCAGTTTTGTAGGAGATTAAGCAACGCTGTAAAATCGGATAACCTGCCCATAACACCACAGGTAAACTGAGCACCAACTCAATCCATGGCTGAATATGTGGTGAGATAAAAGCGTGAATATGTGAGCCCATCGCTAAGATCATTACCAATAAACTTAAAGGCAAAGTTGTCCAAAAACGCCGACTAAAATCAACCAGTTCAGGATTTGGTCCTTCATCTAAAGTCGGTTGCATCGGCTCAAGCGCCATACCGCAAATCGGACAAGTACCCGGCCCTTTTTGCACAATCTCTGGATCCATTGGACAGGTATAATCCATATCCATTGCCCCTTCGGGTACTGGGCGTTGCTCCACAGGGACTAAATAAAACGCTGGATCATGTTTAAATTTCTCTAAGCAAGATGGGTTACAGAAATAGTAAGTTTTCCCTTCATGTTCCGTTTTTAAATCAGTCGTGGTCTTGACTGACATGCCACAGACTGGATCGATCTCGGTTTGGCCATCGGCGGCTACATGGTGTTGATGGCTTTGTCCTCCACCGCAACAGGATGATTTTTTTACTTGTTCTTTAATAGGTTGTGATTCAGTTTTAGAATCACAACATGAACTTTTCTTTGGTTCATTAGGTTTAGGTACACAACAAGATGAAGCCTTGACGGATTCATTTACTTGCGCTGTTTTAGCATCGTCACTAGCATTTTTTTTAACTTGCTTGTCTTTTGAACAGCATGATGAAGTCTCATGTTGAGTCATGGTTCGACCTATCTTTTATTACTCGATAAGTGTAGGATAAAGTCTGTACCTAGGTACAGAGTCAAGCACTTTTGAGAATGATTTTTAAATGCATGATTTTAGGAGCATAGCGTGGACCTTACTATCGGTAAATTAGCAAAGGCATGTGATATCAATGTCGAAACGATTCGTTATTATCAACGGATTGGTTTAATGCGCGTGCCCGAAACCAAGCAAAGCTATCGTTATTATCATCAACAAGATTTGGAGACATTGAGTTTCATCCAAAAAGCCAAAGATGCAGGCTTACAACTCAATGAAATTAAAGAATTATTGACCTTAAATTTAGACGATCGTATCCAAGTCCGTCAGGTCATCGAGCAACGTTTAAGCAAGATTGATGAGAGAATTCAGGAGTTACAAGGCCTCAAACAACGTCTTGCAACTTGGTTAGATGACTGTAAAAGTACTGAAAATGATTGCTGTCCGATATTGGTAGAACTTAAGAAATCAAATTAAATATTTAATAGGATAAATATCTAGATACAAGCATAAGATACATATTATTTATCCATTAGAAAAAAGACCAAACAACATTTTCATCTTGTTGTTTTAATACGAAACTGGTCTGTTGATCATCTTCTACAACAATATGCTGATTTGAAATCATTTTTACTTTAAGCAACGTGTCATTTTCATACACTAAATCATGTTTGCCCTCTTTCGTTAAGACAAGAGTTTGATCTAGGACGATTAGATTTCTCGATTCCAACATAGCTTTCCCCTTCGAAATTGCTCTACAAATCTTGCGTATTACGATCAAGCCAACAGCCATTTATATTGCAAAAGTGTTTTTAAATAATTTGCGATAAACAACATAGTGCCATTCATAAAAGTGACATCTCGACCTGTTCGTTCTTGCTGTACATTTTAGATCATTTCTCGACCAACCACACAAATATTGTCTAACAGTTCACATAAATTCATATTTATGCAAAAGAATACATAAAGGTAAATTGCAAAAGCTCAATCATTCTGTATTTAACTGTATGGGAAGATTAATTTGCATCCTTAGTGTTAAATCACAGATATAAACTAGCCGTAAAATTAAATCTGTATTCAATCGTGTGATAGCGAGAATCAAGTCGATTTGTTTAGCTAATAAACTCAACCCTGCGTCCTGAGCCAGTTGGCTATGCCGCTGTAACGTTTCCATCTGTGAAGTACTCAATTGCAAACGCCCTGAACAAGCAAGACTGAGTAATACTTCTAAAATCGGTTCACATACCTTTTGGCTCAAACTGATTTGGGTAGAAGCAAATTTTGCTTGCTGTTTTTTCTTTGCCATTAATTGTTCAATACGTCCAATCAGACTTTCTTTTAAGGTCTTTTTTGGTTCAGTCAATTGATCAAAATCTAGATGAAACAGTCGAGTTTTCTCATTTTGAGTGATCAGTAAACTGATTGGTGATAAAACCAGTTGATGTCCCTGTATTCGAGCATGAGCAAAGATCGATGAAACTTGAATCATTTGGCCACAAACACGTTCAAGCTGACGAATTTTATCTAATTCCTGCGTTTTCCAGTCCAGACGTAAATGAATCACAGAACCTTGCTGATCATAGACATTCCACCATAGACATTGTTCGATTTCATCCACTTGCGGTGCATCATAACGGGAAATATTTAATAAAATCTTGTTATCAATCCCCTCTACAGTTTGCATTTGTTGTTGCCAATGCTGTTGTACGGTCTGCCAATGATTAAAACCCATCTGTTGATATAGGCCAAAATCTTCAATCTTGCTTAGGCTATTTAATGGTAATGCGCGACTTTGCCCCGATGCTGATAGCCGTCCATCTTCACCAAAACGTGGTTGTTGCAAACATACGGTTTTCTGCATCAGTTGTTGAGCAGTCAGCATCCAGATACTATGCTGTGACCACACATTATAACGATTAAAATTCGGGTCATTATTTTCTGCCCGTGCCACCGTGACTTCAAAAGTCTTAGCGTTTTCTAATTCAGAAAAATACAGCGTCAGTCCTCTTGCGCCACCTTGAGTACGCCACCAACGCGCACCTAGAGGAAGTAATTCCAAATCAGACTGTTGTTCATCGACTTGGTATTGCTGGCGGATTTTCCCTCTTAGGGAAAGTAATTGTTCGCCTTGAGCCTGTTGTAATTGATAGAGATAAGCACGCATTTGCGCTAGATACAGTAAAGTGTCTTGCTCAGAACTATGCTCATCCCGTTGCAATAAACGGCTGACTTGACCACTGAGTTGTCTCAACATGGCTGCCAATCGTGGTAAGGCTTCGCTACGTGCTGACATATTGAGTAAATGCAATTGTCGAGCTGTACTATCATTGACATGCGACAAACCAAATTCTAATAATTGATTTAAATCATCTTGTAATTCAACAATAAACTGGCGCTCACTTTCGCTTAAAATTACTGGGTTTTCGACCTCACTGAGCTGCAATGCTGCCCATGATTTACCTTGTAATCTTTGAACTTCACTCAGCGCAGCTAAATGGTAAGCAGGTTGATCTTTTTCCAGATTGGATAACATGCCTGCAAAACCTGTACCTGCTATATAGCTGATATCCTCATTGACACTCGCAATGCGAATCTTTAAACGATAGTCATCTTCAAACAATTCAGTTTGTTGTTTTTGCTCTGTTTGCTGTTCTTGTTGCCAAAGTCGAGCATATTTAATGGCTTTTTGGGCTTGTGCCCTGCCTATTTTTTTAGCGATGTGGTCAAGGTCTATTGACAGGATTTCATCTAGTGGATTGATTTTTATCTGTTCATTTATATTATTTTCAGGTTGATTTGTATGAGTAGAAATCTGATTTTCTTGAGCCTGATCATTGGATTCAACTTTGGACTGACAATGCATTTGAAACCATAATACGGCTGCCACAATATGTTTACACGCACCTGTGGCAGGACAAGAACACACCGCATTGACCAGACCTGTGGCAGATAAACAAACTTGTTGTCCGTCACTTTCAATGCTGACTTGACCAGCTTGCTCAGTACGTAACACTACCTTTTCTGCTTCAATATCCTTTAATGCACGGCGCACTAACCCTGCATTGGCATAAGTCGCAAGACTGTCTTGATCATAAGCTAAATATTGCTGTTGCCAACTCATTGCATCACCTCTGCCATCCATTCAGCAAAATGTTCAGGCGTTAAAGCTGCCACCGACATGCCTCGTTCATTGAGTTTTTGTGCCATTTGAATATCGTAGACAGGATTTGCCTGTTCATCTAACGCTGCCAAACCTAGCAATTTCACTTGTTGGCTATGCAATCTACTCACTGCATTGAGTAAATGTGCCACCGACCCGCCTTCCTCAAAATCACTGATCAAGGTAAAAATGGTGCGATGGGGTTGGGTAATTAAACGTTCACAATAATTGACTGCTTTAGCAATATCAGTGCCACCACCCAACTGTACCGTCAGCAACACTTCAACAGGGTCGGATGCCATGTGGGATAAATCGACAATATTGGTATCGAACAGCACCAAATGCACTTTGACCGCAGGCAAACTGGCTAGGATACTGGCACAAATGGCACTGTACATGACGGAGTTCATCATCGAGCCACTTTGGTCGACACAGAGCACCACTGTCCATGGTAAATGGCGTTGTACTCGTGCATTAAAGAAAGGTTGCTGAATAATCAGCTTATTCATATCCTGATTATAATGTTTTAGATTTTCCCGAATGGTTCTGCGCCAATCAAAATTTTGGCTATTGGCTATCAGAGAACGACGAAAACGGTTCCGGCGACCATGAATGGCATTGATAAAATTCGGTTTTAATCGAGCCACAATCTGCTCAACTACGGTTTTTATAATGTCACGCACAGCATCTCGTGTTTGTGCATTCATACGACCACGCATGGTCAGCAAGGCTTTTGCCAATTGTGGTGTCGGTTCTAAACTGCGTAAACTTTGTGGGTCTTTGAGCAAGGCGTCCAGTTGATAGCGTTCAACAGCTTGGGTTTGTACTCGTTCAAAAGTACTCTGCGGAAAGAGTTTACGAGCATTATTGAGCCAATTAATTGCAGTTAATTGCGAATCATCCAGTGAGCCATGACGAGACTCACCTGCAAGCTGCCCACGTCGTTCATATTCACGGTTATATAAATAGTCTAATGTTCGCTCTAGGCGCAATTGATCCGTATCAAGTTGAACCTGATTCAGCGCACGATCACTATAACGTCCTAAAATTAAACGCCAACGTGCAGAAAGGTCTTGATTTATTTTATTCTCGTCCAATTTTTAAATCCTGTACTAAAATTACTGATATGTTCTCAATCAATAAAAACTTCATCAAAACCATTAATATTTGAGTCTAAATTTCCATTTATTATCGTGAAAGGCGGCATGGATGCCGCCTCGTTGGACTGCGGTAGCAAGGACGTACCGTCAGTCCAACAAAGGGGTTTTGTTACTTTTGCCCAGTCAAAAGTAAGGCAGATGCCTATACAAAAATCATCTGCTTATTCCTAATTAATGGGGCATTGATCACCCAATTTTCAGGCAAATAAATTTTAATTTAACTCTGAAGATTGATATTATCCTATCCATTTCATCAAACTCTGTTCAACCAGAAACTGCTGTAGCTGCTGATTTAACTGCACCCCTTGCAACATTTCAGCTTGAGAAACCTCACTGCTATATTGGGAAATTTCCAAGCTCGAAACACCATTCAATTGCGCCACCTGTTCTGCAAAATTCGCTGTCTCTTTCGGTTTAAAATGCGTAAAAGCTTGGCGTAAATCAGGCAAGATCGCGACAAAGGCTGCATCATCCCATTGATCTAACAATTGATTGAGTAACTGTGCCATCATTGGATAACGCAATAATAATTCTGGTGCGCTTTGCATCATGCCAGCGAGATAAGCCACTGCATATTCAGGACTTGCTCCCATACCGAAATGTTGCTGAACCGATTGCTGCAATTCATGTTCAGATAAATTTCCATCAATAAACCGCAACGCATCTACTGCACCTGCCAACAAATCAAGCTGCTGCCAGTCGGCATGTAATCGCTGTAAAGTTTGATAAAACTGGGCTAATAAATCTGTTTCTGCACCACTGCTTTTCACACCAATAATCCGTTGAATTTGCTTCGCCAAACTCCGCAATTGCAACAGTTGATTTAAAATCTGTTGCTGCTGATCTTCAGGTGGTGTTGCCAATTGGGAAAGTAAAAACAAGGCTGTTGGAATAACGTTTCTTAATAAAGCCTTGAGTTCAGGTTGTTGCTGAAAAGCCAGAAAATCTTTACCTGTCCATAAATTCAGCAATTTTTGCCCACATTGAATCACTGAATCTAAATCGGGGTCATTGGGTAAATATTGTTCAACTTCGGCAAATAAAATGGGGATTTGTTTTTGTAATCCCATCAATGCTGCACGAATTAAAAGCTGTACGGCAAGATGTGAAGATCGTCCTTGCCCTGACTGAGAGAAAGACGCTTTCAGTTGCAATAATCTCTGTATTGCAATGCTATTTAAATCATTGCCTAATTCTGATAATTCAATCAGTTGTGCTTCAACATACGGTGTCCACGCATAATCCCATTCTTCAAATAACAAATGTAAACGTCCACCGCCTAAAAAATCAGGTCCACTGACAGGCTTGGCAAAACCGACTTGTAAAAAATCGAGTAAATGTAAAAAACGACTACGCAAACGATGTTTCGCATTCCGAAACACATCCAGTTTTGTTCGTTTGGTCGTGGTTTCGTCCAGTTTAAAACGATGAACTTTTGCCAATTCATAGACCTGCGCCAGCAAAGGCGGTGTCTGTGTCGATTGCACCACCTGCCCTAGACTTGCCCCGCTGAGAATCTGCCGCAGCAATTGCTGAAATGCCTGTTGCCCATCATCAAGACTGCCTTTGACAAAGCTGCTTTGACAGGCATCGATCAAATCAAAACGACCAATCAGGTGATGCCCCCTTAAAGCCGCCAAACCCATCGCCTGTTCAGTGGCATTCTTCACCGTAATAAAACTACTGTCTAAAATCTGTTGCTCTCGAAGTTGCTTGGAAAAATCAGACAATAACTCAACGGTTAAGGCTTGCCTTTGTTCAATTTCATTTTGCGAATCATCAATAAGCTGTTGCCAACAATGTTGATAAAATGCAGGTGATGGCATTCCCGACGCATAACCATTTAAAGCATCGAGACGATCAAAACTATATCGAATCAACCAAGATTGATCCTCTGTATCCGCGGATTTTAATTTTTTTATTTTCCTTGGTTTTTCATTGATTGTTGATTTTTCCGTTAATAACTGTGCAGCTAATTCTTCAATCAATGCCAAGGTATGAAAACCGCCTGTGACCACACAAATCTTGCCATTTTTCTGCGCATTGCACTCTAAAATACTGTGCAACATACATTGTTCACGAATCAAGGAAGCATCAGCCTCTAACACACTGTCCTCGTAATCCAATCTTGACATGGCGCACCAGACCAACACCTCATGGAAAAAGGCTTGCCAGTCCTGCATCTGCTGTTTGGGTTTTAACTCAAATAAATGATCCCAGAGTTCATCATGGTTACGGCAATGCAGTTTATGCGCCAATGCCTGTAAATATTGGCTATGCGCTAAATAACGTTCCTGTAGTAAACTCCGTGATTGCCATGTTTGTTCTGCAACATTTTGCTGTTCATGCACCACCTGACTTGTCCAAGCCAAATCAATAAATTCAACATTGGCATTAATTTTCGGTGCGTAACGTAACGCTACCCATTCAGGCGAATAATCACAGAATGGAAAATAGGCAGTGCGGGTTTGTTTTTGTTCACCTATATCCTCTTTTTTAGCATCAGCTTTTTGTTCAATAATTTCTGTTTGACACAATACAGCTAAGGGTGGCCGACTATCGATATGCTGCAAATCTGCAATCAAACGATTAAATGAGCGTGGTGCTTCAATCAAAATATGCTGAGGCTGTAATTGTTGCAATGCCTGTAAGGTGGCATAGGCACAGGCAGGACTATGATGGCGAATGGGTAAAAAATAAATCCCCATTTCTGCCAAAGCTGCTTGCTGTTGTAAGGCGTTTTGTAACCGTATTGGAATCGTCATATTGATTACTGCCAAAATGCCTTCCCTGCATCAAAAAAAGCCTTCCATGTTGCATCCTGTTTGGCACGTTCACGCGCGACATTGTCCATATAGAAACGCATCCGCTTAGCATCATCAGTATTATCTTTTAACACCACACCAATCAACTGACGAGCAATCGCCGCCCCATTTAACGATTTATCACCGAGATAATAGCCCTCCAAAGCAGCTGCATAAGCAATATTCACTGCTTCCGCTGTAGACATCACGGCATCTGGGGTTTTGATCGAAGTACCATCTTTAGTTGTGCCTTGACGTAATTCCTGAAAAACCGTGACCAATAAATCAATCACCGAATCAGAC
Organism: Acinetobacter sp. 2JN-4; assembly: GCF_003687745.1. Taxonomy (NCBI): domain Bacteria; kingdom Pseudomonadati; phylum Pseudomonadota; class Gammaproteobacteria; order Moraxellales; family Moraxellaceae; genus Acinetobacter; species Acinetobacter sp. 2JN-4. Next base: position 195,937 of record NZ_RDNY01000004.1, on the reverse strand, counting down.
ATCTGAATCTGATCAGATAAATCGCCTAGCTCTTGTTTCAACTGAGTTAGTACAAGCTCACGTTCAAAAATAGGGTCAGCAATCGGTCGCACAGTTTCAAAATTAAAACGACGTTTCAATGCTGATGACATCTCATGCACGCCACGATCACGCAAGTTTGCTGTAGCAATAATATTAAAGCCTGCTTTGGCATACACTCGCCCCTGCTGACCCAGTTCTGGAATCATCATGGTCTTTTCAGACATCAACGAAACCAGTACGTCCTGAATTTCAGGTGGACAACGGGTGATTTCTTCAAAACGGATAATCTTGCCTTGTTGCATTGCTTGGTAAATAGGTGATGCAACCAAAGACTTTTCATTTGGGCCTTCCGCTAGTAGCAAGGCATAATTCCACGAATATTTTAAATGGTCTTCGGTCGTCCCCGCTGTACCTTGTATGGTTAAACCTGAATTATCACTAATCGCAGCCGCCAATAATTCAGACAGCATGGATTTTGCTGTACCCGGTTCACCGACTAACATTAAGCCTTGTTTACCCAATAAAGTCACAATGGCACGATCAACCAAAGCATCATCACCATAGAATTTACGGCTAATTCCAAGTTTGTCATCACCTAAAATAAATTGGCGCACCGCTTTGGGTGAACGCAACCAGCCTTGTGGTTTTGGGGCATTGTCCTGCTCAGTCAAAATTGCCAATTCCTCGGCAAAACGTTGTTCAGCACTTTGTTTAATGATGTTTTGTTGGGTCATATATTTACCATTTCTTCTTAAAATCTTGATCAGATTTCCCTAAATCTACTATAAAAGTCTTTAATCCCAGTGTCAGCTATCGTGGAGGCGGCATGGATGCCGCCCGTTGGACAGGGGTTACAGGGATGTACCCTCTGTCCGACAAAGGATTTTTGTTACTTTTCATCCTTGAAAAGTAAAATAAATATTCTGCAATGAGATAAGTACACAGCAAGACTCCGTTATAAATATCTATTTATCCACTAGATTATTTAAAAAAAGTTCCTACCAAGGTGTTTTCTTCTGCCATTCAGGATCAAACCCCGAACAAGCATCTGCCACTTTTAAATAATCCGCATAGGTTTCAGCCAATAATACAGGCGGAACATCTGCCAAGCTCATACTACTCTCACGCCATGACCGCACATTCTTTTTCTCAAAACTCAAGTCGTATAACACGGCTGCAAGATTTTCCTCAGGCACATAACTGCCACTGAAACGAATCACGGCCGATAAACCAATTTGGCTAAATGGCTTAAAGTAACTATCAAATGAACCACCATCTTCAATCGACGCACGTTGATAACCGAGCTTGGTGATCACCCCACGTAAAGTAAAGGTATCCGTCAACCAACCTTTCCGATCTTCAATGATTTCAGCATGTGCTTCAAAAACAGGAAGCTGGTGTGTCATCTGCTCAAATAGGAACTTCACTTTATAATCTTTAAAATGTGCTTGCCATGCTTCTGCATCTTCAGCGCTGATCAAAACACCATGTGCAACTTTGATTTGGCTATCTTGTGCTAATTCAATTTCATCATCTTCAAGATTTAATAAACTGCCGTCATCACTAGGACGGAAACTTTGTAAAATAGTACCTTCTGAAGAAAGCTCCAACCAAACTAAACGTTGAATCAAACGTTTCATAATTGGATGTGCAAATAGGTATTCTTGCCAATCCGTACTGCTCCAAACTCGCTCACTGCACATCGCTTCATATAAACGTTGTGTTTGTAGATCAATCACTTGTTTAAATTCTTTCTTACTACTGCTGAATAATGATTTGGCTTCTTTAATTAAGCTTTCATCATCACCTTGTCTTGCAGCAGGCAAGGCTTTAATCATTTTTCCATCTTCGTTTTTAAGTACGAACTTATCTTTATCATCTACATATGCAGTTAAGACTCGAGAACCATACTCTAAACTCAGCACACCTGTATCATCTAAGCTTGCGGTTGGAATCGTTCGATCAGCCAATTCATCACTACTCCACTCATTGCGCTCTGCGATTTGTTCAACCAATTGTTTCGCTAGATTCTGAACAGATGCAGTGCGGTAACGACGTGACAAACTCAGCAATAATTGAATGATCAATGGATCATCACTGATTGAGAAACTACTCAACATGGCTTCGATTTGTGCACGACGTTGGTAATGTTGCTTCATATAATCTTGCAGCAATTTCACTGCAACACTACCTTGCGTTTTAAAGGTCAACGCCAACATGCCTTTGCTTTTTATCGCAGAGCCTAGATAAATCGCCAAACGTTCACGTTTAATTTCTTCAACCACTTCTTCCAGTGTGATGTGCTCATAATGCCCGTAATATTCAGGATATCTGTGTCCATAATCCTTCCAATAACGATGATATTGCTGTAACCGACTCGGTGCTTCTTTGGTCGCAAAATCCATTGCTTCTTCCAAACTTGAGTTACGGGTATCTTGATGAATAAAGCTTTGTAATAAATATAATGCCAATGTCTGTTGACTCTTTTCATTCAACAAACCAACATAACGTTGCAGCAAGGCATTCGGAATCGGATCTTTGAGTTTATCGGCTAAAATCACCCACCATTGAATAATTTTAGCATCGACTACGGTGCCATCCTGCCATTGCACTTGTGGTAAATAACTCAAATCAAACCATGCAAAGCTACTGAGGATTTTGCCTTTTAAACCTTTCTCAGCATCCTTAAGTAAAGCTTCAGCTGAAAGATAGACACTAATGTCCTCACCTAATTCCTCTAAAGCTGTCAAAATTGCAGCGATAACAATTTCTTTTTTCTCTTTTTTCAATAAATCATAAAGCGCTGACACTGCAGTTGGATGTTGTAAACGAGCTAGCCATTCTATTGCTGTAATACGAATTTCTTGTTTACCATTTTCTAAAGCTTCAATCGCTCTTAAGTGAATATCAGGTAATTTTCTCAATACTTCCTGAGCATCAAAACGTAAACGCTTGCTATCACCTAATGCAAATTCGAGTAAGCGAGGAATAAACTGTTTTGGAACTTGTGGGAAACGCTTTAGCACTCCAATTGCAAGTAAAGGATCTAAACCACTATAACTATTACCTCTATTTGCTATTAATCCGAATGCTTCTGAAATAAAATCTAAGTGCTCTACAAAAAAAGGAATAACATTTTTATCTTCAGTAACATAGCTACTCAATGTTTCATAGTAATTCGTTTCTAAATAATTTACTGCAATAATACGGTCTGGTCTTGTAAAACCTGCGTTACGCATTAGTAATTCTAGTTGGCGTAACTCTAAATTCTCATAATTTTTAGGTAATAAGCTCTTGAATAATTCATCCCAGTTAATCCAACCACGTTCATTATAAGCTAATCTCAAAGCATGCTCTAAGCTATATTCAACTAAGTTCTTTAGCTTATTTTGGTAGGTAATTATGTTGTAGTTATAACCATGCATTCGTGTTTTTTTCTCACCATTAATCGCAGCAAATAATTGCTGACTGACTTGCTCAATTTTCAGTTTTTGTAAATCTTTATAATTGCTTTGTGCCCACGTACTTTTATAACTTGCGGTTTGATTATCTTCAATTTCCTGTTCAGCTCGTTGCTTGGCTTTTTCCAATAACGCCTGATAATTTTCGATAATGACAGGAATAAAGCTTTCAGGAATCTGCTGCGTTTCAATCTCGGTTATCTCGGATAGCGCATAATCCATGTCAACCACTTGTTCCAATGTCTCAAGACGTTGTAAAGCAGATAGAATATTGACCTGTACTGATTTTAACTTTTCACTTTCTGCTGCTTGTTGCAGGATTTCTCGATTTTGCTCACCTAAACGTGCTAACAAATCCGCTGCAAAGCTACGCTGTTTACTCTCGCCATTAACGAGGAAATACTGTAAATGTTGCTGGCTTTCAGCCTCATCGAGATGGGAAAGTAACACAGTGGCTTGTTCACGAACATTCTTACTCGAACTTAATGCAAGAATAATAATCAGCTCGGTTTGTAGTTGCAGTAACTCCTGATGTTGAGCAATAAATTCGAGGAAAATCCCCTGAGCCGTGGCAGATAATTTTGGCAGAACGGCTCTAATCAGTTGTAGGTGCTCTGTGAAAAAAACAACGCTATCTGAAAATTTAAAAAGTACATTAAGTTGATCATGGTGATAACTATTTACATCACCACGTTCAAATAAAGTCGCGATAAAATCCTCAGTATTATTTTCAGATTCAGATAAATAGAGTTGTTTTAATTCAGCAATTGTCCAAGTCTGACGGTGTGATTTTTTCTGTCGATCATCAAAATGTTGATGATTAAAACTCGTCACCAATCCATCTACCAAAATATAGCTAAACCATACAGGTGTATTCTTTGAAAGCTGTGGATAATTTCGTTGTTGAGTAGCTGCTTCTAAAAACTTACCATAACGAATCGTTTGTTCACGACTTAACTTTGAAAAAATATTGATATATAGCTTATAGCGCGCATTCTGTGATGCTTTACATAGTTTTTCTTGGGCTTTGGTCAATTCAGACGACGGCCAAAACCACCCATAAGTTCCCGGACTACCCAGTAAAGCACACACCTTATCCGTCGCTTGCTGTTGTAAGGTCAGTAATACCTCAGGATTTTGCCCATTGACGATATAATTTAAGACCTGATTAGCCAATGAAGCATTTACTTCCACTAATGGTTCTACAATGGTGCTAAGTAATGCTAAAGTTTCGGAGTCTATTGTATTTTGACCTTGTAGATTGATGAACTGATTTACTCTATTCTTAATACTTTCAAACATTGAATTGCCTCTTATTTTCCCCAGTTTTAAACTTAATATTTGATTTTTAATTTTAAAAATCATGATTACTTTTTTCTAATTCCAAGATTTTACAATAATACATAGCAACCCACTGAGTATATTTTTGATGGCTTCATTATATGAATTTGAAAATCAAAAGCATCCCGAAAATTGGGTCAGTACGACAGTTATTGTCGTACACATTATTTTTAGGACATAAAAAAATGGCTACTTTAAAGTAGCCATTTTTCATTAAAGATCAATTACCAACTTACGTTTACACGTCTGTTTGGTGCCAAACAACCAACGAGTTGTGTGTTGGCTTTGTTGCCCGCGCATTGCTGATATAAATCAGTTTGGCTATTGGCTTGAATTTGAATGCGACTCGCATCAACACCTTCATTCACCAATAACTTTGCAACGGTATTGGCACGTTGTGCCGACAATTGGTGGTTATAGGCAAATTTACCAAGCGGATCTGCAAATCCAGCTACAATAATAGGGCTGTTGGATGGATTCTGTTTGATACGTTGTGCAATTGCAGCAACTGTATTAGAACCTTGTTGAATAGCATTAGCATTTGAACGATCAAATGCAAAGAAGACACTACCTGAGCGTGCAGTATTTACATTGGCATCACTTGATACCAGATTGTTTGCACCCCAAGCCATTAAGCCTTCGCATGCTTCACCTTTCCAAGTTAAACGCTCTGACAAATTGTCTTTATCAAAGTCGACACGGAGTTGGCAACGCAAGTAATCCTGACTATTTGGCTGGCGAATATCTAAAACATAATTCCAAGTTTTCACAAAGAATAAACCTTCACTAAATTGAGGATTTCCCAATAAATGACGGATTTGGTCTTTGGTTAAACCTGTATCTAAACGTGCAACATTATCATATTCATAACGTTTCACTTGTTTTAAATAGCTTTTTTCAACTACTGGAAATTTGATTTCATCTTGTTGTACAACAACCTGTTCTTCTGCAAATGCAGAAAAAGCAAAACTAGATGCAACCCCTAAAACCAATGCTTTTATCATATTTTTCATATTCAAACTCACTTTATCTATTGGTGATGAGGAGAACCCAAGCCTTTAGGTTCTCCCTAACAACTATTCCTTAGTCAATTACGCCACTGATACCGATACGTACACTTGGATCACCTTGTGATGCAGCAGCTACACCACCCGTAATAGACCAACGCCCATTGTCAGCAGTCTTACGTAAAGTTACGCCGACTGCATTTTCGCCACCATGATATGAAGCACCAGCCGCATAGGTATATTTACCAGCAATATATGGCGCTGCTTCTAAAGCCATTGCCGCTGCAATACCTGCATTTGCTCTTTTCTCAACATTATCAATACGTTGATTTGTTGAATAGAAGGCTTGCTCAAGACGATTACTTACATTGTCAATTTTACTATCCAATGCTTGATCAGCCTTGTTCAATGCATCAATTGCACCACCAACATTATTATGTGTTGTATCACCTACTGTGTAAGTTGGATTGGTAAAGCTATTGGTAATATTGTCATAACCTGCTCCGCCACCTAAGAATTCAACCACTTTGTTATTCGTAGCATTAAGCTGAGAACCGTTCACGGCATCTTTAGAGGTTGCACTAATCGTTCCATCTTTAACACCAGTCACGACACGATCACCATCCTTACCAGCAACATTTACTGTAGTACCACCAGTATCTTTACCAACTGTGATTTCACCATTTGGTGTTTGTTGCTGAACTAGACCAGATTTACCATCATTAATGTTGTTGATATTGGTTTGGATGTTTGAAATATCACTTGTGTTTTGGTTCACTTGTTCTTGAACATTCCACAATTGACCGCCATTTACAGCATTCTTAGAGTTTTGCTCAACTTTGCCATCTTTTACATTGGTAATCGTAGTGCCATCAGCGCCGCCTAAAGTGATCTTATCTTTCGATGCATCATCATATTTAACAGCATTATTGGCAAGCTCATTAACATTGTTGTTCACATTGCTAATCGCACTGTCTAACTGACCTTTATTTACCGCATCAGTTGCATTTGTACCCGCAGCCACATTGGTAATTTGTTTATTGCCAGCATCAATTCCTTGTGTTGTTACACTTGGACCACCAGCGATAATTAAACCTGTGTTATTCAACACAACGGTATTATTACCAATGCTAACTCCTGCGTTGTTTAAAACAGTATCACCAGCTTTAATAGAATCGACCGTCAAATCTTTTGCAGTTGATACTTCATAGTTATCAGAACCATCTGCATTTTTTGATTTGTTAACAACAATATTTTCGCCATTCGATACTGTTGTTTTAGATGTGGTTGCAGCCGAACCAATAGCTTTATCTAAAGCATCTAAAGCATCACCAACATTCGACTGAGTACTTTGTGCAACATTATAAGTTGGACCTGTAATTGTGCCATCGGCATTCACTTTCGCACCGCCACCAAGGCTATTCACAAGTGATGTTTGTGTGGTTACAACTTGATTTTCAACCACCTTCAATTGTTCTTCAGTAGCAGCTCTACCTTGGGTAGCAAAATCACTACCATTCAAGTCTTTATTACTTAAACCTGTAATCGTATTCGTTGATTTATCAACAACAACACTACCTACCTGAAGCTGATTGGTCGTCACACTGGTCAAACTCAAGTCTTGGCTTAATGCAAATGCGACATTATTGCCTGTCTTCGTTGCCGTAAGGTTCGTATCTGCTGGGTCAACTACACCAATATCAACCGCGTCACCTGCTTTGATTGCGCCACTGTTTGAGCCATTGGTTTGTAGGTTGAAACCACCTTTTAATGTGGTGATGTCATTGCCTTGATTAGTCACAGTAGTGTTCAGTGTACTGATGTCACCTGTGTTCTTCGCAATGTTGCTGGTGTTTTCATCAACCTTTTGATTGGTTGTAAACAATTGACTGCCATTCACCGCATCAGTTGAAGTTGCTGACACATCACCTGCTTTCACATTGGTCAGTGTCGTACCACCTGCACCCGCTAAAGTCACTTTGTCTTTAACTGCTGCATCGTCGTATTTCACTACTGCATTGTCATTTTCTGCTTGCTGCGCTGCCAATGCATCTAATTGACCTTTGTTCACCGCATCTTTAGTGTTTGTACCTGCTTCAACGCCACTGATTTGGTTCGTTGTCTTGTCTATCACTACATTGCCAACAGTTACTTTGTCTGCTGTCACACCAGCGTTGTTGATTACAGTGTTACCCGTAGTCACGCTAGTCAAGCTCAAGTCTTGGCTTAATGCAAACGCGACATTATTGCCTGTCTTCGTTGCAGTTAAGTTGGTGTCTGCTGGATCAACCACACCGATATCAACCGTATCACCCGCTTTGATCGCACTACTGTTTGAACCATTGGTTTGTAGGTTGAAACCACCTTTCAAAGTCGTGATGTCACCAGTATTAGTCGCAATATTATTGGTATTGGTGGTGATGTTCGCTGTGTTGGTTGCAATGTCTGTGGTGTTTTGAGCAACGTTGTTATTGGTCGTTGTTAATTGACCAAAGTTAACTGCGTCATTCGGTGCACTGCCATCTGCAACATTAGTAATTACTTTACTGCCAGCATCAATGCCTGCTGTTGTAACGCTTGGCCCACCTGTGATCACTAAGCCATTCGTATCTAACTTACTGTTGCCTGCTGTTACGCTATCAACGGTTAAGTCTTTTGATGTTGCAACCGTGATGTCGTTACCACTACGAGTTATCTCGATGTTATCGCCATCAATGAATTGAACTGTATCACTCGATGCTACTGCACTCGCTGTATCACCATTTGCTTGGAGCTTGAACGTTTGACCTTGCAAGTTACTAATATCACTCGTGTTAGTCGCAATGTTGTTGGTATTGGTGGTGATGTTCGCTGTATTGGTTGCAATGTCTGTGGTGTTTTGAGTAACGTTGTTATTGGTCGTTGTTAATTGACCAAAGTTAACTGCGTCATTCGGTGCACTACCATCTGCAACATTGGTGATTACTTTACTGCCAGCATCAATGCCTGCTGTTGTAACGCTTGGTCCACCTGTGATCACTAAGCCATTCGTGTCTAACTTGCTGTTGCCTGTTGTTACGCTATCAACTGTAATGTCAGAAGCTAAACTTAGTTGTACGCCATCTGCTGTCGTTTCACTATTAACGTTACTATCACCTTTGACATTGATCGTCTCACCTAGGGCATAGTTATTGTTTGTTGTGCCATCACCAAAGTTAATGCCTTTTTGTGCTTCAGTCAGTGCCGTATCTGCTGTGCTTTGTGCTGCATTAGCTGAAGTCTGGGCATTATTAGCATTAGTTAATGCCGTATTTGCTGAGGTTTGCGCATTATTAGCATTGGTTAATGCCGTATTTGCTGTGTTCTGTGCTGCCGTAACATTGTTATTCGTTGTCGTTAATTGACCAAAGTTAACTGCATCGCTTGCAACAGTACCAGCAGCTAAATTCGTAATTTTCTGGTTATTTAAATTTGCACCGCCATTTAAATTACTTGCACCTGCTACACTCAATGTGCCACCAGTGGCAAGATTACCTGCGGTTACAGTTCCAGTAAATGTAGGCGCATCTGCGATTTGAATATCAAGCGTATTACCAGTAATGACTGTTTTAACATTTGCATTTGAGCCTGCACCTATTAAACCACCAGTGATATTTAAAGATGATCCAAGTTTATTGGATGAAGTACCAGTATTGCCACTAAATGTGATTGCTTTATTAACAGCAGTGTCTAAGCCCGATAATGCCGCACCTACATTATTCACATTACCTGTTTTAGTACCAGCTGCAGGATCCGTTGTAACATTATACGTTGGCGCTGTATAAGCGTTCGTGGCTGAATTATATGCTGCCCCACCACCCAATGCTGTCGCTAAACGACTATGTGTATCATCATAAGCCTTATCTAATTGTGCAACATTCACTGCATCTGTAAGTGCCGCACCGTCAGCAACATTCTGAATACGTCGTGTAGCACTAGTTGTACCAACCGAAACCACACCATTTGTTGTAGAAGCGGCTACATTAGTTAAGAAAGAATTACCAGACTGTGCAGTTGTTGTCGAACCTGCACCTAATGCAACAGAATTATTTACGCTAACATTAGCGTCTTTACCAATCGCTACACTATTTACAGCCGATCCTGTTACTTTAGCAGAATTACCTAAAGCAACTCCAGCCAGAGTACCTGCTGCAGTATTTGCATCACTGCCGATAGCAATACCACCATTCGTGCTAGTAAATCCATTTTGATCAGCAGTTGCGCCATTACCTAAAGCCACGCCATAAGCATAACTTGTTGAATCAGCGCCTATAGCAATCGCATTAACATCGCTAGAACCACCAAAACCACTTTTTGCATTTCGACCAATTGAAATACTATCTACAGTAGTAGAAAGAGATGCATCACCTATTGAAATACTACTCTTTCCATCAGAGGTAGCAATATTTCCTACTGCAATACTATTATCCCCTTTAGCATAACTTTGGCGACCAACTGCAATAGCTGTATTACCTGTTGCTTGGTTGGCTGTACCAATTGCAACAGCAGATGTAGAATTTGATAAATTCCCTATACCTACTGCTACACCATATGCATCGGCATTATTACCTTGCCCAACTGCAACACCATAGAAATCTCCTGTAGATGCATTACCAGTACCAATCGCCAAACCACCACCAGCGGCAGTTGAATTTCGATTACCAATAGCTGTTCCTGCACTTCTATAACCAGTTTCTCCTGATGGATAGGTAACTGGATCAGTTCCGCCTCTACGATCTCCAATCTGTTGGCTAGTCGTGTTAGTTGCCCCAACAATACTTCCACATCCAATTGCTACACTTTGAATAGTATTAGCTCCAGTAATAGAAGCCTGTGGTTGAGAAAATCCCCCTACATTACATTGAGCATTTGTTGGAGATATAGCTGTATTACTACTTCCAGCACCTCCCCCTACATTACCACCACCCGTTCCGCTTTCTGCAAAGGTGAATGTAGGAGTTAAAAATGTAAAAATAGCTAGCGATAATACTTTGTAGTTGAAGTACTTAACCGATGATTTTTCAAGATATTCCGCTTGTTGCCTTAATGAAACATCTCGAACAACACTTCCACTATTTTTTGTTTTTCCTTTTGCTAATTCTGAGACCGCTACCCAAACGCCTAAAGACGCATTCCAAACAACTTTATAAACTTTGTTCATATTTTTTTCCTAGACGTAAATTAAATCGTTAAAACATGTTTACTTATGTGTACATACCCGTCTATCAGGTAAATAAATGTAATTTAATGTTCAATAAAATAACTTTTTTATATGCCAAGTAAATCACAATATTTTTATTATTATGCATTTCAAATCACAGACTACAATTCAATATAATGTTTTGCTTTTATTCCAAAAATTTAAATTAAAACAATAATTAATATTAAACAAAAATAAATAAAAATAACACTTATCAACTAATCTCCAAACCATAAGTCGCAAAAAGTGCATATACATGACAATAATTGACAATGTCTGACTTTTAATATTCAAAAAAAATTGTATCAAAAAATAAAAAAAGTCAGCATAAATGCTGACTTTTTAATGAATCCATTGTTCTAACTGTCAGTTAATATTGAGTTAAAACATTAACTAATCAATTTTAAGTAAAAAATTTCACAATACTTATTAAGCTTGGATTAATTTACTGTTTAGTAAACCACTTTATTTCGATGAAAAATTATAGACTTACATTATTATTACTCAAGCTATCAACCACTTTTTGATACCTAAAATTATCATCATTCGATATAGATGTAGAAGAAATAAAGCTTTGCTATTTTTTAATTAGGTATTAAACCGACAACCCTATAAATCAAGTATGATCCCTCTATCAAAACCATTTTTTAAAGCTTTATGAGCAACACATTAAACGCATTAAGAAAACAACTCCGTTTAAAAAGAAAACGCCTTTCTCGTTACGAACAAAAAAAAGCAGAACATCGAGTTTTGATCCAACTGAGACATACAGTTCAATTTAAAACAGCGACAAAAATTGGTTTGTATTTACATGCATTTGGGGAAATACAAACCCAAAAACTGTTAGAACTCTGTTTCCAACAGAAGAAACAAGTTTACCTGCCGATGATCTGCAATATGAATCAGACACTTGTGTGGGTAAAAATTAGCGCAAACCAATATTTCAACAAACGTTTTTCACACCACTCACTAGGGATGAAAGAGCCGATGGCAAGTCGAGGCAAACATGTTTCAGCATTAGATTTACTGATTATGCCCTTACTGGCTTGTGATCATCATGGCACTCGAATTGGTATGGGTGGAGGTTTTTACGACCGTACACTTGCAACAGCCAAACATCATCCATATCGCTTAGGACTCGCTCACTCTTTTCAATATATTGATGAGCAACTATTACGGCAAAAATGGGATCAACCGCTTGATGGACTGCTCACGCCAAAGCAACAGTACCGTTTTAGCCGTTGAATCTATGAAATTTAGTATATTTCGCCTGAATTCCGACTAATTTAGTTATTTTTTAATATTTTCTCAGATAAAACCCTTGTAATTTTTAAAATGCACATCACTATAAAAAGCATGGCAACACCGTTGTCACTCATTAGGAGTGCTCATGTCCGAATTTATTATGAATGATGAAACTATCTTAGAGCCGCAAGTTCCGAGTGTATTACCACTTTTAGCATTACGTGATGTCGTGGTATATCCACACATGCAAATTGCGCTATTCGTGGGTCGTGAAAAATCGATCAATGCAGTGGACGTAGCTCGTAACGGTGATAATTTAGTATTTGTAGTTGCGCAAAAAGATTCGCTTACAGAAGAAATTGATCACGATAACCTGTATCAATATGGAACTGTAGCTAAAATCGTACAAGTCGTGAATCATGAAAATGATGAAAACTGCATTAAAGTACTAATTGAAGGCCTACACCGTTCAAAACTAGAACAGATTATTGACGGTGAAGAATACTTAACCGCTGAACATCATTTAAGCCCGATGACTGTTGCATTGGATCAAGAGACCCAAGAGACTCGCTTGAATGAATTACGTACTCTTTTTGCTCAATATGCTGAAGCAAAATTACGTAATGCACGCGAACTCGTTGCAGCTGCCAACAAAATCGAAGACTTATTACAATTGATGTTCTTCGTTGCAACACGTGTGCCTTTGAACATTGAAGTAAAGCAAAAGTTTTTAGAGCACGATGAGTTCGAAGAACATTTGCAAGAGTTAATGAGTTATTTGACCAATCAATCTGCTGAACAGCAAATTGAGCAGACACTGCACGACAGCGTAAAGCGTCAGATGGAAAAAAATCAACGCGAATACTTTCTCAATGAAAAAATGAAAGTTATTCAGCGTGAGCTTTCCGATATGAATGGCGGTGCTGAAGATGATGTAGCTGAGATTGAAAAGCGTCTTGCTGAAGAAGATTTGCCTGAACATGTACGCAAAAAAGCCGAAGCAGAGTTTCGTAAACTCAAAGCCATGCAACCTGCTTCTAGCGAAGCCGCTGTAGTCCGTAACTATCTAGAAGTGATTTTAGATACGCCATGGAATAAAGCCAGCAAAGTCAGCATTAACTTAAGTAAAGCACAAGAAACACTAGATGCAGATCACTACGGCTTAGATGACGTGAAAGATCGTATTGTTGAATATCTAGCGGTTCAATCTCGTGTGAAAAAACTTAAAGGCCCGATTCTTTGTTTAGTTGGTCCTCCTGGTGTAGGTAAAACTTCACTTGGTGAATCAGTTGCTAAAGCAACAGGTCGTGAATTTGTCCGTATGGCACTCGGTGGCGTACGTGATGAAGCGGAAATCCGTGGTCATCGTCGTACTTATATTGGTGCGATGCCAGGTAAAATTGTGCAATCTTTAACAAAAGTTGGTGTGAAGAACCCATTGTTCCTACTCGACGAAATCGACAAGATGGCACAAGACTACCGTGGTGACCCTGCTTCTGCGTTACTAGAGGTGCTTGATCCATCTCAGAACAATAAGTTCAATGATCACTACTTAGACCTTGATCTTGACCTCTCAGAAGTGATGTTCATCTGTACTGCAAACAGTATGAATATTCCAGAAGCGTTATTAGATCGTATGGAAGTGATTCGTCTACCGGGTTATACCGAAGATGAAAAAGTGAATATTGCTCAACGTTACCTTGTTCCAAAAGCCATTAAGAACAATGGTCTGCGAGCAAAAGAACTGACTGTGCATGAAGAAGCGATTCGTGACATCGTACAACGTTATACTCGTGAAGCGGGTGTGCGTAGTTTGGAACGTGAAGTATCTAAAATTGCACGTAAAGTCGTGAAAGAAGCGGTGAGTAAGAAATCGAAAAACTTACAGCTTGATGTCACCTCTGCAAATCTTCCAGATTTCTTAGGTCCGCATAAGTTTGACTTTGGTATTGCTGAAGATGAAGCTCAAATAGGTCGTGTAAACGGCTTAGCATGGACTTCTGTAGGCGGAGAATTATTGACGATTGAAGTTGCTGCAGTGAAAGGTAAAGGTAAATTCATTACCACTGGTTCACTCGGTGATGTCATGAAAGAGTCTATTACTGCTGCGATGACTGTAGTCCGCACGCGTGCTGATGAACTTGGAATCGAAGCTTCTCGTTTTGAAGAAACAGATGTCCACGTTCACTTACCAGAAGGTGCGACTCCGAAAGATGGTCCATCTGCTGGTTTGGCACTGACGACTGCACTGGTATCTGCATTTACAGGTATCACGATCCGTCCAGATATTGCCATGACAGGTGAAACAAGTCTTGGTGGTCGTGCGATGCGTATCGGTGGCTTGAAAGAAAAACTTCTTGCTGCACACCGTGGTGGAGTTAAATTGGTATTTATCCCACAAGATAACGTACGTGATTTGGCGGAGATACCAGAAAATGTTAAAGAAGGTTTAGAAATCAAAGCAGTGAAAAGCATTGATGAAATTCTTCCTTTAGCATTGACGGACACACCAAAACCTTTGGCTAAAACACCTATTGTTAAACCAGTAGAAGATACCAAGGCTGCGCGACACTAATCTGTGGATGTGTAAAAAGAGAGCTTCGGCTCTCTTTTTTGTTACATAATTTTTTATTACAAAATCAGGTTGAAAAACGACCAATATCTTGCATAATGAAATAGAGTCGATAAAAACAAAAGCTAAACTTGACTTGTGAACTCATTTTTTAGCGTCATCTGAACTCCAGACGGATGACGCTTTGATCGCAGCTCATACGCATTTTGAGCTGCGTTTTTTATGTTGTGGAATAAAGCACCACCCTGCATAGATCTTAAGAACAATAAATCTATTCGAGTCTACATGAATCCGTCTCAGCGTTTATAATGCGCTCATATTATTTACACGTATTGTCTTATGAAAATTCGTATCGTGACGATTGGCCAAAAAATGCCTGCATGGGTGCTGACTGGGTTTGAAGACTATTTCAAACGTATTCAACCTTTTGTACAAACCCAAGTGATTGAGCTGCCGATGGCGAAGCGTGGAAAAAATGATTCAGAAGCTGACATCCTAAAATACTGCCAAATCGAGGGTGAAAGTATTCTCAATGCAGTCAAAGCAAATGAAACACTGATCGCCTTAGAAGTGGGTGGACGTGAACTGAGTACCGAGAAACTTGCGGATACCATGCAGCAATGGATGCTGGAGGGCAACGATATTGTACTTGCCATAGGTGGTCCTGATGGACTATCCGATGCAGTGCGCAAAGCTGCTGCTTGGCACTGGTCATTATCTAAACTGACCATGCCTCACCCCCTCGTCCGTGTGTTACTCATCGAACAACTCTATCGGGCCATGAGCATCAATCATAATCATCCATACCATCGAGCCTAATTTAAGAGATTGTTCTGATTCTAGAACAAACTGTTAAGCTTTAAGCGCTGTTCTTTTTTAGCGTAATTTGTCACGATACTCATGTATTTCTAGTCAGGTGCTTCATTATGAATTTGCAAACTTTACCAGGGTTATTTATCTCTCATGGTTCGCCAATGCTTGCACTTGACCCAGAACAAGTTGGACCTGCCTTATATCGTTTGCGTACAAATTTGCCCAAACCACAGGCAATTATCGTCATGTCTGCCCATTGGGAAAGCCAAGCGCTTGAAGTCAGCACCTCAATCCGACCACAAACATGGCACGACTTCCGTGGATTTCCGCAGCCGCTCTATGAAATTCGCTATCCTGCTTCGGGTGCACCGGAACTAGCAGAAAAAATACTCACGTTATTTGCTGAAGCAGAAATTTCTGCGCATGCCAACAGTACTCGTCCGCGTGATCATGGCGTATGGATGCCTTTATTGCACATGTATCCTGAAGCCGATATTCCCGTGATCGAAATTTCACTTCCTATGCATATGAATGCCAATGAAATTTATAACATCGGACAAATTCTTGCGCCTTTGCGAGAACAACAAATTTTGCTCATCGGCTCAGGCAGTATTACCCACAACCTTGCGGAGCTTTCTTGGCATACTGATACCAATGTACCGATATGGGCAAGTACCTTCCGTAATGCGGTCGTCAACAAGCTTACGCATCAAAACTATGATGCTGTTTTGGATTGGCCATCATTACCCTATGTTCAACGTAATCATCCGACACTTGAACATTTTGCACCGCTGTTCTTTGCAATGGGTACAGGTCATCGTTTTAATATCGTGCATAGTAGTTTTTCAATGGGTTCATTAGGAATGGATATCTACCGTTTCGACTGAATAATATTCTCGGTGCTAAAAAAAGACCAATAAATGAGCACCAAACCTTTAAAAATCCTATACTTTTATCTTAAATTACAAATCAATACATTTAACGAACTTAATACCTAAACTGGCTGCATGCTCTTTTTTTAAGAATCCTTTAAGCTTATGGCTGCTATATTATATATGTTCTTTGAATATGAAAATCAAATATTTAATTCTTGCCTTACTCCCTTTTTCTTTAATGGCATGTCAAACAGTACAAAACGTTGCTGATCATGTAACGACCGAAATCAATGCGACTGCCGCGAAAAATCTCACGGATTATCGTTGGACTTATCAAGCATCTACAGCATCAAAACCATTGGTTTTAAACTTTAATGACAACCAACAACTTTCGATTCAAACGGGTTGTAATGGTCAAGGTGGTACGTGGAAAGTTGAAGGCAATACTATTGTCACTTCAGCACTTGTATCGACCATGATGGCGTGTGCTGATGACTTAATGAAACAAGAACATTTGTCTGCTGAGATTTTCAGCGATAAGAAAGTACCGTTCCAAATCAGCACAACAAATGCGCAAGCAATCTTGACTGTGACTGATAGCAAAGGTCAAAAACACGTATTTACGGGTGCTAAAGTGACTGATAACAATGTACTAACGAACTACACATGGTCTTATCAACCAACGAATAGCAAGAGACCAATCGTATTAAGTTTCTTGGCAAATAATCGTTTATCTGTTGATACAGGCTGTAATCGTCAAAATACCTCTTGGAAAGTTGAGAATGATGTAATCGCTACAGGCGATATGGCTTCTACACTTATGGCGTGTGAACCTGCGCTTATGAAACAAGAGCAATTCGCTGGTGACCTTTTACAAAAACGTCAAATTCCATTTGAAGTGAATGCAAGCAACCTTGACCAACCAACACTCGTGATTACTGATGCAAAAGGTCAGAAATATAGCTTCGTTGGTAAAATGACACCTGAAGCAAAATACCAAACAGAACCTAAAACTGTTTTCATGGAAATCTCACCTGAAACTAAGTCATGTGTAGGTGTAGCGCCGCAGACTTGTATGCAAGTTCGTGAAATTAAATATGATGACAAAGGTATAAAAACTTACGCAGATAAAGACTGGTCACTTTACTACGGCCAAATCGAAGGTTTTGAACACAATCCAAACCAACGCGTCATTGTTCGTGTGAAACGTTTTGAAATTAAAAACCCAGCGGCTGACCAATCTAGCCTAGCTGACGTATTAGACATGGTTATTGAACAAGAAATTGTTAAAAAACCTTAATAAGTTGCTGTAAATAAAAAATCCGATGTTTTTGCATCGGATTTTTTATGTTCAGCAAAATATTAATAGATACCTTGAGCCAAAATTGCATCTGCAACTTTCACAAATCCAGCAATATTTGCACCATCCACATAATTCACTGTACCGTCTTCTTTAGTCCCGTATTTTAAACAATTCGCATGAATATCTTTCATAATCGCATGTAAACGCTCATCTACTTCCCCATGCATCCAACCGAGGCGCAAAGCATTCTGTGACATTTCAAGCCCAGAAGTCGCAACACCACCTGCATTTGAAGCCTTACCTGGTGCGTAAAGTATTTTTGCGGTAATGAATTTTGCTACAGCATCTAATGTACACGGCATATTGGCACCTTCAGCGACACAGATCACACCATTTGCAAGCAATAACTCCGCGTCCTGTTCGCCTAACTCATTTTGAGTCGCACAAGGCAAAGCAATATCAGCCGGAATATGCCAAGGTGTCTTGCCTTCAAAATACTCAAAGCCATGTTTTGAAGCAAACTCAGAAATACGCCCACGCTTAATATTTTTAAGCTCCATCACTTCGGCAAGCAACTCATCAGTAAAACCATTTTTTAAGTAAACTGTGCCATTCGAGTCTGAAAGACTGACCACTTTTGCACCCAAGAACATGGCTTTTTCTGCTGCAAATTGAGCAACGTTTCCTGAACCTGAGATTGAAACTGTTTTGTCAGTAAAATTTTCACCGCGCGTTTTGAGCATTTCCTCAGCAAAATACACTGCACCGTATCCCGTCGCTTCAGGACGCATTAGACTTCCGCCAAAGGAAACCCCTTTTCCTGTAAACACACAAGCTGTATCGTTACTTAGCTTTTTCATCATACCAGCCATAAAGCCAACTTCTCGGCCACCAACACCAATATCACCTGCGGGGATATCGGTATTCGGACCTAAATGACGATATAGCTCTAACATTAACGCTTGGCAAAAACGCATGATTTCCGCTTCAGACTTTCCTTTTGGATCAAAGTCTGAGCCACCCTTTCCTCCACCCATGGGTAAGGTGGTTAATGCATTTTTAAAAGTTTGTTCAAAACCCAAGAATTTTAGAATTGATAAATTCACTGATGGATGAAAACGCATCCCGCCTTTATATGGTCCGATAGCTGAATTGTATTGAATACGGAAAGCACGGTTAACATGTGTTTGCCCTTGATCATCCATCCAAGATACTCGGAACTGAATCGCTCGTTCAGGCTCAACTAGACGCTCTAATAAGCCATATTGAGAATATTTTGAATTTTTTTCAATGAATGGCCACAAGCTCAACATTACTTCTTCAACAGCTTGTAAAAATTCAGGTTGATCAGGATCTCTAGCTTTCACATAAGCCAGAAAGTCATTTAAGCTATCGTATTTCAACATTCACCCCCGAGTCAGTGATTTATTTTGGTGCTAGAAATGCACCAAAATAGAATATCTCACACAACAAACATAGATTACTATTCAACTTTTATACGACTTTCAATCAAATTCCAATTAAACCTTAAAAATCATATAGATAAATTTATATATATTCGTTATTTTTATAGTAAATATCGATAAAATAAACACTTTTTCAATTATTCTCGCCATTGCTACCGCTTAGTCTTAACAAGCATTTTCTTTTATTGCACCAAAGAGAACAAGATAAGCATTGTTTTGGAGCAAGAACACCTAATGATCTATGCTCTTTCTATCTCGCTTGCTGCTTTCCCAATCATTTTTATTCTAAAATTATAAATACTATCGATGCTTAACTTTACGATATCAAAAAGAAGAAGGAAAATTAAAACTAATAAAACATGAATGCTTATACTGAAACTAAGTAAATATAGCATCCTAAAATTGATCAGAAATCTATTTAAATTAATCACTTATTCATGATTAAAGTTATATAAAATCAACCTTGTAAATAATATAGGAAACTAAATAAATTAGTTTCCTATAAATTTGAATTTAGCCGATTAGATTCTTACAAGCATAAAAATAATGATTATTTCTGTTGCCCATTATTTTCGCTAGGTTGCTTTGGAGTTGGCTGTTTTTGGTCTTGTTGTGCTGGAGGTTTAGCATTTGGCTCAGACTGTTGTTGTTGACCAGGTGATTGATTTTGCTGATTAGGTTGTTGTTTAGAGTTATCTTGGTTCTGAGACATGAGTGTCTCTCCTTTATAATGATGTGTAGATAATTATCTAGCACTCATCCACCATAAGCGCTTAATTCAAATATTGATATCAATAAGATGTGTCCAGTTGTAAGCATCATAAAATATATTTTTTTAGAATGCTTAATAATCTAATAAATAAAGAGTTTATTAAAAGCACATGTATATAAGGTTACAATTCACTTATTTTAATCCTACCACCTTATTATTTATTAGATGTGCTTCTACATTTTTTATAGCTTATCAAAATAATCTTCTGGATATGGATCTTTTCCTTTTAAATTTTTACGATATTCCATAACACTTACATGTAAACCATCTCTATCAAGTAAGTTTTTTTTATAAAAATCTTGATCTTTAGGATTTTCAAAACCTAATGTTTCAAAAATATTTTCAGACAACTTAGATAGTGAAATTAATGAGTTCCCAATAGTAATGTATCCAAACACTACAATAAAACTAAGTATAAAAAGCATCCCCCCCCCAATTCCTATAAAACTCATATATTCATTAATATTGAACTCCCTATCATCAATAATAACAAGAACATTAAAAATTATAAAAAAGAATACAGAGAAAAATAAAAAGAATAAGAAACCTGCTTTTATAGTACTTTTATATAGTTTTTTTAATGAACGTCCCATTTCATACATCATATACAGCAATCCTGTTTTAGGATCTAAAGTCGCATAAACTAAATGCCGCCCTTGTTCTTTTTCTTCGCTGATGACGAATATTAAAGAATCATTTGTTTGAAACTTTACAGTAGTAAACTGTCCAATCACTCTAATGTCATCAATCTCGCCCGTAAAAGTTTTAGCCTCTCTTCCTTTTGCTGCCATCATCATAATCGGAGCATTGGTTACCAAGGTGCTGCTTGCTGTTAAGGCACCAATCGCAGCAGTACCTGCTGCTTGTGTTTTAAGATTCTTTAAGGAATGTACATGGGAGTCTTCAGTCTTTAAATTTCGTATCTTGCCTTGAATTACACGCATTTTATCCATTTTAAATACTCACAATTGCTTTACCAAAAGTTTCTTCCTCATCTTCAAGAGACTTATACTTGTTTGAGTCAATACCAAATACCGATTTTTTACACCATTTTTGCAGTTCATCTTCTGTGTAGTAGTAATTTCTCAAAACAATTTCTAAAACAGTTAAACCCAAACCCAGCCAGTTAAAGATTGATGCACCACGAATCACATTCATAAGAAGCAATCTATTAATCACAATATTCTTCCCTGCGATTTCTGTCATTTTAGATTTTAAAATAGGTAGTTGAATTAATATTCCCATACCGACTACTAACATCCCTATAGAGGGGACTAACTTAAGTATGAGCAATGCCATTAACCAACCATTTCGATCACCCAGATATTCTTTACCTAACGCCGTTGTATCTACAATAAAACTAAACGTGGCACCTGCAATAGCAAACCCCGCGCCATATAACCTTATTTTATTGGCTTTCTCTTGGAAACTTAATGCATCCATACCGCCACCAGCAATATCTAAGACAACTGCTGTAGATGCTAATAAGCCTGCTGTTACTTTAAAGCCATTTTCCCAGTTCTTATCTCCAACAAAGTTATTGGTTTGTGTCCCGAGATTAATGAGTTCAAACAAAGCAACAATACCAGAAATCCTGATAGAAACACTTTGTGGAGATTTGCTTAGAATATCTTGAATCTTTTGTGTTGCTGTGTTTTGCCCAGCGTTTTTCCAACGTTTTTGGATCTCAGTCGCATTCAGTTGACTACCCGCATTTGTCATTTTTAAGTCTATGTTATACAGCAATGACCATTTTGGCACTTTATCGGTTAACAGAGAACTATGCGCATAAGCAATAAAAGAAACCCTCGAAAGTTTCTTTGAAATCAAAGGATTGGCATTATATTGCAGACTCCACTTGGCGACGCTGCGTGTAATCTCAGAAATCCAAGGCAAAGTCCGTGCTGGATTATACCACTTCAACTCATTGATTTTATTTGTTGGGTCAGCAAGCCATTGTTCCCATAACTGATCTGCACTGACAAACGCAGCAATCAATCCTTTTAAATTTGTTTGTGTTTGATCCCATGTTAAGGACGTGATCTCAGGACTTTTCGTATTATATTCATCTATCAAACTTTTTTGATTATAGGTCACAGCCCGCATATATAAATTATCGTCAGAGATTTTATCCACCCCTAACCATTTTTCCATCAATGCTTGGCCTTCATCGCAGCCTGTCATGCCATTCATGACTGATAGTGCTTTTATATGAAATAATGCACCATCACCTTTTAGAACGGTTTGATCGTATATATAAAAGGCATTTAACAACTGCTTTGATTGCAGCCATTTCAAATGATCACTTGCATAAGCTTGGGCCAGTTTACGTGCGTCATCAGTTAATGCTTTAACTTTGGTATCGAAAGCATTTTTTTCAGTCCAATTAATTTTTGTCGAATACTTCGTTTCCCAATCCAATGTCGCTTGGGCTTTGGATTGACTAATAATCTTATTTCTTTCTTGCTTTTGTCCCGCTGCATATTTTTTATTGTGCTGTTGTAAAAATTTTTCTTTTTCTTCTGGAGATGCCTTATCCCAAATTTCGTTGACTTTACGTTGGTATTCTCTGTTATCCATCGAACCGAAGCGAGGGATTTTATCTTGCGCAAATATTAATTTAGTGCTCAAATCAACTTGCAAATTATTGGTACTCAATCTCTGATTAATGAGTTTATTTTCTACAATGATTTTAATACTATCAATCAGCTGAGATGATTGAAGGCGATGCTCATTTGTAATTTCATTATCTTTTTCTGCAATAAACTTGGTAAGTTTTTCAAATCGTCCATTTCTACTATCATTTAATTTAAGCGTAATTCCAATTGGATCATATAATGCCATGCATGCAACAGTATTTGGTTCTTGAACAAACTTTTTCAAAATCTGCTCTATACGCCCTGTACCAAAGCTTTTAATATTATAAATTGAATTTTTTAGATTAGCTGCAGCCAAACAATGATCTTGGGTTGCTCCGCCACCCACAATAAACTTTTGCCATTTACTTTCAGCTACAAATTTCTCGGCATTTTTTTCATACTCTTTGAGTTTTAACTTACTCATCGGATCATGGGTATGGATAATATAAGCAACTTTAGCTTCATCTTTCGGGTTACTTTCTATAGTAATCAAAGATGAATTAACACTATGCCCCGCACCTTTACAAGCAAACTCAGGAACACTTTTTGGTGCGACTTTTCCAACAGGGAAATATGATAAATGCCCCTTTGGTGTGACCAAATAGCCAGCCCATTCTAAAGCACCAGATGCTCGTTTTATTAAACGATAGATATACCCTGTATCTATCATTTCTACAGCATATTTAAAATGTTTTAATTGAATATCTTTGACATTTTTGCCTAATGTTGCAGGCAAAGCAGATGCATTGCCACCTACCACCGTATAACGTAAAGGTAAAATATTAAAACCAGTTTTACGACAAAAATTAGAGCACTCTTTTTGAGACTGTCCAGCATTACTGTTTTGCAAATTTGCAGGTGTAGACTGCTTTGCTGTTTTAGCAATCGAACCTTGCTCTATTTTTTTATTAACATTTTTGGCGACTGTCGGCTTGCGCATGTCTCCAACTGTTTCCGTTTTTCCAACAACAGGAATTCTAGCTTGTTGTTGTTTTTGCTTTGCAATTTTCTCAGCCAGTATGTTATTTGTTTGCGGCTTAGCCAATACCGTCTTTTGATTCGTAGTCATATTTCGTATCCATTCAATTCTTTACTAATTTGCTCATATAAATCTTTACTTACAGAATCCATAGCATTAGTAAATGTCATTTCACCGACAACACAGTGCTCA
Source organism: Acinetobacter sp. 2JN-4 (assembly GCF_003687745.1). Taxonomy (NCBI): domain Bacteria; kingdom Pseudomonadati; phylum Pseudomonadota; class Gammaproteobacteria; order Moraxellales; family Moraxellaceae; genus Acinetobacter; species Acinetobacter sp. 2JN-4. The sequence continues at coordinate 172,033 of NZ_RDNY01000004.1, read as the reverse complement.
AAAAGAACATCCGTGACAATCGAGTGCTGAATAAAATCTTTATGTACAATCTGGCTATAAAGACCATATGTCACTAAATCTAAATAATTTTGAATACCATATTCCTGATATGCATATTTTAAGCTTCGATGTATATCGAGAGGATTGATCTCGGCCATTTCAATCTGTTCAAACTCATTTAGTTGCTGAAATACACTATTCGCAATTTCAATTAAGTCTAAATCTATAGACTGCTCATCATTCACTTGCCTTAAAGACAGAATAGAAGGTATCTCATAAACTGCATCAAAACTAAAAAATCCTTTAGGATGCAGAAAATGCCATTCTTTAAAATCTTTCAACAGACCTAGAACATATTCTTTTCTAAAAATTTCAGGTAAATAAATTAATACGCGAGGATCATACCAACGAAAAAGAATTTTTTTACCTTGATCAACAATCACCAATTTCTTTTTTATAGACTCAACTAATTCATCTAGTTCTATATCAGACTTACCAACTCCGAAACCATGAACAAAATAGCTGTCGTTTTCTATTTCATGATTTTTTAGAAGCAACTGAATAAGGTTATCCTTTATTAGGTTGAATTTGTCTTTCGCTTCAATTTTTACAAATAAAAGATTTGAAACCTGCATATCTTTTTTTAAAGCTAATGGAATGTAGGCAATATTTTTTTTCTCAATCTTAGATAAAAGATCATCAAAGATTGCTTCATTCAATGTCCGATCAAGTAAAAATAAAATATGTCCATGCGTATCTAATATTTGTAAGCAGCGATTTTCTAAAGCTAAGCAATCAAAATTTAAGTGTTCTGCTTCCATCTGCTTTTGAAAAGGAGAAACAATCACGATAAATCCACCTTGGCAGAACCATTTTGAGCAGCTTGAGTTTGCTTCGCAGAACAATCTGGTAAATCAATCGCAGGCGTACTGACAGATGCCCCGCTCTTAAACAAATGCTGCCCAGCTTTCACCTCGAACTTGCCACCCATCGTTGGGAAAATTCCATCACTACTGATTTCAATTTGTGATCCACCTGCAGTAATAATAATTTTCTTTGGAGAAGTAATCTCAATACGCCCTTCAGTTGAGATCACCTGTATATCTTTACGGGCAATGAAGTCAGCAGCATCACCTTGTGCCTGTATCTCAAACTTACCTTTTGCTGCAACTTGCTTAATTCCACCTTGTGCTGCAAATAGACTGATCTTTTGACTGGCTTGGGCGATTAAATTCTTTTGCGTGGTCAGGTTAATACTGTCCCCTGCAAATTGGTTTAGTTGTCCATCCGCAGAAAGGTGTATATCTTCTGCGGTGCTGAGTCCAATGCCATTTGGAGAACTCAGCAATAGCATCGCTTGTTCGAAACGAGAAATTTTCTCTTGAATTTGCTCCGCAAAAGCTTGTAATTGCTCTACCGATTCTAATTCATCCGTTTGTTGATTCTTCGCCACTTCACTGAGGGCTTTGGCATTGTTTTGGTTGCCTTCCAGTTGTTGTTTGGCTGTTTGCGCTTCGAGGTGTTCACCTTGTGCTTGTTGTTGTGCATGGGTGGTGATAAGTAAACCTTCGCCTGCTCGGATCGCGCCCCATTGGTCAGTGCGTAGTTCAAAGCCTTCGCCTCGGTCTTCGCTTTCTGCTTCTGATTTGGGATGGCTGAGTTTACCGAGATTGAGTTGGCTGGCTGCATGGCTGCTTTGTAGTTGTGCGCTGATCTGTCCTGTGGTGTCGTCAAAGCGGAGTTGGTTGTAACCTGTGCCTTGGACTTCTTTGGATTTAATCCCTGCGAGTTTCTTGGTATCTGGCAGTTGTCCTTGGTCATCAAATTTGGTCGGACTGCGTTGTGCTTCGTGCAGTCGTCCTGTGACATAGGGTCGGTCGATGTTGCCGTCAAAGAAGTCAATCACCACGATTTCACCGATACGTGGCAGGAAGCGTGCGCCGTAGCCTTCGCCTGCCCATGGCGTCAGGACATCCACCCATGCTGAATCAGTATCGTTGTCGTTACTGCCTGCGCCACCATCGTGGCTATGGTCGTCATTTCGGGTGAACAGAAAGCGGACTTTGATTCTGCCCCATTCATCGACATGGATTTCTTTACCTGCGGGTCCGACCACTTTGGCGCGTTGTGGATGGGCTGCTGGGCGGTGTTGTAGTGGCTGGTATTCGGGTACTGTTTTGATGGTTCGACGTTGTAGCGTCAGTTGGTTGGCTTGGCGTTCTGCTGAGTTGGTACTGTTATTTTGCCACTGACTTTGGTCAATTAAGCTTTGGATTTGTTGGTTTAAGTCTTTGGGTAGGTTGTTTTGGTTGTAGTAGTTTTTAGCAATGATCAGAAATTCTTGGTCTGATCCGCTGTGTTGATCGATCTCTGGGTGTTCATTCAGTTTAAACCAGTAGCCCACTTGGCTATCGCGTACGGTGCTATGGGCAATAAATTGTTTGGCTTGGGCATCGTGGTAGTGGCCGAGGTTTTGGTTGAGTTTTTCAATTTGGTTGTTGCCTGATGCAGTTGCGCCATCTTCGCCTTTGAGGTCTTGCATCCATGCTGGGGTGAAGTGCCATGCATCTTCGAGTCCCAAGCTGGTATTGTCGTGTTGTTCGCTATGCCGATGTTTGCTTTGGACGCTGCCTGCACCGTCTTCTTGTTCTAAGGCATCAGCTTGCCAGCGTTGGATATGCACTGCGGTCGGTTGTAGAGAGCGTTCCGCAATGAGGCTGGTCATGCTGTCGTATTGTTCGGTGGCACTGCTACGGTGGTAGCGAATCGTTCTTCGATTTAAGGCTTGGTATTGGTTGTTGTCATCGATCAAGCGGAGTTTTTGGGCTTGGATCGGGCTGTTGCTGTTGGCAACGTTGTGTTGGGCTTCATCGATCAGCCAGTTAATGCCTTCGCTTCTGAGCAGTCGTGTAATGAAATCATAGTCGCTTTCATTGGCTTGCATCACAAAGGGTCGGACATCGTAGTCTTGTGTCACGCCGCTAATATCAAGCGTAAGACTGGATGCGAATAAGGGACTGCGTTGTTGCCATTCTCTGAAAAGGGTTTGAACAATATCCAGTACGGTTTTATTCATAAACACGCGGCTGTTACGGCGTTTATGCCAAAGTGCAGTAGGGTCTTGCAGTTTGAGTTTATATAGGGTCAAACTTCCATCAGACTGCCCTTGTACGGCCTCAGTGATGATGCCTGTAGTTCTAAATAATGTGCCTGTGTCAGTCACTTGATCGACGGCGACCTGAGAGCCAATGAATTGTTTTAATGGGATGGTGGCATTGGTTGATAGGCAGATCAGTTCTGCTGTCATGCCAGTATTGAGTTGATGTTGCCCTTGTATTTTTTGTAGGAATACTGCTGTGTTTAAGGCAGAGTTGGCAAATTGAATATGTATCGCGCGTTTCTGTGCGGTTAAGCCTAATTGCGACAATGCTTGGAATATGTTGTTCAACATTTTTATAAAATATTTACTAAAATCTGCCCGATTCTATAATAAACATACAAGTTAGTCTATGTTTTTAATGTCAAACTTTTGAAACGATCACTTTACCCAATGTGAAATCCAATGCACCGATGACTCGTCGCGCTAAACTATTATTTGCTATACTACCTGTCCTGTTTTCCGCTACACCTTTTCCATGTCGCTATCTGCACAACGATCTCTTATTGTTCAAATTGACCAACTTTTACCACAAACTCAGTGCGGTTTATGTGGGCATCGTGATGGATGTTTGCCTTATGCCAAGTCGATTGCAGAAGGTGAAGCAGCCAATAAGTGTGTTCCGGGTGGACAACCTGTTGCCGACGCGCTAGCAATATTGCTACAACGTCCTCATCTCACTGCCGAGCCAAGTGTTTGGGATATACAGACAGATGGGCGACCGCAAAGAATGAAAGCAATCATTCGAGAAGATGAATGTATAGGTTGTACCAAATGTATCAGTGCGTGTCCTGTTGATGCCATCATCGGTAGTGGTAAACTGATGCATAGTATTTTGACTGACCTGTGTACAGGGTGTGAATTGTGTATTCCTCCTTGTCCTGTCGATTGCATAGATTTGGTTGCAGACCCAGAACCTATTCCTACAGCAGAACAACGAACGTTAGAACAAAACCAATTAAGACAACGTTATTACGCACATATTCAACGTGAAGAAAAACGTCGTGTCAGTCGTAAAGGGCCTATCGTACGTGCAGAAATTGATATTGAGTTCTTTGCTCAATTTTCACAAGCCTCAAATAATATTCCGACGATTACCTTAGCAGACAAACCTAAAGAAAATCCTGTTCTGGATGCCAAAACAACCATTGAACTTGCTAAAACTCGCACTCAAATTAAGAAGTTAGAAAAGCAACTCAGTGTCCGTCCAGATGAACAAAAACAAGCCCAGCTCATTGCACTTCAACAACGTTTAAACGAGCTACAGGAAATCTAAATGCCCGTTAAAAATATGACCAAAAAGCAGATTCAAACCTTTTTTGAGCGTTTACGTGAACAGCGACCAAACCCTGAAACGGAACTCAATTATTCATCACCATTTGAGTTATTAATTGCGGTCATGCTTTCAGCACAAGCCACCGATGTCAGTGTAAATAAAGCCACCGACAAACTTTATCCGATTGCGAATACTGCTCAAGCCATTTTCAACCTCGGTGTAGACGGTTTAAAAACCTATATAAAAACCATTGGCTTATATAACTCTAAAGCTGAAAATGTCATCAAAACTTGTGGTATTTTGCTGGAACAACATCAAGGTCAAGTGCCTGAAACACGCCAAGCGCTCGAAGCTTTGCCCGGTGTAGGTCGAAAAACAGCGAATGTGGTGTTAAATACGGCTTTTGGACAACCTGCAATGGCGGTAGATACCCATATTTTTCGTGTCGGTAATCGCACAGGTTTAGCCATTGGCAAGAATGTTTTAGAGGTAGAGCATCGCTTAGTTAAAGTCATTCCAAAAGAATTTATTTTAGACGCTCATCATTGGTTAATTTTACATGGTCGTTATTGCTGTATTGCACGTAAACCCAAGTGTAATGAGTGTATCGTTTCTGATGTATGCAACTGGCCTGAGCGTTTTGAATTTGGCGCTGCCAAAGCAATTCCAATCAAAAATCTCACTTAATCCTGAGTCTCTTTATTCTTGTTCTTTTGCAATTCAGGATGTAACTGACGTTCTTTGCCATTTTTCTTATTTTCCAAAGCTTGTTGCGCTTGCACATGGCGCAGCATTTTTTGACTTTGGTAAAGTAAGAATAACAATAATGCAAAACTTAAAATAACAGCGGCGATCAAGACAATTTTTAGCATTTTTTCTCCAAAATAAAAAGAGCCCTATATTCAGAGCTCTTTTCAATTAGCAATCCAAATTATTTATCTAGGATCGCAAATAAATCTGTTTGCACATTTTCAATCGCACGTAAACCATCTAACTTATTGTAAGTTGGTGCGTTCTCACCAGAAGCTGCACGGCCTTGGTAGAAACCAACCAATTGTTCAGTTTCGGTGTGATAAGACGTTAGACGCTTACGAATCGTAGCTTCTTGATCATCAGGACGCTGTACCAACTCTTCACCTGTTTCATCATCTTTACCTTCCACTTTTGGTGGATTGTAAACAATGTGATAGACACGACCAGAAGCTGGGTGCTGACGACGACCTGAAAGACGCTGAACAATCTCTTCATCTGGTACATCAATTTCAATCACATGATCAATACTGATACCCGCTGATTCTAATGCTTCAGCTTGTGGGATCGTACGTGGGAAACCGTCAAAAATACAACCATTTTCACAGTCAGGCTGAGCAATACGTTCTTTAACCAAGCCAATAATCAGCTCGTCAGATACTAAGCCACCTGACTCCATCACGCTTTTCGCTTTTAAGCCAAGTTCAGTACCTTCACGAATTGCAGCACGGAGCATATCACCGGTTGAAATTTGTGGGATATTGTAGCGCTTACAGATCAACTGAGCTTGAGTACCTTTGCCTGCCCCAGGTGGTCCGAGTAAAATAATGCGCATAAAGAACATCCTCATCTAAAAACAATAAATTTTAAATTGAGCAATATCATACAGAGTTATCACTCAACCAACATCAAATTAATTATAAGAAAGCAACAAATAAGTGAATTAAACCAGCTAAGAAACCAGTTACCCCACCCAGTACAATTAAAATCCATTCATCTTCTTGGAATGCAGGACGTAATAAGTTCTGGAACTCTTTCGGTGTTAGTTCACGGATACGCTCTCTAAACATATGAAAGATTTTCTGCGCACGGCTTGCATTCAAGGCTGGATCACATACTGGACCCATGGTAATTTCAATTGAACGATCAATCAAGTCGGTCTTTAGTCTAGCATACTCCCTAGGACCTAAAGATAACTGCAACGAGGTGCGTACCAATGGGGTTTCCATGATTTCATTGATATGACGTTTAACAATACGGCGTGTTTTATCTTTCTTACTGCCATACATCATTTCGGTCATAATTGACTTCAAGGTAATCAAATCTTCAGTCACTACACTCGCAAATACATCAGAAACTTCTTCCTGACGCTTCATAAATGCACCTTGAACATTATAAGTCCCAATCTTAAGGACTGGCACAACCCAAGGGAATTTGCGGTCTTTGGTCAAACGGAAAAACTGTGGATAACGAACAGGATGCGGTTGAATTGGATTGAATACCATCCAAATTGCGATCCAGTTGGTTAAGAAACCCCATATCGCAGCCCAAAATGGCACTGTCCAATGCCAAGGCACTACGAACCATACAATCATCTGGAAGATACCGAAGAACATCCCGATGAGTGCACTAATATGCCAAATAAAGTTAATTTCTTTTTGTCCAACCTTGAGGAACATGCGCACCATTAAACGGCGATCACCTTCCATCTGGCTAACCACCATTTCGCGCATATCAACCAATGACTCAACATTCAAAGTCAACTCAGTGACAAGCTCTCTCAAGGTGGTTGGTAATTGCTTATGTGCCTGTGCATAAATACGGCGTTTAATGGAATAAGGTAAGTTTTCCCATAACACAGCATTGCGATCAATCATGACTTCATCAATCAGATGTTCAAGCTCAAAACCAACTTGCTCACCAATGATCATCGCCATGTCTTCAGGATCCATTGCTTCTAAAAACTCGCGCAATGATCCCAATTTAGACAGGGTATTATCGGTAATAATGCCTGAAATACGCCCCGCTTTGCGTGGCACGATTCCTTGCCATCCGACTGGCAATGGCCCTAAGTGAAATCCCCAAAAATTAATTGGGTAGAACACCATTTTTAAAGCCATCCACACATGTGCCCAAGTCACAAAAGCAGTTACAGGTATAATACTGAGGACTGCCCAAAAATCTGGACGTGCTAAAAAAATCTGCCACAATTCATTGACGTAATCAAACATGCATGACTCTCAGAATTATTGATACATGATGGCTATATAAAATGAACAGTGCGCTCACCCCTATAAACCAAAACTTAACGAATATGAAAATTGCAGCGTTGGTTCAGTTTTCTCAATCACGTTTCCACGATCATTTTTGAGTTTTTCACCCGCTCCAATTCCCACACTAAAGGTACTGATGCGTTCTGAATTTAGCCACACGAACGCAAGATCTACACCCGCGCCTAAACGCGCTTTTTCTTCACCATCAATTTGTTTACTTTCTATATGGCCGGCATATGCACCGATGTAATAACCATTTTTATCTGTGCCAGTAAGATGATACGGATAGCGAAATCCGACTTGTCCCCCTGCTGGATTTTCATCATTTAAAAAAACACCCGCTTTGGCATAGGCGATCCCATAAGGATTTACCCACTCAAGATTGGCATGTAATAATTTTTTGGTAAAACCAGCCCCAACGTTCCACGTTGAAACATTTGCCCCTGTCAATTTTGCTTCGGGAAGATATGCTTTCTCTCCAGCATGCGCTAAACCATTTGATGCTAAAACCGCGAGTAAAAGATAAATTTTTCTCATTATTTTCTCCATTTTCCCTAAGAGTGTATATTGGTCTTTCCATTTCAAACAGTTTGTGACTTTAACAGAATTATTTTGCTTCTAATATACAAGACCGTACAATTTTAATGTCTGCAAAGTCAAAAACTGTCGCGTCATCATTTGCATGAAGTGTTGAAAATTCTACAGTAAGATCATGCAACTTACGTTAAAATGTTTAGCCAATCCACCCCTCAATCGTATAATTAAGCCGACACCCTATGAAACAGCACTTTCTTTTAAAAAACATGCAACAAGAAAAGCGCATTTATAAGGGTCGAATTTTGTTTGCAATGTTTCTGGTTGCGACTTTTTTACTTTTACTGATTTGTCGTTATGCATATTTACAGATTGTTCATTACGATGATTTTACAACGGCATCAGATAAGAACAGAATTCGCTTGCAGCCACTGCCGCCTGCTCGCGGTTATATTTATGACCGCAATGGTATCCTGTTAGCAGACAATTATCCTGTATTTACAGCCACGCTCAGTCGTGCTGATGTCACCGATATTGACGATAGCATTGAGCGCTTAGTTCCAATCCTAAACCTCACACAAGAAGACGTTGACCGATTTAAAAGCCGTGTAAAAACAGCACGTAAGACTGAGCGAATCACCATTAAACTAAATCTGACAGAAGTAGATATTGCCAAATTTAGTGAAGTCAAATATGCATTTCCAGGCGTAAAAATAGAAACACAAATGACCCGCTATTATCCATTTGGCGAGTTGTTTGCGCATGTAATTGGCTATGTGGGGCGTATTAACGATAAAGAACTCAAAGCGATTGATAAAGATTTATATGCTGGTACCAACCTCATTGGCAAAATAGGGGTGGAAAAAAGTTATGAAGAACTGTTACATGGCATGCCCGGTTACGAGTCAGTTGAAGCTGATGCTCACGGCAATGTGCTGCGCAATCTAGGGCGTAAAGACCCCACTCGCGGTAATGATTTATATTTATCACTAGACTATGGTTTACAAACCATTGCGTCTGAGCAACTTGCAGGACGTCGTGGTGCGATTGTGGCAATGGACCCGCGTACAGGTGAAATTTTAGCACTGGTATCTAGTCCCAGCTTTAACCCTAATTTATTCGTAACTGGAATTAGTTACAAAGATTATGGCGAGCTGCGTGACAATCTAGATCAACCCCTCTTTAACCGTGCAGTTCAAGGGGTATATCCCCCAGGATCAACCATTAAACCGATGTTCGGTTTAGGGGGGATCCATTATGGATTAGTGGATTGGAATACAGCGATTTCCGATCCAGGTTATTTCTCACTACCGGGAGATAGTCACCGCTTCCGTGACCACAAAAAGAGTGGTCATGGTCTCGTCAATATGCACAAAGCACAAATTGTTTCATGCGATACCTATTTTTATGTACTGTCTTATCGCATGGGCATTGAAAAAATGAATGAGTGGATGCGTCAATTCGGTTTTGGTGAAAAAACAGGAATTGATTTGCCGAGTGAAAGTACAGGTTTATACCCTAGTCCTGCATGGAAAATGCGTACCCGAAATGCCAAATGGCTAAAAGGTGAGACGATTTCAGTGAGTATCGGACAAGGTGCTTTTACCTCAACACCTTTACAGTTAGCAATGGCAACCGCAATTACCGCCAATCAAGGTGCACACGTAACTCCTCACGTATTACGTGAAACCAAAGGTACCAAAAAATATGATGTCCACAATGCACCAAATGGGCAAATTAAGTTTAATGGAACACTCGATGATTGGATCAAAATGCGTGAGGCAATGGTCGATGTCATTCAATCAGGTACAGGTCGAGGCATCAAAAGCGGTCTACAATATTCCATTGCAGGTAAAACAGGGACAGCCCAAGTTAAAAGTATTGCGCAAGGCAAGCGTTACAATGAAGCGGCACTTTCTGAACGCCAGCGCGATCATGGTCTATTTGTTGGTTTTGCACCTGCTGAAAATCCTGAAATTGCGATTGCTGTAGTTTGGGAAAATGGTCGAAGTGGCGGTGCAGCAACACAAATTGCTCGTCCAATCTTCGATTATTGGCTGGTAAAACGTAAAAATGATCCATTGCGCCCAGCTCGCCATCAAGTCAGTGGTGGTCTCATGACCGCTGGTATTAAACCAGGTGAATTACCAAGTGGTAATGGAACAACTGAAGCCACACAAAATACCAATGCTGCCATTTCTACCAATAATACCCCAGCGACAACAACTCCTGCTCAAGCAAGTGAAGGAGCAACTGAATAATGAAAAATCAATTGCGTATTATTGGTGGAGAATGGAAACGCCGAACACTCCCCTTTGCCAATATTGAAGGTTTACGACCTACACCCGATCGGGTTCGCGAAACTTTATTCAACTGGCTGATGTGGGATATTCAAAATACACAGGTCTTGGATTTATGCACAGGATCAGGCGCACTTGCCTTTGAAGCCCTGTCACGTGGCGCCGCAAAGGTGGTCATGATCGAACCGAATACAACTCAAGCCAATTTTTTAAAAGAAAATATCCAACTGTTAAAAGCCCAAAACTGCCAATTAATCGTATCAACAGCACAACAGGCTTTAAAGAAATTAAGCACGTCATCATTTGATGTGGTCTTCCTCGATCCACCTTATAGTCTTGATCTATGGCAAGAACTGGCTGAATTGGCTGATCCATTGATTGCAGAAAAAGCTTATATTTATGTTGAAGCTGATCGAGATCTATCTCAACTCAAACTTCCAGCCTCATGGCAAAAAGTTAAAGAAACCAAAGCTGGTATGGTTAGAGCAGCGCTATATCAAAAAGTAGCTTAAAAAATACGCAACCAAAAGAATCGAATCAACTGTCCACGATCATAAGGGAAACTGGATAAGTATTCATAACCGATCCGATTGCTTTGATTGAGTTGATAAACGATGCCATAACCCAGTGAAATTGAGAAATCGTCCAAGGACAAGTTTGTCGTATCGCCTGTTAACATTTTTTGATTAAACTGATTGGTTTGATACGCCGTGTAGTTATACACACGCCAACGTTCATCTTGAAAAAATTGATTATGCAAAACGGAGTAATCGGCCTGCCTCTGTGGGTAAGCAGAATCAAATTTTTCTTCAGCATCATCGTTCGACTCAGCAAAAAAATTATAATCTTCAGCATTAGAGTGACAAGATACAAATAACAACAGCGCAATCAGAAAACCTTGCATCATTTACATAAAAATCTTATTGATCATAGAGCAACATAGCATAGCGTTTAAAATAATTTTTATCATGTTAGACATAAAAGATTAATATATAAAATCAATCTTTTATACAATAATGCGAACTCTTAAATTTTATCTTATCTCTCATGAAGCTTTTTTTATTGTCTATTGTACCTTTAATCTTAACTGGTTGTATCTTTGGACAATCAAATGAAATAAAACGTGCCGAAAAACTCTTGCTAAATTTTCAATGCAATAATATCGAAACCAACCAACTTCCTACCTCATCTATCAGCAACTTTCACCAACAAACCCTTGCAGTAAATAAAGAAAAAGTGTCAACTTACATCGACCAATATAAAAATGGTGAAAATCTTTTTGATATTCCTTTGGATGAGGTTATAGAACAAAAATATCAATTATATAAACAAGCTTGTCAGGCACTTGGCGGAGTATCTCCACAAAGCATCCCAACACATTAGAATCTATTGATTAAAAAGAATGTAATGTGTCTGACTACATTTTGGAAATGGCATGATCGAGAAACAATTGAGTTTAAAGCATTACATCGCACTCGCTATACTTCTGCTGGCTGCACTTGTTGCCAGTTTTCAGCCACTTGAATTTGATTCATACCTGCTCCATCAGGCAGGTACAGTTTTGATGCTGATTGCGCTATTCATTAGCATTAAAAAAATTGGCATCAGTTTTCTCAGTTTTTGTTTATATTTATCCTTTCTTTTTATTCATATCATTGGTGCACATTATTTATACTCACATGTTCCTTATAACGAATGGATCGCAAAACTATTTAACTTCGATCTAGACCAAACTATGGGTTGGTCACGCAATATGTATGATCGGCTGGTCCATTTTGCCTATGGGGTATTGCTCTACCCCTTTTTCTATCGCTGCTTTCAAGTGTGGTTTCCTACTGCAACGCCGTTTACGCTTTTCTTATTGGTCATACAATTTGTAATGGCGTCCAGTATGGTTTATGAACTACTAGAATGGGGGCTTTCAATAGGTTTATCACCAGAAGATGCTGAGAACTATAATGGTCAACAAGGTGATATGTGGGATGCGCACAAAGATATGTTTCTTGCTACTGTAGGTGCAATTCTCATCGGAACAATTCAACTGTATAAAGAAAAACTCCTATCCGAAAATAAGAGTTTGACTTGATACCATTCCGCTTATTAAACGATTGAATGCTGCACTACTTCTAACTGTTCAAAAGGATCAGATTTCATTACTTGTGCATATTCAACATGTGTTGAATATGCCGCTTGAGTCGTGACCGCAGCAGTTGATTCCGTCACTACATACTGATTGAGTACATCATCAACTTGGTGATCAGAAGAATCTGATGAGAGCAGTAAATCATCTATTAGCATGTTTTTAAGCTCTGGCGGTTCATCAAAAGTTACTATCGAATCGCTTTCCAAAGCCGCTAAATCAATGGACTCTACTAAAAAAACTTCAATTGGATCTGCTTCTAAATTTTCACTAAACGCAATTGTATCGGCCGTTATTGGAGCAACCACAGTAAAACTAAAAGAATCGCTCATCTCACTGGTATTCCCAGCAGCATCAGTCTGTGTGAGTGTGATCTTATGTGATCCCAAAGCGAGATCATTACTTAACTCGAAAGTCCATTTTCCATCATTTCCGACAGTCGCTGTCCCGATCGGTTGACCATTATCATAAATGGTTAAAACAGCTTTGGCTTCCCCTTTTCCAGATAAAGTCGGTCTAGCATCATCGGTGCTGCCACCTGCTGAAATTGCACCTTTTACATCTCCAACATCATCTATAACTTTTTCTAATATTGGCTTAGTTGGCGCAATGGTATCTTTATTTCCCACAACATTTGTTTCAACAGAACGATTTTCTGCTGCATCAATCACATAAACCTTACCGATATTTTTATCAGTCAAAGCTGGTGATACAGCAATAGTGAATTTCCCATCCGCTCCAACTGTACCCGTACCGATAATTTTTCCATCCGCACTTCTGATTTCTATTTTGGCATTAGCTTCAGCTGTTCCAGAAATCGAGTCTCCATCAGCGGTGATTTGTACTGAGGCTTTATCAGGTGCAATAGTGTCTTTTCCTGCGCTAATTTCCACAGGCTTAGATTGGTTTCCTGCCGCATCTTCAATAATAATTGAACCTTTTTCGCCTGAAGCTAGTGCAGGAGAAATATTCACCTCAAATTTACCTTGTACATCAACCGTACCACTTCCAATCACATTCCCATTCGCATCTTTAATAATGACATTAGCATTAGCCTCAGCTTTTCCGTAGATAGAAGTACCTTCTTTATTCACCTCAATCAAAGGTTGTTCAGGTGCAACCGTATCTTTGCCCGCAACCACATTTGAAGGTTCCGACTTATTTCCAGCCGCATCCTCTGCTACGACCGTTCCTCCATTTTCACTGGTTAATGGGGGTGAAACCTGTATCGAATATATCCCCTCTTTATTGGCTTTCACCGTACCTAAAAGATTTCCATCAGCATCAAATATAGACACTTTCGCGTTGGCTTCGGTTTTTCCAGTCACAATTGTTCCATCTGCATTTAATTGTGCAGTGGGTGCTTCGGGGGCAATTGTATCTTTTGTTCCTGTGACAACTGTACCTTGAGAAATATTTCCTGCTTGATCTACTGCTACGACGCTAACCTTATTACCATCGACCAAAGGTTGATCGAGCTTGATGGTATAACTCCCCTGATCATCGGCATGACCAGTAGCGATCACTTTGCCAGTCAGATCTCTAATGATAATCTTGGCCTTTGCTTCTGTTTTTCCTGTGATGGTTTGGGTATCGCTGGATAAAGTAGCGGTGGGTTTTGCTGGAGGAGTAATATCTGATGATTTATTATTATTTTTATCCTTGTCATCATCATCTTTAACTGCCCATAAATAAACTCCTTCCGCAGCCAAAGCAACTAGACCTGCTTTCATCAATTGGGATTTGCTGATCCCCGAATCATCTGCTGCGCTTTGTACTATTGAGGATTGTGCTGGTGCTTCGGTATATGCAAAATGAGATAATTGAGTGGTGGGCACATAACGAATAAATTTGCCTGAATCATCAAATTGCGCAATCTCATATGTGCCATCCTGTTTGACGAGTGCAAGCGTATTTTCAGTAACATTTACATCATTATAAAAACCGCTAATGACAATTTTTTCTCCATTCTTCAATGTAATGATAAGGTCATCACCTTGTTTCATTATGGATTTAATATCTGCTTGAGTTACACCAATCTGAACAATAGAAGGTTGATTAAGAATCACATCTTGCATTTGCGTATCTTGTAACGTCATTAAATTTTTCTTTGAAGAAACCACAACCTTTGTCATTATTATGCTCACTGATCAATTATATTTTTAAACACTTGTCGATTAATGAATAATTAAGTTATTAATCTAGCAATTAAAATATCAAATGATTGCAATCAGAACAATCATTGCTCACAAAAAGTTTTGTCATGTTTATTTAACTGACCATGTGTTCAAATCCACAGCTAAATGTAATTAAAAAAAGTCATTTAAAAATAAAAAAACCAGTCAGGTCGACTGGTTTTATGTAGAAAGAGGCTCATCCAAATTTAATTAGAATTTAGGATCACGCATTTGAACCAAGGTACTGTTCGCTTTAACTAAACTATCAGTAATTTTGTTCATTACAGTCGGAATCAAACTCTCTGCCATTTGTGCAGCTTGTAGACCAAGTTTTTCACCCAAAGTTGGACGTTTACGCGTGTTGATCACATAGACGTCATGCTGTGGCAGTAAGCTCAGCAAATATTCATCAGAAGTCTGTAATTTATCGACCAAATTTAATTCACGCGCATCTTCACCATACCAATGTTCACCTGTTGCAACTTTTTCCACATCCAACTGCGGGCGATATTTTTCAATAAAGTGCTTAAATAGAACATGCGTTTGCTGTAACTCTTCTTCAAACTTGGCTTTGCCTTCAGCAGTGTTTTCACCAAACATAGTAACGGTACGCTTGTACTGCCCAGCGGTATATAGCTCAAAATCAACATTATTATGTTTTAGCAAGCGATTGAAGTTTGGCACCTGTGCAACCACGCCAATTGAACCCACCACCGCAAATGGTGCTGAGATAATTTCATTGGCAATACATGCCATCATATAACCACCGCTTGCAGCAACTTTATCCACACAAATAGTGACGTGAAAGCCTGCATCACGTAAACGTACCAACTGTGCAGCTGCCAAGCCATAGCCATGTACCATTCCACCAGGACTCTCTAGTCGTACTACAACACTATCATGTCCTGCTTTGGCTGTGGCCAATATCAAGGTGATTTCTTCACGAATCGAATCAACTGCCGATGCTTGAATATCCCCTTTAAAGTCGAGTACATAAATTTTTCGGTCATTCTTTTTACGAACTTTTGCTTCTTTAGCAAGTTGTTGAACAAGCTGTAATAATTCCAAACGAGATGCGGTGGTTTGCGTAATCTTTTTTCGTTGTTCATTTACACGCGCATTTAAATGGCTGATACGAATTTCAGCAGGAAATTTAGGTAAATGGAATAACATAAAATAAGTGCTCTTTAGATTCGGCTTTATTGCTCTAAGATGTGGTCTGTTCAATAAAAATTCAATAGTGATTTTGCAAAATAGATTCATTTTCATCGATATAACAAAAAAACATCCAACCAGCCAGACACGAGGTCCAACCCGAAGGATGCTTTTAAGTAGGTTTTACGCGGATAAATAATTAACCGAAACGACCCGTAATATAAGCTTCTGTCAATTGGTGATCAGGTTGAGTAAAGACTTTTTCAGTTGAATTCACTTCAATTAAATCGCCTAAATGGAAATAAGCTGTACGATCAGAAACTCGTGCAGCTTGTTGCATCGAATGCGTTACGATAGCAATGGTATATTGCTCTGAAAGTTCAGAAATCAATTCTTCAATTTTAGCGGTTGCAATCGGATCAAGTGCAGAACACGGCTCATCCATCAAGATCACTTCAGGACTCACTGCAATCGTACGCGCAATACACAAACGTTGTTGCTGACCACCTGACAACCCCGTACCTGGTTGAGTTAAACGATCTTTTACTTCGTCCCATAAACCAGCTTTACGTAAACTATTTTCTACAATTTCTTCTAAATCATATTTATTACGCGCTAGACCATGAAGTTTTGGCCCATATGCAACGTTTTCAAAAATTGACTTTGGAAAAGGATTTGGCTTTTGGAACACCATCCCCACTTGTGCGCGCAACAACACCACATCAAGATTAGGATCATAAATATCTTGTTGATCTAAAGTGACTTTACCTGTTACGCGACAGATATCAATCGTATCGTTCATACGGTTTAAAGTACGTAGAAACGTTGATTTACCGCAACCAGATGGCCCAATAAAAGCGATCACTTCATTCTGGTAAATGTCAAGATCGATACCTTTGATCGCTTCAGTTTCACCATAATAAACATGGACATCTTGCGTACTGATTTTCACATCGCCATGTTGCAGTTTTTTCGTATGGGCAGATGTTTCAAATTGCGCGACAAAAGCTGTACTTTGCTGTGCAGGTTGTTCAGATGATGTAAATTGAGTTTGCTGTGGGTTCACTGATTTATCCTTTTCTAAGGAGTTCGTGGTATCTATAGTATTCATCATGTTATCTCCGATTACCAACGTACTTCAAATTTCTTACGTAACCAAATTGCAAGGCTGTTTAAACCGATCATTAATGCAAGCAACACAATAATTGCTGCCGCAGTTCGCCCTTCAAAGAAATTACGCAACTCATTACCCTGCCATAAGAAAATTTGTACTGGTAATGCCGTAGATTGATCTAATGGTGACGCTGGTACACTTGCTACGAAAGCACTCATACCAATAAGCAATAATGGTGCAGTTTCGCCTAATGCTTGCGCAACCCCAATAATTGCACCGGTTAAAATCCCAGGTAAAGCTAATGGTAAAACATGGTGAAATACCGTTTGTACTCTAGATGCGCCGAGCCCCAAAGCCGCTTGACGAATCGAAGGTGGCACTGCTTTTAATGATGCACGTGTCGTAATAATCACCGTAGGTAATGTCATCAAACTCAGAACTAAACCACCCACCAAAGGCGCTGAAATCGGTAAATGCAGCCAACCGATAAAAATCGAAGCACCCAACAAACCAAAAACAATTGAAGGTACAGCAGCCAAGTTATTAATATTGACTTCAATAATATCCGTTAACCAGTTTTGTTTCGCAAACTCTTCCAGATAAATCGCACTAGCAACGCCAATTGGGATCGAAATAAAGATCACAATCAACATCATAAACAACGAGCCCATGAAAGCACCAGCTAAACCACTTGATGCCAAAGAGCTGCGAGAATCTGGGTTGGTAAATAGGTTAAAGTTAAACGTACTCGAAATGACCCCTTTTTCTTTTAGATCATCTGCAATCTGACGTACTTCTGCGCTCAATTGTTGTTGCTCGTCAGGCAAAGAACGATCAATATTACCTGCCAACCAAACATCAATATTGGCATCAGCAAGAATCTCAATCTCTTGTTTTTTACCGATCAAAGATGGATCTGCGAAAACCATATCACGTAAACGATACGACTCAGAGCTGGTATATAACCTGCTCAAATCATCTTGTTTATCTGCTAAAGACGGATCTTTTGCGACTAGTCCATTGATAATCAATGCATCCCAGTCAACCATTCCCATTTCAGTCTGCCACGCTACATAGCGCTCTTGATAATCGACTGGTGCTTCGCCAGCAATCTGTTTTGGTTTTGGTCCTACGTCAATAATGGCAGGATCAAAATAAACAGGCACGGTCATACTGGCTTGCCAAAATGCAGGTAAACCCTTTGCCAAAATACTCGTAAATAACAGCGCGACAAAGGCCAAACCAAGCACAACAGCAGAAAATCCAAAGAAGCGAAATGCCTTTTCTTTACGATGGCGTTTGCCCAGCGATTTTTCGATTCTTTCTTTACGTTGTGCACGTAACTCTTGCGCCGCTTGTGGATCAAATACATTTTGATCCACAGGAGAAGATGTATTTGATGAACTCATTCGTATTGCTCACGATATTTACGCACAATGTACAATGCGACAATGTTTAAACCTAAAGTAATAACAAACAACGTTAAGCCTAGTGCAAAAGCTACCAAAGCTTGCGGACTAGAGAAATCTGAATCACCTGTTAACTGAGTAACAATGGTCATCGTGACCGTAGAAACCGCTTCAAATGGATTCGCATGTAAAACTGGGCTATTCCCTGCAGCCAGAACCACGATCATGGTTTCGCCAATAGCACGAGAAGCCGCTAATAGAAATGCACCGATAATACCTGGCAATGCTGCTGGAATAATCACGCGACGAATCGTTTCTGATTTGGTCGCTCCTAGCCCCAATGAACCATCACGTAGGGTACGAGGCACTTGAGTAATAATGTCATCCGACAAAGAAGACACAAATGGGATAATCATGATCCCCATGACCAAACCTGCAGTCAGTGCACTTGTTGCATTAATATTAAGACCAACGCTTGCACCTGCCATCTTAATAAATGGACCAATAATCATCATCGCAAATACACCGTACACAATGGTAGGAATACCCGCTAAGACTTCAATGGTTGGTTTTGCCCAAGAACGTAAGCGTGGAGAAGCATATTCGGCGAGATAAATCGCGATCATTAAGCCAACAGGTACTGCAACTAAGAGTGCAATTGCACTCACCATTAGTGTTCCCCACAATAATGGTAATAGTCCGTAACTGCCTGATACTTGACCAACTTGACTAAATCCAGGCTGCCATACGGTACCAAAGAAGAAATCGAAAGGGCTTACGAATTTAAAGAAGTTGAGTGCTTCTCCAAACATCGACATCACGATACCGATGGTGGTGAGGATGGCAACACCCGAACATAAGATCAGTGCGACATTAATTGCACGCTCTACTTGATTACGCGCGCGATACTGTTCACTTATATGTTTTTTGGCCCAAATCAAACCACCCAGCGCGACACTAATGACCACCGCTATTTTTGCAAAGGTCCCGATCGCTTCAAATCTAGCCAGTTGCTGTGCTGCTGCAACTTCATAAGCAACAGGCTCGCCAGTCACACCAAAACCTGATGCAATTGCCTGAACACGACGAATCAATACATCCTGACTAGCGGGATCTAAAGAAGCACTCACTGATGTAGGAATATGATTGAGAATGATATGTTGTAAAATACTCGGTTCAATCAAGTTCCACGTGATCAAAATTAAAAAAGCAGGAATACCACACCACAAAGCAACTAACGCGCCATAATAACCAGGGCGTGAATGTAGTGTGACTGAGTTATTTCCCTTACCTGCTAGGTTACGGCTTTTGCTCAGCCCGATTTGATATGCAATTGCCATGAGGGCTAATAACACACCTATGAGTAGCAGATTCATGTGATCTCCACCGTTTTTCCAATTCCAATCATTTGAAAAAACCTAGTTTGACAAAAAGGCCGATGGTAAATTCCCCTCACCATCAGCCTCTATTAACACCAATATTACTTAAATACTTTACCAGCTTTAAAGTCGGCAAGGATTTTTGCGCGTTCAGCATCAGACAAAGGAATTAAACCCGCTCGTTCTAATTTTGAACCTTTACCAGAAGTCTTCTTGTTCAAGAAGAACTCAACAAACTGCGGTAAACCTTTCACTGATTGTAAATGCTCGCCTTTTACATAGAAGAATAAAGGACGTGATACAGGATATTTACCACTTAAAATCGCTGCTTCTGTTGGTACGATATTGTTTACTTTTGCTACACGTAATTTGTCACGGTTTTGATCATAGAAACTCAAACCAAAAACACCTACCGCACTTGGAGAAGTTTTCAAACGAGCCAATGTTTCGGTATAATCACCCGCGATTTCGATCACACGTCCGCCTTGACGGAAAGTCGTACATGCTTTCTTGTGCGCATCTTTATCTAAGTTTTTAATCTGTTCGTAAGCATTACAGCCTGCATCAACCATTTTTTCTTGGAATACTTCACGCGTACCATGGTTAGAACCTGGGATGACCAAAGTAATAGGTTCATTTGGAAGTGTTTTGTCGATTTGATTCCAATGTGTATATGGGTTTGGAACCATTTTACCATTTGATGGTAACTCTGCTGCAATCGCAGTGAAGACATGGTATGGCTTTAATTTAAACTCTGCTTTCTTAATATTTGATGCAAAAACAATCCCGTCATAACCAATTTTGATTTCATGAATCTTATTCACACCTGCTTTCGCACAAGCTGGAAGTTCGTTGCTGCGCATCGGACGTGAAGAGTTTGCAATATCAATCGTGTTGTCGCCAACACCTTGACAGAATTGTTTCAAACCGCCTGAAGAACCGCCAGAACCGACTACAGGAGTTTTGAACTGTGGGAACGTATTACCAAACTCTTCCGCTGCAATACTTGAAAAAGGCAGTACAGTTGAAGAACCAGCAATCTGAATAGTATCACGAGCTGCATGTGCAGTGGATGCTACAGCTACCCCAGCAAATGTTATAGCAAGTGCGATTTGACGTGGATTTAAGCGCATTCTATTTCTCTCTCATTTATGCAATTTGAATTACAACTCTTTTTGGATTTAAGTGTTGCACTTTGGTTAACTGCATTTTGAATAGATAATATGACAATAAAGTTACAGCTTTATGACGCTTTGATGATGATCAATTTTAGTTGTAAATTATTTGCAGTTTTTTCTAGTTTAGCTATTTTTTATCACAATGCAATGCACCAAAAATTTGGCAACTTCAATCGCCCTTCACCTCCAAAAATGAAAAAGGCACAGATATCTGTGCCTTTTTCAATCGATTCAATGATTAATCGAGCGCTGAAACATACGTTCCTGCAACAATCGCATCTTTAATACGATCAGTCTCAATCAATACCAATGAAAGCAAGTTTTGTACATTCTCAAGCGTTGCCACTGGGCTTAAAGTCGTCATTTTCAATGATTGAACTTGACCAACCTTCGTCACACCAATATTCGCCTCACCACGTGCAAATAATTCATCTGCAACATTTTGATTTAAGCTATCTATGAATTCAGCAGGATAGCCTTCAGGCACAACACGGAACAGCACCGAAGCGAATTGAGGTTCAATCAACAATTCAAGACCATTGGTCGCTTTAATATAGTCAGCAACCTCACGCGTCAATTTCACACCATGATCGATCATCGAACCATAAAGTTCTTCACCCAATGCTTCAACCGTCATCCACAATTTCAACGCATCGAAACGACGCGTCGTTTGTAATGATTTAGACACAAGGTTCGGTACGCCATGTTCTTCATCATAAGCAGAGTTCAGATATTCTGCTTCATAATGCATAAAGCGATAGTTTGCTTCGTCTTTCAATAAGAAAGCACCACAGCTAATGCTTTGGAAATAATGCTTATGGAAATCAAGCGTGATAGAGTCTGATAACTCTATACCGTCAAGCATTGCACGATGGTCGTTCGAAAGTAACAGTGCACCGCCCCAAGCCGCATCAATATGCATCCATGTACCATATTTGGTGGCAATTTCACGAATTTTCTTGAGTGGATCAATTGCACCTGCATCGGTTGTACCTGCTGTAGCAACAACACACGCGACAATTTTACCTTCAGATTGAAGATGCGCCATAGTTTTTTCTAACGCATCGACATCCATTTGTGCATTTTCGTTCACAGGAACGGTTACAACCGACTGGAAGCCCATACCCATCATTGCCATGTTCTTTTGCACAGAAAAGTGTGCATTTTCAGAACAAATGACTTTGACATTTTTCATTGCATCGGCTGGAATACCATCACGCTGTACAGACCATGGCTTGCCATTTTCGTCTTTCCAGTTTTTTGAGATACACCAGTCACGCGCAAGTAAGACACCCATCAAGTTCGACTGTGTACCACCAGAAGTGAACACGCCTGCTTGACCTGCACCATAACCGACTTTTTGACGAAGCCAGTCAATCAACTGCACTTCCATCAATGAACCCGCTGGGCTTTGATCCCATGAATCCATTGATTGGTTAGTCGCATTGATCAACACTTCCGCAATTTGGCTGGTGACCATGGTTGGGCAGTGTAAATGTGCTAATGAGTGCGGATGATGTACTTTTAAACTTTTATTTAGAAAAAGCTCAACCATACGTTGTAATGATTGTTGTACACCTAAACCTTGTTTCGATGGATTAAAAGAAATTGCTGCACGCAAATCTTTAATGCTTCCACCGGTGTACATTTTATCACTTTGCAACCATGCTGAAACGGCTTCGACCGCTTCGCCCATTGCTGACTGATAGTCAGCAATGGATTGAGCATCATTGCAGAGTAACGCTTTACGATGTTCTGCAAAATCAACCATGAATCAGCCTCGCACTGCTTTTAATGCTTCAGCAATCGCTTTTTTGAAGCGAGCAATAACTTCAACACATTCATCTTGATTGATGATCAATGGGCAAAGTAAACGGATAACCGTACCATTGCGACCACCTTTTTCAAGCAATAATTTATTGTTGAAACATGCCGTTTGAATCGCTGCTGCTAACTGCGCATCCGCAGGAAGAGAACCCATATGATCTGCTGCTTTACGTTCGTCAACGATCTCAATACCAATCATTAAACCACGACCACGCACATTACCAATACATGGGAATTCTTGAGCAAGTTTCTTCAGCTCTGTTTGTAAGAAATCACCACGCTGTTGTGCATTTTGGGCAAGGTTTTGTTCCTTGATCACTTGAAGTGATGCTAATCCCGTACCCATTGCGAGTTGATTACCACGGAAAGTCCCTGAATGCGTACCTGGCTGCCAAGCATCAAACTTACGTTTAATACCCAATACCGCAAGCGGTAAGCTACCACCCACAGCTTTTGACATCACGACAACATCAGGCTCAATCCCTGCTTGTTCAAAGGCAAACATTTGACCCGAACGTGCAAAACCAGCTTGAACTTCATCCAAAATTAAAACGATATTGTGCTTTTCAGTCACTTCACGAATTTTTTGCAACCATTTTACAGGTGCAGCGACCACGCCACCTTCGCCTTGGATCGCTTCAAGGATCACTGCAGCAGGTTTAGTTACGCCACTTTCAACATCTTCGATGAAGTTTTCAAAATAGTAAGTTAAAGCATCAACACCAGCTTCACCACCCAAACCAAGTGGGCAGCGGTACTCATGCGGATAAGGCATAAATTGTACGCCCGGCATTAAACCATTGACCGCATTTTTTGCACTCAAATTACCCGTCATCGCCAACGCACCATGAGTCATACCATGGTAACCGCCAGAGAAGCTGATCACAGAACTACGACCAGTATAAGTTTTTGCGAGTTTAATGGCTGCTTCAGTCGCATCTGCGCCTGTAGGTCCACAAAACTGTAAGCAATATTCTTCTTTACCACCTGGCAAATATGCCAAAAGTGCTTCTGTAAACGCATCTTTTAAAGGAGTCGTTAAATCTAAAGTATGTAATGGCAAACCACTTGCCAATGTATCTTGAATACTTTGAATCACCGCAGGATGATTATGACCTAAAGCCAATGTTCCTGCCCCAGCTAGACAATCAAGGTACTCTGTACCTTCAACATCAGTAACCCAGCAGCCTTGCGCTTTTGCTATTGCCAACGGTAGTTTACGAGGATAACTACGAACATTTGATTCCATCTGACTTTGGCGAGTCAAATAATATTCGTTGGTTGCATTAGCGGCAGGATTTACGGAAGTAACGCTCATATCGAATTACCATCTCTGATATGGGTAAAAGAAATAAGTCTGGTGACTTGCGGTCGTAGGACTCGGTGCTTGTTAGAATCTAGTGCAGACACAATGTTTTATATCTTTCAACTAGGAGCGAGATGATACCTAATTTTTAGAGAAAAGAAATACTTTTTATGCCTTACACTGATCTAATATTATTGAAAAAAAAGTTCTTTCAATTAAGTATGATGAATTATCATCATACTATGTGACAAGCGAAAGAAAGTAAGCTTTTTTTAACCAGAAAATTATTTTTAGATAAATGGTAAAATATGATTAATTAAGATACTAATTTATAAAAGATTTGTATTTTATTTCTCGTTTGCAAGATACTACACAGATATTACAAATACCCCACAAAATGTGCAGATATTTTCCATGACTTCTTTTTAATATCGAACATGTAAAAATAAATTTTTGATACTAAATTCCAAGGATTTTTTATGCGTACTTTAGCTCTCATGACCATGATGCTTGGAGCAACACTGAGTCCAACTCTTTTTGCCCATGAGCCAGAAAAAATAAACTATAACATTGTCAATATTCAAGCCGATGCTTCACGTCAAGTGGCGAATGATGAAATGCGAGCTGTTCTCTATATTGAGAAAAGCCATAAACAACCTGCTGAGCTATCAAATCAAATCAATCAACTGATGAATCAAGCACAAGCAATTTCTCGCAAATATACACAAGTCAAAGTAGAAACGGGTGCACAAAGTACCTATCCAGTTTATGACAATGACAGCAGAAAACTCAAAGAATGGCGAGCTCGTGCTGAAATCCAACTTGAAAGTAAAGACTTTAAAGCTGCTAGTCAGCTGATCAGTGAATTACAACAAAACTTCCAAACTCAATCCATCAACTTTACCGTCTCAGATGAGCAACGTAAAAAAGTTGAAAATGAATTGATGATTGAGGCATCTAAAAACTTCCAGCAACGCGCACAAGCAATTAGCCAAGCTTGGAATAAAGCGCAATATAATCTGGTGAGTTTAAATCTAAATACCAGTAATTATTTCCCGCAGCCGATTATGCGCGGCGCGATGCCAAAATTTGCAGCGATGGCAGAAGCAGCTCCTGCACAAGATATGGCAGCAGGCGAATCTAAAATTATTGTGAATGCCAATGGAACGATTCAGTTTAAATAATCACAAGATGACCCTGTAAAACGCTCTAAATAAAAAAAGCCCCGAGGCAATTAAACTCAGGGCTTTTTTTGGTTCAAAACTTATTTTTTAAACGGCAATGCATATTTAAAAATACGCCCAACCACTTCACCGAACTGTTTCACAAAGCTCGCGTTATTATAATTTAAGCCATATTTTTCGCAGACAGCCTGAACTTTCGGTGCAATTTGGCGATAGCGACGTGCAGGAATATCTGGAAATAAATGATGTTCAATCTGATGACTTAAATGACCTGTCAAAATATGAAAAGCTTCTGAACCCGTTAAATTGGATGAGCCACGAATCTGACGCATATACCAATGTCCACGGCTTTCATTTTGTAAAATAGCTTTAGGAAAAACTTCGACATCTTTGGTGAAGTGACCACAAAAAATAATACTGAATGTCCAAACATTACGAATCCCATTGGCAACCAAGTTACCTGCAAAAACAGGAATTGCCGAAGGCCCTGCAATCAATGGGAAAAACACATAATCTTTAAACATTTGCTTCATGATTTTCTTTTGCGCTGGCTGCCATTCACGCTTTAATTGCGCGACTGATTTGCGCTTGTATATCACTTTACCTAGTTCAAGGTTTTGAATCGCAACGCCCCATTGAAATAACAAGCTAAATGGCGCGATGTACAAAGGTTGAATCAAAGTAAGTTTCGACCAACGTTGTTCGGGAAACAGACGAAACACACCATAGCCAACATCCTCATCCATCCCTTTCACATTGGTGTAAGTATGATGCTTAAAATTATGCGTTTGTCGCCAATTGTCTGATGTTCCTACAGTGTCCCACTCATAGGTCTGACCATTGAATTTTGGATCATTCATCCAGTCATATTGGCCATGCATCACATTATGACCCAGCTCCATATTCTCCATGATTTTGGCAAAGCCCAATAAACCTGTACCCAATAACCATGCCGGCGGAAACCAACCAGCGAATAACAAAGCACGCCCTAATATGCTGCTATAACGAATAGAAGAATAGACTCGACGGATATATTTGGCATCTTTTTCACCTAAATCATTCAAGACCTCTTGTTTGATTTGATCCAGCTCACGTGCAAAATCATCTAACTCTGCGGCAGTCAAATCACGGTTTTTAGGATTTTTAAAATATTCAATTTTAACAGGCATATTCATAATCATTTTCTCGCTTATAGATCAATCACAAGATCTGATTGAGCCGAATTTACACAAATTTTTAATAACTGAGCAGGTTCATGATTTGCTGAACCATTGAGAAGATTTTTGGTTGCACCTTGCGCTTTACTACAGGCGCATTTATTACAGATTCCCATACGACAGCCGTGATTTGGCTTAATGCCTTGTTGTTCCAAACTCGCTAAGATCGATTGGCCTTTTGGAATTGCCACAGTCTTATTGGACTGGGTCAATCGAACATTAATAAAGCCCGTATCATTTGCATCAACATCAAATTGACTCAAACTAAATGCTTCTGTCTGAATCGAGGCCGCATCTGCAAACAATGTTTCCGCTGTCGCTGCAAATCCTGATGGCCCACATGCATATACTGTGGTTTCATTTAAAGTCGTGAATTGCGCTACATGGCTTTGGTTTAAGCGTTGATCTTGTTCTTGGGTATAAAAAATTTGATAACTAAAATTTGGAAAATTTTCAGCAACTTCTTTTAAATATTCAGCATAAGCTGCATCTTCATGCGTTTTCACCCAATACATCAGTTGAACTGGCATACGCACAAGTTGTTTTGATTGGCACATTTCCTCAATCAGACTCAACATGGGAGTAATGCCACTACCTGCTGCTAAAAGTAATAAATGAGGGGTTAGGATATGATGGCGTTGCATTTCACCATACGGTTGACCGAAATACAGAATATCTCCAATTTTACTTTGTTCAACCAACCAAGAGCTCACGATTCCTTGATCAACCTTTTTAACCGTTAAACAAAGATTATCTTCATCTAATTGCATCAAACTATAAGTACGTTCGTAATGACGACCAGCGATCTCAACCGTAATCGGATGATGCTGACCTGCTACACCACGCTTTACATGACGATTGCACTGCAAAATAAGACTCACGGTATCTTTCGCCACGATTTGTTTTTTTACGACTTTGGCTAAAGGTTGATTAATCGACCATAATGGATTGATTTTCTGTAACCAAAAATTGGCGTCATGGCTGTTCATTACGCTTTGAGCCAATGAATTGAATAGAGAATTTCTCTTTTCGGTTGCATACATGAGCAGTTACTCTGGTTGTTTTTTAATTATTATACACATGTATATATATTTGTATATATACATGTGTATAATAATTTGTATTTCACAAGTTCACAGACAACCGCTATACTCTGAACTAGCTCACTTATATTTTGACAACAATGGTTCATTCTTCTTTGACAGCACCAACTCATGACACATTAGCGCAACAAGATGTCAATCCAGTTAAACATCCCATCCGTACTGTTGGGCGAAAAGCGACGATTACCAAAGAAGAATTATTTCAAGCAACTTTAAATTTAATCGGTCCACAAAAAAGCATTTCATCACTCAGTCTTCGAGAAATTGCACGTGAAGCAGCGATTGCACCCAATAGTTTTTATCGTCATTTTAAGGATATTGATGAACTCGCGATTGCCTTAATTGATCGAGCGGGCTTGGTTTTGCGTAAAATTATTCGTGAAGCACGATTAAAAGCGGTGTTACAGCAAAGCATTATTCGCAGCTCAGTCGAAGTGTTTATTCAGCAACTCGATGCCGATGAAGGCAATCTCAGCTTATTACTTCGTGAGAGTTATACAGGTTCGACCTCTTATAAAGCCGCAGTTGATCGCCAGTTGATTTTTTTTCAACAAGAATTACAAGAAGATCTGATTCGTTTGGAGCAAATGAATAACAGTAAAATCAGCCATGCGGATATTGCTGCGAAAGCCATCACCCAATTGGTTTTCAATATGGGGGCAAAAGTTCTTGATCTGCCTGCCGAACAACGTCTAGAAGTTGCAGAACAAACCATGGTGATGATTCGTATGATTTTAGAGGGCGCACGTCATTTGGATGAGGCGAGCATTAGATA
Source organism: Acinetobacter sp. 2JN-4 (assembly GCF_003687745.1). Lineage (NCBI taxonomy): Bacteria > Pseudomonadati > Pseudomonadota > Gammaproteobacteria > Moraxellales > Moraxellaceae > Acinetobacter > Acinetobacter sp. 2JN-4. Next base: position 143,779 of record NZ_RDNY01000004.1, on the reverse strand, counting down.
AATTCCAAAATACTTTTTAGTTACTTCGTGATTAATCGCTTTGCTTCTCGATCACTCAATTTGATCTTAACTTCGTCATGTGCTTGAATAATCTGTACAGGTATAAATCGTATTTGTACAATAGTTGGCATCTTTTTTAGATCATTGGGTAGGACTTGATTCAACTTTTTGATCTCATCAGATGAGGGTGCAGTATCACCTTGTATAACCACGCGAGCTAACGTGTGTTGGTCGCGTGAATCGAACTGAATCTTATCAATAATATTATTATTTTTATTTAAAGCCTCAATAATCTCTGTTTTTGTTTTCGTTTCATACATTTGCTTCTGAATCATGTGAAGAAAGTTTGCTGTTAAATAAACCGTTAATACCAGCAAAAAAAGTAAACTAATCACATTGCGTTTTATAAACTCTAATACATTACTTTTTACTTCCTCATCTGAACCACGTCTAAAGCCTGCAATCCACAACACAAGAGATGAACTGATTTGAATTGCAACAATATTGGTAAATGCCAATAAAAAAGCATTCGCAGAATTGCGTAAATCCCAATGCGCCAATAAAATCCCACTCGCAACGAGTGGTGGAACTAACGCCGTCGCCACAGCAACACCAACCACAGCGACAGACAATCGAGGTGACACTGCTGCAAATGCCCCTGCAGCCCCACCTGCCAATGCGATCATTAAATCAATAACATTCGGTTGAGTCCTCGATAGAATTTCATGGGTGAGCGCCATATTAAAATTAATCAGACCTAGTACAACCCCGATGCCGAAAATCATCATGACACCCAAAACGAGCGTTTTAAGGGCCGTAACAAATAAAATCCATCTATTGTCAATAAATGATAATGCGATTGCTGAGATCGGCCCTAACATCATGGCAACCAACATCGCACCGATCACCACAGCTGATGAATTCGCCAATAGACCATATCCTGCGATTACAGCTGCCAAAGCATTCATGATAAAGAATGTTTTAGTTGGCAAAGCATCAGCCTGAATATTCAACCGTACTAATTTATGATCAATCTTTTTAGCGTTCTCTCTCAAAGCTTGTTTATAACGGAGCTTTTCTTTCAAAACTTCTATCTTTTTTTGTTTTGGATGATCATTAATCACAATAGTGGGATGGTCTTTTTCATTTTCCATTTATTATATCTCATCAATTCAACGTTTTATTCATCATCATTTTTTCAACGACACTGAATTCCTATTTGTTAGCTATATTAACCTAAGACGATGTAATGACTTTAAAAAAAATTCATACTCACTATAGTTTACAAAAGGCTTAATAATTAAAACACTCAATCCCCCATCATTAGGCGTAGGCTAAGTTGAAATAATGGTTTTATTCACTTTGTTTGACCCTACTATAATTGAATGAGGTAACTATGAGTTCTTCAGCAGCTAAAACTTTAAAAGTTTATACACGTAATAATTTAGACGACTCGATCAAAGAAGCCACCGTTAAAATACTCAATCAAATTCTTGCCAATCTTATTGATTTATCATTACTGACCAAACAAGCACACTGGAATATGCGAGGAAGTAACTTTATCGCGGTTCATGAAATGTTAGATATGTTCCGCACCTCGCTTATTACACATTTGGATAATGTTGCAGAACGTGCAGTCCAAATTGGTGGAACGGCACTAGGAACCACACAAACTGTTGCTGAAAGCTCACATTTAAAACCTTATCCAGTCGCTATACATGCTGTACAAGATCACTTAAAAGAACTTGCCGATCGTTATGGTGTGGTGGCAAATCATTTGCGTGACACCATTGATGAAATTGAAGATCCAATTTCTGAAGATATTATTCATGCTGCTTTGGAAGATTTAGATCAATATTTATGGTTCTTGGAAGCCAATATCGACCAAAAATAATTTTATCTCAGCATAAAAAAACGAGGGTATTCCCTCGTTTTTTTATTAAAACTATAAATTTAAGGCTTTACCACCACCAAAACCTGAATCGCTTCTGGTGTTACAGAAAGACCATCCAATAAACCTAATCCCTCTTGTTGGAACTTTTGTAAACGCTCAATTTCATCTTGACGAATACTAGGATTGAACTGTTTAAGATAGGTTAAACGCTCGATTTCGTATTGCCATTTATTGCCGTAGTGTTCTTTGGCTTGTTGAGTCAGCTCTGGTAAAGATGTCTTGGCAATTTCCAAAGCTTGCGCATAGCGCTCTTCGATGACATCACGGCGCGCTTTCACCACTTGGCGACAGCTATTGCCATCTAAATGATGTAAGTACGGACGTAAGATACTTGGATCAATTTTGGCAGATAAATCTTGACCATTTTCACTGAGCAATACGCGAATCAATTGCTTTGGTAAGCTTGATGGCAAGTTTAGTGCTTTCGGTGCTATCACTTCCACTTTAAACCAAACTTCAAGCAATACCGAACCTTGTTTCAAAGCATTCGATTTGAGCAATGCAACATTAGTACTACCAAAGGATTGAGTACGGATCATTTCCATCATACTTTCGATAAATGGATGTTCCAGCGTCAAGTATTGTGCGTCTTCACGGATCTGTGCCTGATCACGATAGAAGGTTGCGGTCATACCTTCTTCGTCTAAAGTCAAACCTTGGACTTGCATCTGATCAGTTGGTTTGATGATCACGGTACCATTGCTTTGCTCATCAAAATCAATATTGGTCGATGACATAAAACGTTTTACAAACATTGGCAATGTCGTATTGTCATCATAGTCTTCAAGTGCTTGTACAATGCCTTGTGCCACCACAGGGCGACATGAATTGTATTCTAACAAACGATCACGACCCGCTTGTAACTCAGCTTCTAAGGCTTGACGTTGAACATTGACTTCTTCAAGTAGATCTTCAAAGGTCTGACCTTGATCCGCCAACAAACAGTCTTTAAGCTCAATAATGAAGTTTTCTTGCAGTGTTTGTGCTGTCGGTGAAATACTGCTGAAAATATTGAGCGCCTCGTTGTACCAACGGAACATACGCTCTTGCGCAGTACCAATCAAATACGGCACATGAATTTGAATACGATTTTCTTGACCAATACGGTCTAAACGTCCGATACGCTGTTCAAGCACGTCAGGGTTTGAAGGCAAGTCAAATAAAACTAAATCACTGGCAAATTGGAAATTACGCCCTTCCGAACCAATTTCAGAACACAACAGAATTTGAGCACCATAACTGTCTTCAGCAAAATATGCCGCCGCTTGGTCACGTTCCAATAAGCTCATGCCTTCATGGAACATCGCCGTACGAATACCTGCATGTAAACGCAAGACATTTTCAAGTGCTTCAACCACAGGTCCACTGCGTGCAATCAACAACACTTTCTTATGTTTTAAATCTTTGCGTAGCACTTCCATCAACCATGATACACGCGGATCACTTTCCATCCATGCGCCATCAAGTTGACCTTCTTCTGGCCACATCTGCTCACGCATTTTACCATCCATTGACCAATCTTCTGGCGCTGGCAATGGTGCTGGCTGACAATCACGTCCAGGGAAACCTTGAATCGCTTCACGGGTGTTGCGGAATAAAATACGACCTGTGCCATGACGGTCTAATAATTCATGAATAGCGCGCATACGCTGTTCAGGCTGATCGTCAATACGATGACCCAATAAGCTTTCCAGTGCCGTAAGGTGCTCTTCAGTCAATGCATCATCTGACATCAACACTTCCGCAATTTTTGCAGTATGTTGATATTTTTCTTCTTCATCGAGGAAACGATCTAAGCTACTAAAACGTTGCGGATCGAGCAAACGTAAACGGGCAAAATGACTTTCTACGCCTAACTGTTCAGGTGTTGCTGTAAGCAATAATACACCCGCTGTTTGTTCTGCAAGTTCTTCGACCAGATCATAACGATCATTACCGCCCTCTTCTTCACTCCACATTAAATGATGTGCTTCATCAACCACAAGTAAATCGAAACCAGCTTCGATGGCTTGTTCACGTAAATCTTCATGGTCAACCATGAGATCTACGCTGGCAATAATGCATTGCTCAGTTAAAAATGGATTGAGATCAGGATCATGTTCTTTGATCGAAGCAGTACGGGTCAAATCAAATAAAGAGAATTGCAAATTGAAACGGCGACGCATTTCAATCATCCACTGATATTGCAATGAATCAGGCACTAAAATCAGGATACGTTCTGAACGCCCTGTTTTTAGTTGTTGATGCATAATCAAACCCGCTTCAATGGTTTTACCTAGCCCCACTTCATCAGCCAACAAGACACGTGGTGCAAAACGCTTACCGACTTCATGCGCGATATAAAGTTGATGCGGAATCAGCCCTACACGTGCACCGAGAAAACCACGCAATGGGCTGGTATGCATTTGCGCTTGTAACAGCATAGATTCAATGCGGAGGTCGTACCATTCTTTGTAATCGACCTGACTAGCTAACAGACGTTCTAATGGTTTTGAAAGCTGGATTTGCGCACCGATACGCGTTTCATTCAGAGATTTACGCTCTTGCTCGCCATTTTCTAAGCTGCGAATCACATCATAACGCAATACACCGTGACGATCTTCGATTGACTCAACAATCCATTTAACGCCTTCTTGGTCTTGAACTTCATCTTTGACATTAAAGATGATCCGAGACAAAGGTGCATTATTGCGTGCATAAACACGGGTCTCATCACTCTTTGGAAATAAAATGCTGATAGAACGTTCATCTACATCAATAAGAACACCTAAACCAAGTTCAGTTTCTGTATCTGATAACCAACGTTGACCAATAGCAAACTGCTGCAATTTATTCCACCTTTATCTCATGTTAGCCTACATATTGTATGCGTTAAACCGACGAAAGTTTAAGCTATTTTATGTAGTTTTAAGTTTGGTATTATGGTGTGATTGAACCACCTAATAACCCCAATATTTTGACATAAAGCAAACTCAAATGGCGTGCTCTACATCCTATTTAATCAAAAAATCTACTGCTAAAACGGTACAGGACAATCAAAAGTGAGTGTTGCACCTGTTTTAGGGTGAGCAAAGCTCAATTGCGTTGCATGTAAACATAAACGCGCATAAAGCTGTTGCTGTTGTGCTGTGGCATATAATGTATCGCCAAGAATAGGATGACCCAAATATTGCATATGTACGCGAAGCTGATGTGAACGCCCTGTAATTGGCGTCAGTTTAACACGTGTAACTGGTTGCCCTTGAATTTCAAAATGCTCAATCGCTTGCCATTCGGTTAATGCAGGTTTGTGATATGAGGCATCGACGATATGAAGTGGTGGCCGAGTTGGATCATAAATCACAGGAATATCAACTGTGCCCTGACCTTGTAAATGTCCAGCCACCAATGCTTGATAAATTTTTGAGGTTTGACGATCTTGAAATTGACGTGAAATGGTGCTTTGACCAAACTTAGATAAGCCAAACACTAAGATACCTGAAGTATCTCGATCTAAACGATGGATGAGCAACGTTTTTGCTTCTAATTCTAGTAAACGATTGATCAAACAATCTTGTAAATCAGCAGTTTTACCCGGTACTGTGAGTAAGCCTGCTGGTTTATGGATGACCATAAAATCTTCATCACGATGAATCAAATGTTCACTTAGAAAATCATTCAAGGTAGCTTTCCAACGACTGGATGAAAACAAGCGGGCAATCATAAAAAGCTTGGCGCTGAATTACAATGCATGACACGTATTTTTACTGATTTTTTTCGTGTTTCTCTCGATATTTCATCCAGAATCGAATTTAAACGATAATTTAGGCCTGTTGCTCTAGAAATTGTTGAATCGCATACTGGGCAATTTCTGCATCCTGAAAAGATTGCACACCTGAAACACCAACAGCTCCGACAACCTGCCCTTGATAGACAATCGGCTCACCGCCTTCTAACATGCCTTTTGCTGCATTAACCGTTAAAAAGCCGATTTTACCATCGCGAATCAGATCTTCTGATACTTTGGTTGCCCTACGACTGACCGCAGCAGAGTGGGCTTTTTCTTGGCAAATCTGTGTCGATAATACCGATGCACCATCCATACGCTTCATCATCAACAATGTTCCACCGTCATCGACAACGGCAACGCTGACATTAAAATCATGCTCGGTCGCATAATGCAATGCTGTATCAACCAGAATTTCCACATCCGCCGCAGTTAAATAATGTTTAGTTTTCATTATTACTCCATTCCTATGAGTTTTTATCAAAAGCTTATTTAAAATATGATCCATAGAAGCGCCATCTAAAGCTTGCACAAACCAAAACGTTAAGGCTTTGAGGCAGCTAAAGATAAGCGCAAATATAGTTTACTATTCAAGCATTATTTTATCTTGCGGTACAGTAAAGATTATTTAACTTTGCTGTTCCTAGTTGTGGTTTATCATACAAATAACTGGGAACTCAGTAAGATTGCATTCCGATTATTGATTATTCTAAATCGATTAAGGTCTATTTTTATTCAGATCAACCTAAATCTATTCCATTAAAAAAGCCCGAAAAAATCGGGCTTATGTAGGCATCATAGCGTTATTTCATTTCAGCAAAGGTTTCTTTTGCTGCCTGAATAGTATCAGCAATATCCTGATCAGAATGCATCGACGAAATAAATCCTGCTTCAAATGCAGATGGCGCAAGGTAAACACCACGCTTTAACATGCCATGGAAGAATTTCTTAAATGCTTCGACATCACACGCCAACATGGAATCAAAGCTGGTAATGTCCTCTTGATCGGTGAAATACAAACCAAACATACCACCGACTTGTTGGGTCTTAAATGGAATACCCACTTCATCTGCCGCAGCTTGTAAACCAGTCAACAATTTTTCTAACTGCGCAGCAAGTTTTGCATAGAAATCAGCTTCGCGTAAATGCTTGAACATGGCGATACCCGCACGCATTGCCAATGGATTGCCCGACAATGTACCTGCTTGATAAACCCCGCCTAAAGGTGCGATGCATTCCATGATTTCACGTTTACCGCCGAAAGCACCGACAGGTAAGCCCGCACCAATAATTTTACCTAAGGTGGTCAAATCAGGTTTTACGTTATAAACCGACTGAGCGCCGCCTAAAGCAACACGGAAACCAGTCATCACTTCATCAATAATAAACACAGATTTGTATTCATCACAGACATCGCGAATCGCTTGTAAGAAGCCTTCAATTGGGGTAACTAAATTCATATTACCTGCCACAGGTTCAATGATTACCCCTGCGATCTCATGACCAAACTTAGCAAAGCATTCTTTCAAAGCTTCAATATTGTTATACGGTAAAGTTAAGGTATGTTTAGCAAAATCGGCTGGCACACCTTTCGATGTTGGTTCGCCTTCACCTAAAGTCAGTAAACCAGAACCTGCTTTCACTAATAATGAATCTGAATGACCGTGATAGCAGCCTTCAAATTTCACGATTTTGTCACGACCTGTATAACCACGTGCCAAACGAATTGCGGTCATGGTTGCTTCTGTACCTGAACTGGTCATACGAACCATTTCAATTGAAGGCATGATCTCGCAAATCGTGTCTGCTAAAGTGGTTTCGTGGACCGTTGGGGCACCAAAACTCAGACCATCTTCAGCCGCAGTTTGGACTGCTTGGATAATATCAGGATGCGCATGGCCTAAAATCATCGGTCCCCATGAACCAACATAATCGACATACTGCTTGCCATCTACATCCCATAAGTACGCACCTTTTGCCTTTTCAATAAAGACAGGCGTACCACCAACACCGTTAAATGCACGTACAGGCGAATTTACACCGCCCGGAATATGTTTATTTGCTTGTTTAAATAACTGTTCTTGCTTTGGAGATAAACTCATAAAAGACTCAACCTAAATCGAAAATGAGGAACGACTGCTGTTCCACAAGGCGAATGAAAAAATTATGCAAATAACTTTGCCCATGCGTCTACACGAGCAGGAATTTCGGCTGTTGATCGTCCTAATATATCACTAATCACCGCACAAAGGCTCGCCCCCGCATCAATCACCGCTTGAGAATTTTCCACGGTTAGACCACCAATTGCACAAATGGGCACATGATATTTTTGTTTGGCTTGTTGAATAACCTCTATGCCAACATTTCCTGCTTCAGGCTTGGTCGCCGTTGCATATACAGCACCAAATGCAACATAGCTTGCCCCATCGGCAATTGCTTTGTCAGCCAGCTCTAATGAGTTGAGACAAGTACGCCCAATAATGACATCTTGCGCTAAACGTTGAGTCGCTTCGGTAATTTCACCATCTGACTGCCCAAGATGAACTCCTAAACCAAATTTTTCCGCCATTGCCAAATCATCATTAATCACAAATGGAACTTGGTATTTTTCACAAAGGCTTTTGATTTGTTCGACTTCGGTTGGTTGATCTAATTTCGCTACTTTTTTACGGCGATATTGCAAAATGGCAATATGCCCTGTCCCCAATGCTGCATTTAATTTTTCTAGTAATAATTGGAGAGGATCATCATTGGTAATGAGGTAAACACCGCGCATTAGAATTTCACTATAAGTAAGTTCACATCAGATTATATTTTCTATTCGGAAATTTAAAGAGAGGTTGTGTGTTAGTAATCAAAATTAAGCTGCCTACATGGCTGTGAACTCCTCGATTCCTCTTTGACCTACCTTTTTCTAAATGACGTGTGCCGTCATGAACTACAGATTTATATTTGATAGAGGACTAGCTATTTTCTAAATGACGTGTGCCGTCATGAACAGTCATTAGTAACAGTAACTTTAGAGTCGGCATTTCTAAATGACGTGTGCCGTCATGAACTGTGTATCAAGAAATTGAGACGCATGATCAGCTTTCTAAATGACGTGTGCCGTCATGAACAATAACGCAGAAGGTATGCGGTTGTGGGGAGATTTCTAAATGGCGTGTGCCGCCATGAACGCAACAAACGGCGCTTGATATCGCCCGTGATGTTTCTAAATGGCGTGTGCCGCCATGAACTATTACATGGTATTCCTGAAATTGATCATAAATTTCTAAATGGCGTGTGCCGCCATGAACCTTTTTCGCCGCGGCTTTTCGCACTTCGATCGTTTCTAAATGGCGTGTGCCGCCATGAACGAGTTCGCAGAGGATTTTGAGTTCGTCAATGATTTCTAAATGGCGTGTGCCGCCATGAACCTTGAATATGCCTTTACGCTTACCCAGATCTATTTCTAAATGGCGTGTGCCGCCATGAACTTGATGAAATTAAAAGTGAATTGGTCGCTAAATTTCTAAATGGCGTGTGCCGCCATGAACGGCATTCTGACTCATCAATATTATAGTGGTCATTTCTAAATGGCGTGTGCCGCCATGAACATGCGTAACGGTCAGATCGGCGCGCGTCAAGCTTTCTAAATGGCGTGTGCCGCCATGAACAAACCCCTGAGCTGTGATTTACTTGTGTGCTCTTTCTAAATGGCGTGTGCCGCCATGAACGTAGCCACAATTAAAGGACAGACACCTATTCATTTCTAAATGGCGTGTGCCGCCATGAACCAGGCGGTACTGGTATCGCTCAATTGTTGAATTTTCTAAATGGCGTGTGCCGCCATGAACCAGGCGGTACTGGTATCGCTCAATTGTTGAATTTTCTAAATGGCGTGTGCCGCCATGAACGTTTAGAAATGACTTCTACTAACGTGCAATAATTTCTAAATGGCGTGTGCCGCCATGAACATTTGTTTAGTGATTTCCCTCATTTGTATTATTTTCTAAATGGCGTGTGCCGCCATGAACCTCTTGTGTTGCCGACAACAGTCTTACCTCTTTTTCTAAATGGCGTGTGCCGCCATGAACGTAACACTGAATTAATGAAGGCGGCATGGAGTTTTCTAAATGGCGTGTGCCGCCATGAACTTTCGTAATCTCGAATACCAGCTTGTTTGATATTTCTAAATGGCGTGTGCCGCCATGAACCGTATTCAATGGCTCTTATAAGCTGGGCGCAATTTCTAAATGGCGTGTGCCGCCATGAACGTTGTTTAATTTTAGACTTATATCATTCAACGTTTCTAAATGGCGTGTGCCGCCATGAACCATTGCACAGCAAATTCTTTGTCGTATTCAATTTTCTAAATGGCGTGTGCCGCCATGAACGTAGTTTGCACCATCAAGCATTTCTTCAATTATTTCTAAATGGCGTGTGCCGCCATGAACTGCGAGCCATGATTTCAAGCCCTTGTTTGTTGTTTCTAAATGGCGTGTGCCGCCATGAACAATGCTGTTAACACGGAGGGCAAGACACTGCTTTCTAAATGGCGTGTGCCGCCATGAACAAGTACGTATGGTCATCCATCAACCACGCTTATTTCTAAATGGCGTGTGCCGCCATGAACATCCCTGTATTCAATAAGCGCATCTTTGAAAATTTCTAAATGGCGTGTGCCGCCATGAACTGGTTGTTGGTGTTGAATGAAAAACTGAGTGATTTCTAAATGGCGTGTGCCGCCATGAACAAGCATCAGGCGATTTAGAATCCTGACGCACTTTTCTAAATGGCGTGTGCCGCCATGAACAAATAACACGTTCTCTATGGTTTCCTTCTTTTTTTCTAAATGGCGTGTGCCGCCATGAACAAGCAATTGAATATTTTAAGGATGCTGAGTCAATTTCTAAATGGCGTGTGCCGCCATGAACCCAACTGGATAAGTGGAGTGAATAACCCTACATTTCTAAATGGCGTGTGCCGCCATGAACATAAATACTGGCATCGATCAATAGAGTTGACTTTTCTAAATGGCGTGTGCCGCCATGAACAATATTTATCAAAACTGCGAACCCACCCCAGCTTTCTAAATGGCGTGTGCCGCCATGAACCGACAATGAGTAAGAATTGCATTCTGTTGAAATTTCTAAATGGCGTGTGCCGCCATGAACCCATATTAAAGTAAGCAGGTACTTGTTTCTGAGTTTCTAAATGGCGTGTGCCGCCATGAACGTGCCGACGATGACAGTGCAACTTTAGATGCATTTCTAAATGGCGTGTGCCGCCATGAACATTCCGATGGTACAAAGCTATTTTTAGCAGGTTTTCTAAATGGCGTGTGCCGCCATGAAGTTGTTCCGATAATCCCAGAAGAATGTGTGTGTTTTCTAAATGGCGTGTGCCGCCATGAACTATAAAATTATAGTAAAAATATAAGTTACAACAAGTATTTATCATGGATTTTGGCATGTTACCCAATCAAAAAATGGCTTGTTGTAACTTATTGATTTTATTAAGCTGTTAAAGAGTAGAAAAAATATTGGGTCAAAACTCTGGAACTGTTGCAGTTCTACTTAGTCCATACGTTCCAAATTTCCCATCTTTCGCCTCATCAGCAACAGACTTACCAATATATAAGCGATACGGTCGATCTATATTTTCCTCACGTTTAGCACTAAGACTTTTTAAACTAACATAAGGCTCAACCACAGGTTGCTCAACATATTGTTTAAAATGCTGCTTAGCTTCAGCCAAAGGAATATTATGACGCTGTGCTTGATGAGCAATGCGCTCTTCTAAACTCATCTTTGGATTAACACGGTAATAATGTGCATAGCCTGTGATCTTAGCTTGCGGCACTTCACGCGGTTGAATGATGTGCACATAATCCGTCAATCGTTCTAGCCACTTACCTAAATTAAGCTGCTGTAACTCATTTTCCGTTTTTGCAAAGATACGAATTTTTGTACCCAAAAATCCAAATTTCTTTTGCTCATTGGTACGATATTGAGGAAAAGAAACTCCGAGGTAGCTCCTTTCCTGCTCATCACTATGTTCGGCAAAAGCAATATGGAGCTGGGTATAAACTTTTGACCAAATAAAATAGGGGGAAATTTCATCTTGATCAATCAAGGTAATTTCTTGATACCAATCCATCAATTACTCCTTGCCACTTTGACCAAAAACTCCACCACGTACCAAAACTGCCATCACGTAATGCTCTTGCTCAGGATTCTCAAGTGACTCCCCCAGTGCATATTTATCAAATAAACTAAAAAAGTCTTTTTTATCTTTAGGCGTACGATAAGCCTTTCCAAGATTAGTTACTGCACCGTATGGCTCAATAGCAATTGCAGCTTTTTTCTCTTCAAATTCAGGATACCAAGTATCAATTGTACGTAACGCATTACCAATTTTTTGAGAGTGCATTGCAGCAACATCATTCACATGATAAAGAATTTTACTCTTATCGCCCTTCCCTTTATCCAATACCAACTCTTCACTTGGGTAAACTTCTTGGGCTTTGCCAACCAATGCATAAGCTTCAACTTTAATTAATAAATATGCTGTTTCACCTTTTAAGGCTTGCGCAATTTGATTCGCCAAGTTTTGAACTTTTTCATCGACCTGATCAAAGTCATGCAATGGATATTCCAAAGCATTAAACGTTACTTCAGGTTGATCATTAACTGTGACAATAACTTCTATTTTTTCAGCTCCCACACGATTACGCCATAAGAAACGTGCATTGGCGATATTCAGAGCATAACGTTTTGCTAATTCTGTAAAACCATATTGTTGAATATAGTTATTAGCAACCGAGTGATAAGATTTTAGAAATATTTCATTATTACAAGCTGATGGATTTTCAACTCCACCCAATACTTTTAAAGTGAATCCAACTTTCAAAGTGTCTTGGTGTTCACCCAAAGCACAGGCATCTACAGTTTGTAAATTGGCTTTTTCAACTTCCGCATTCAGTTTTAATGGATCACTTGCAACGGCTGGTTTCAAACGGTTTGAAATAGTTCCACGTACTGATTTTTGAATCAGTTCCAAAGCTGTTTGTTCTTTACGATTTCCCCACGACGTTCCATAAAAATAACCATCAGATGGAACAAGTTTCTTTTCAAATGCGAGTACACTTGCAACTACTTTTTCATTTTTAGCCATGATTTTTTCCTTTTTCAGTTTTTCATTTAAATTGTTGAAACGTTTTGACAAAGATATAAATTATTTTCCAAATCAACATGATACTGCCACAACAGTTGATCAATATGTTCTACGCGATACGGCATCACAAATTCACCTAAAGTGAGAACACTTTCAGCAAAACGATGAGGCGTATTGGCATCGCGTTGATTTTTTGCTTGACCTAACTCAGAGATTCCTTGAAAACCGACAGCAATCGGTACAAGCCAACCTTGCGTTTTACGCTTTGAGCCCCAAGTCACTTTTTCATTCTCATCGACAGTAGAGCTATGAGTTACTTTCAAATAATCTAAAACCGCATCTAAAGCATCTCTACCCTGATTCATACTTTCTATAACCAGATCACGGCGTTCGATCAGTACATGTCCAAGCATAAGTTTATTTAAGATTGGTCTTAATTCGTTATCCTGATCCTCGTCTTCATCAAAATCTAATATTTGGCAATTCTTAAGTGAGAGAACATCTCCACTGGCAAATTTCATACTGCTAATCAGATCATGAACAAGTTCTAAAAATTGCTCTCTCTTTTTTATGCTTAGATTTTCAATCTCGATTAAAAGTGAAACCTCTAGATGACATCGCGCTTCTTCGATAAAAGCAGGTCTACTTCCATCTTTATCTAAAGGATTCGCAGTACCTATAATTGAGTGAACAAAATCTCCTTGCCCTTTGTAGGTTTGCAAATTAAATTCATGGCAGCTCACTGCCACTTTAGTTAAAGCCACATCCAAAGCTTTAGCTTGCAATTTACGTTGTAAGGCATGAACTGCACCGAGCCAAGCCGTCATTGCAGGAAAACCAATGGTGTATGGACTACTCATCGCATTGGCATTATGGAGTTTTAAATGAGGAATCAATAAAAAATAACGCATTAAAAATACCCCTTTGCTTTCTGTAATGAGTTTTCTACCCGATTTTTGACATCAAATAACTCGCCTGTTCCTAGTGTGTAAGCATCACTAATTATTTTTTCATAGCTTCGTACTATCCAGCATGCTATTTCTCGACTTAACTCATCACACCAGTCAGTATTAACTTCTCTTTCTTTTTGATGAATTTTATCCAACCAAATACGCTGTATTTTAGGTAAGCTTTCGTAATAATTCTGATTTGACCAACCTTCAACTGCATATTCTCGGGTTCGGAATGCTTGTAATAATATTTGGTCAATCACAAACTGAATGATATTTCGTATCGCGTTACGAATATCAATGTTATTTAAATCAAGCTGCATAAATTTATGCAATTGAATAAAGCTATCTTGATAGTTTTTTCGATATAGACACTGAACAAAAAAATCAGTTTTTGGAAGCCGGATTATTCTTTTTTCTAAAACAGGTGGACAACTCGATAATAAATAAGCTCGCCCTGCATTTTGGCTATTTAGAACACTGACATTTTGTGGTTGAGTTCCACCATAGGCAGTCACTGTTAAGCCAAAAATATCTGAATACCCAACTTCATGATGCTCATTTTTCTTACGCGACTCTTTAGCTTGTTTAGTCTCTTCAGAAAAACGTATAGCATCTATTGATTGTTTTAATCGAGTGATTAAACCCGAGGGTGTTAAAATAGAAAGTAAATGATATTCTGCTTCACTAACTGGGAAGTAAACTTGTTTCACTAAGTGATCGGTTCTAATAGAGTTGTCTGCTTCTTTTATTTTCAAAAACTCTGTACTTAAAGTATCAAAATTTAGTTTAGCATCAGCAATCAAACTTTTAAGCCTTTGATCTTTTTCTTCAAAACCATCTAATACGGTTAATTTGTCAGTTAGCGGCAAAGATAAAAACTTAAATACGTCCATTGCAGCTGCATTGCCAAATACATCTAATGAGTAATCTACATTCCCACTTCTTAAATAGCCATCATTACGATGTTCTACATTGGCGATAACACTTGAAGTTTTAGCACTTGGATGACTAAATTTACTCGGGTGGCTAACCATGGAAAGTTGAGTCACCCTTTTTGCTGCATCAGGAAGCCATTCATTCAAACTAAATTTATCTTTTGCTTGCTGCTGTAATTCGGCTATTACACTTTCATTTTCAGCCTTCTTTATACGATCTTTTAACCAAAGCTCTTTACGCTCATTTAAAAATGTATGAATACTTTCAGCCATATTTCCCCCATTTTATTATTTATCTAAAACTACAAGTCCAAATTGTTCTGAATAGATCAAATTTTTATTCTCATCATATTCCGGCAACATAATTTCCCCATATCTTTTTGATAATGATTCTATCTTTTCATCAATATCCTCATTTTCATCTAATTTATCAAGAGCTAGACGACATAAAATGTCGTAATAATTTCGATTTAACCATAGTCTTTTATTCTCTTGTTCATTTAACTGAATGTAATGAATATTATAAAAACCACTGCGATCAATATATTTTCCAAAATCATCTTTTAGACAAAGCGCAAGCTTGTTATTTTTCAGCACTGCAAAAAGCTGAGTATTAGGCGAACTCTGCCTAAAAGGTGTAAATCGTTGAGGCAATGCTGTTAAAAACCATTTTTGAGTTAACCAAGCATTAAGTGGTTTGGCTCCAACTTTATTGTAGGAAGTTAAAGCATCTGCCATCACAGCATGCTCAAGGTCAGCTAATTTTTTTACTGCTTGCAAAGGCTGATTTGCCTTAATTCGAGGAATAGCATTGATGTGAAAATCACCCTGTGAAATATCGAGAAGTTCTGTTAGGTTTTTGGTCTGTAATTTAAATTTATCATTATTAATTTCAAAACCTGGTTTCTCAAACGCAACCTTAGCTTTGCGTAATCCTTTTAAATTATATTGCAGCAAAGCAATATTTGGCTGTTGAATATCCTGTTCCAGTTTTCGATGACGTAACACTCGTCCTGCTAGTTGAATGATGGAACGATACGAAGATGGCTCTACAATTGCCCAATCAAAATCATGATCTCTCCCTACTTCCTCTACAGGTGTAGCAACCAAAATAAAAATAACATGTTCATCGATAGTTGAGTCTAAATGCTGGCGAATGACTTCGTTGGAAAATGCGGTCGCCTGCTCACCTAATTTTTCTTTACGCTTTAAAACCTGATCTAAATGTCGCTCTTGCTCACTGCGTAGTAAGAGAACTTGACGACTATGATAAGCCATCACACGGGGTACAACTCCTTGTGACCACTCCGCATTCAATAGATATTGAGTTAGCGCAACACATGGTGGGATATTCGCTATTCTAACCACCCCAAAAGAAACTTTTTTGCCTGTTTGAATATCTATACTATGATGATTTAAATGCAGTTGTTCAGCATTCAGCCTAATTCTTTCAAAATATTGAGACTGTAAACTTTGATCTAAACGTTGAGCTTCTTTTTCTTCCATAAGATCAGAACAGTCAATAATATAAGCTTTATGTTTTACGATTTGCTTACTTAACGCATCTGCTCGAAGTTCAATAAAGTGATCATGGTTTTTTTTATATTGCTGTACCGTTTCTTTTGATTGGCTTGAATTAATATTTTGAATTTTAGTTTTAAACTCATCGACCCACATCGAAACAGTATCACTATTTTTAAGTTTCTTAAATGCACAGTAAAGCGACCAACCTTGCTGATAAGCATTAAAAAATCCTTCAGCCAATGCAGGTGGAATCGTCGCAGATGAAATCATCACTTTTCGACCCAACATTCCCGCTAAATGTATGAGTCGAGCAATCGCAATTAAATCCTGACCATTAAAATCATCAACTTCATCAATGACTAAATCAGATGAGGAAAGTCTCAAACTCGGTAAAATATATTTGCCACCACGCTTAGTTTCAGTGGCTGCCATCATATGATCAATGGTGCAGGTCAAAACTGGTTTATACAGAAAAGCTTTATTTCGTTGCTCTTGATTTTGTGGAAATAAAGCATTCATAAATTCTGCTTGAGGCATAGCGTCATAATCGAGTTCATTATCTAATAATTCCTCTAATGACTCTGAACCTATTTCCTCAATACTAATCTCATTTGTTTGAACATCCTTAATATTTTTATGATGCAATTCCTGAACAGCTTTAGAACCAATTAAAACCGCAAGTTCATCATTACCTAGACCAATATCATTGCGATATGAATCGCCTGTTTGTAAGGTTAATGTTCTCAAGCCTAGAGCTAAAATATAGCGTAACGATTGACCATCTTTAGATAAAGCTTGCATGATTTTAGCGTTAGCAATGGTTTTTCCTTTTCCTGTACTCGCCATGTTGACAATAAACCAACCTTGTTTCTCTGCGGCTTCATTTTTTTGAATAAACTGCTGAATTCCCTTAACTGCCTGATCTTGCCATTCAAAGCCTTGTGGGCTTTTCTTCTTTAATTTCTGAATATCATATGCAAATTCCATTTCATCAGCTAAGCGGCTCAAAGACTGTGCGACTCTCATAGCATTGTCACTGACACGCACCAAATGCTCATCTAAATATTGTTTGGCTTGTTTTGTTTTTGGATCAGTATTTGCTATGAGAGATAAATTCGTTTTCCACGATTTATCAGCCTCGCACGATGAATAATAATGATCACCCAACATGAGGCATAACCGCGCATGATGTAAAATCACACGCCAACTACCATCAACAAAAATTTGTTCTGATATATGAGATTCCTGTAATAAACGAGATGACCATTTTTTGATTTGCTTTGTCCATTCGGATGACTGAGACAATAAACCTTGTTCAAATTCCAAGCATAATTTGAGGCGTTGTTGATACTCTTTTTCCTCGAATTTATTTTGATATCCCCAGTCTGCTTGAATAAATTCAAATAGATCACTTCCGCTGGACACATCGGCATCACTATATTTTTTATATTCTTTTTCAGTTTTTAAATTCGGCAAACGATGATGCGAAACAACTAGCCATGCGACTAATTGAGCAAAAGGTGGAAGTCGGTCTAAAACTTTCGATTGATCTGAGTTTTTTAAAATGGTTTGCTTTAGTAGTTCCTCATCCCAACTTTGATTAATTAATAAATTTAACCATGCTTTATCAGACTCAATATTGCCTGACGACTGTACCAAAGCATTCAATAATAGACAGGAAATCCATTCATGCCGTAAAGGATCACCTTTTTTACCATTCTTACTCTGTGGTTTTAATTTCTCTTGAAATAGAGTTGTTGCTTTGCCCCAATCATGCAGTAAAGCAGAAACAGCCACCAAAGCTTTGATTAAAGGCAAATAGTGCCAATCATTTTCCCATTTATTTTGAGCTAAACTTTTCTTTGTGGTATTTACTGGAACAATTCCCTGCTCATTAAACTTATTGCGATTTCCCACAATCCATAAAAGTTCACTTCTACGACGACCACGTATCCAATGACAACTAACCGCAGTATTTTTTGTGACTGTTTTTCTAAGTAACTTTTTAACTGCCAACAAACCATCTTCAGTAATCACCGTTTGCCAAGTGTTATGACCTATCCGATCTGCAAAAGCATCGAGCACACGACGCGTTCGAGGAATCGCTTTCTTTTCGCATTGGGAGATAAAGGTTACGATCATAAGCTAGTAACCTCACGCTCATTAGAATTAATGAGGACTAATACAAGTCTTACACTTATATTAGCCCTTCTAAGCAACCTATGCGGCTGTGAAAAAGACCTATCAAAAAAGATACATCTAGTATTTTCTAAGCTGCCTATGTGACAGTTGGTATTAATTATACTCATAACTCATTTTCTAAATGTAAAATCTAGATATATTTCTGGGTTAAAGTTCACCGAAATATTCACTGACCATATTAATGAAATAAAAAGCACAGTAAAAAGCTTATTTTTAAACATAGGCGTATCTCCTCAAACATTGATAATGAGCAAAATAACACCAATTTTAAAATAAAACAACCATACTAGATGTTTCTAAATTAATTTAGGTAGAGATTTATCTTTCACCTGCTCAAACATCCAATCCAAGCATTTATATTCAGTAAACTTCTGCAAGAGCTGTTGACGAAACTCTTGTTCTTTCATGCCTTCTTTGGCACAAATAAAAGCCCACGGTAAAACCACAGCATCTTTTATTAAGTCAGCTACATCAAAGACCAAAGCACCTCGTCTAGTTTTACCATGCATCACCGCAAAACCATGATTGATACCCAATACCCAAAGCGTGGTAGCAGCCAATCCATAAGCCAAATAATTGCCATGATTTAAAAAGTCGTTTGCTAGATCACCTTGTTCAGGATTACGCTCAAAACCAAGCTTGCACCGTGTCGCTGCAATTTTATAAAGTTGCTTCGTCGTTTGTGCCTCTGCCAGCAAGAGATCACCCACCTTACTTTGATGCGGTATTTTCTTCTCAAAACCAGTTAAAGCTTGCTGAATATCGAGATCCTCCAGATAAAAACCCTCATCTTTGAGATCTTTATCTTTCGCCCAAATTTTGCGGATAAACTCAATACGTGCCAGTTGAAACTGTTTAGCAACGTCTAAACGCTTGGCATCATCAAACCAAAAACTCATCCAGCCTTGCATGTATTCGGTCGGGCGATATTCACTTTGAGGCATCATCCATTCAATTTCTGATCCCATAAATAGCGGCGTTCCACCTCCCCCTGTAAAACCTACCAACACTCCTGCACTCGCAAGCATTCGCATCGCAGCTTGGGTAATTGAAGTGCCTGTCCCTAATAAAATGACCGTGGTATTGGCAATCGGAATATTCCAATATTGATTTTCATTTTTAGCTTCGGTGAGATATAAAACGCGACCATCTTTTTGCATCACACGACAATGCTCAAGATAATAAAGATTGGCACGCTTCGAATGGAGTATTGCTTTTAAATCTGAAGGGTTGAGTTGTTCCATTCTTATAATTTCTCTTATTTTTTATGATAATACTTGAACGTTTGATAATAAAAAAGCTGCCGAAGCAGCTTAGCGACGTATTATGTCGTTTTAACTCTGATTATTTTTTAGCGATGATTCAACTTAGGAATCTATCTTATCAAATTGACGATCAACCAAACTCAAACGTCCACGTGCAACATCGGACAACATCCGCCAATCCGAAATAAAGCTAAAAAGCGGCTGTTTAAAACTTGCAGGTTTATTATGTTCAAAGAAGAAATGCCCAACCCATGCACAGGCGTAACCCGACAATAAACCATAAGCCAAATATTTGGCTTTGCGCTGACGAATTGCTTTACTAAAGAAATATAAGCCAACTGAACTTCCCGCTACATGCAAACGGCGGCTGGCAATACTACGATGCTCGGTTAAATAAAAGCGATAAAACTCATTGTAATCTTTAATCGGTAAAGTGAATTCCACTGGCTGGGTCAATGTCGCTGGTGCATTCATTTTGATCGTCCTAATCCTATATAACGCTCATGACACGGTACTGTATTTTTTGTACAAAATAAAGTCATTGCATGCCAACAAAGCGATACTCTATTGATATGCCACCATATGAGCTATAGCTCTCATTGCGACATCGGCTTTTTTGGCGCAAGATAGTAAAGTATGAAAAACAATGATCCACAAGTAAAATACACTCATTTTTAAATTCTTCATTCTAAAAGATCAGGAGTCACGGCATCATGGAAATAGAACTTAAATTTCAACTTCCTGCATCTAAGAAAAAAAGTGTTTTACTGGCATTAAATAAGCAAAAAGCGCAAAAAATTCGATTACAAGCAAAATACTACGATACCGCTGATCGCCTACTGGCGAAGAATCATGTTGCGATTCGTCTGCGTCAGGAAGGTGAACATTGGGTTCAAACCTTTAAGGCGGCAAGTAAAAATCATTTACAACGGATTGAAGAAGATATTCATTTGGGTCAATGTGAACAAGAACCCGAGCTGGATTTATCCCTGTATCAATATAACCAAACTGTTCAAGACATTATACGCGAGTTGCTAGGCGATACACCTGCTGATTTACTTTTGCAGTTCCAAACCGATGTTGAGCGCACATTTCACGTTTTTGAATTCCAAGGTTCTCAGATTGAAGTCTGCCTCGATGATGGCGAAATTCGTACACCAACTGATCAAGCCAAAATCTGTGAGATCGAATTTGAGTTGAAACAGGGATCAGCTCGAGATCTAATTATTTTTTCTAATCACTTAGTGGAAAAATATCAACTGTGGTTAGATGTACGCAGTAAAGCCGAGCGTGGAAATTTACTGGCAATGGGTAAAAAAGTCTCCCCCGCAACCAAAGCCAAAACATTACAATTGCAACCAGAGTTTTCTGCTGAACAAGCCCTCAAACTGATTATTGAAAATTGTTTAAATCAGATTCTACCCAATGCCGCTGCAATTGCTGATGGTGTTGCTGAAGCAGAACA
Source organism: Acinetobacter sp. 2JN-4 (assembly GCF_003687745.1). Taxonomy (NCBI): domain Bacteria; kingdom Pseudomonadati; phylum Pseudomonadota; class Gammaproteobacteria; order Moraxellales; family Moraxellaceae; genus Acinetobacter; species Acinetobacter sp. 2JN-4. Next base: position 122,554 of record NZ_RDNY01000004.1, on the reverse strand, counting down.
TATTCATCAAACACGTGTCGGTTTACGTCGTTTACGTTCTGCATTCAAGCATTTTTCTCATTGGACGCAGATCGATCCTACTTGGGAAAGTGAATTGGCTGACATTTTCAGGGCTTTAGGACAATCGCGTGATAATGATGCCATTCAAGATTCAGTCATTCCGTTGATCAAAGAAGTTTGTGATTTTGATTTTCCATTCAACAGTCAAGCAGCGACAAATGTCACTAAGCTTTTGAGTAACACCAAAACCACGCAACTGTTTTTATCACTGTTAAGCTTTAGCTATAGTGAAAATGAATCAAAAACAAAACTCACAAAGCAAGTGACCAAAAGTTTGACGAAGCTTTATCAAAAAATCTTAAAAGACGCATCTCAATTTTCTGATCTTCCTATCGAACAGCAACATCGTACCCGTAAGCGCGTGAAACAATTACGCTACTGCATCGACTTTGTATCAGGCTTATATCCTGAAAAGAAGGTTCAGCAATTTCTAGATAAGTTACAGCCGATTCAGGAGTATTTAGGTTTTTATAATGACTTGTTTGTGGCTGAGCAAATTTTTCAGCAGCATACAGCGAAGCAATCGCAATTTTTATTTGCTTTAGGTTGGGTCAAGGCACAACAACCGCATGTGATGAAAAAAGCAGATAAAAAGCTACAAGTCTTGTCTCATAAAGATATTTTCTGGGAGTAAAAGTTTCTTTTGCCTTCTATATTATTATCATAACGGAGTCGTACCGAACCCTCATTCAATCTCGGTATATGCCTTCGGCGATCTACTTTTCTTTCGGGAAAAGTAGGCAAAACCATTTGTCATCCACAAAACCTGTTCTCGGCTTTCATTAATCTAATTTTATTAACTCGTCCAAAACTACCTATCTTTTTAGTATCACGCAGGTTGTGGATGACGCTCCCGAGTAGCATATTCCCAAACAAGATTTTTATGCAGCTTAGATCATTCAACGATACTTCCCAAAAATCTTCCACGTGCCATTATCGGCAATCGGATCACTATAGCTATCATTGCGTTGCTTGCGCGGCTTATCCCGTGCATCGACCAATTTAAAATGCGGTTCTACACTTAAAATCATGCCATTCATATAAAAACGGGTTCGCGTATATTCACTCTGCCCATGCTGAAATACATAAGTCCGCAGATCAATAAATTCACGGTGTGCGACCAACGCTGCCGTGTCATCACTTTCAAGCCATTCTTGCATCGCAAAAATCTGGTCTGTATCAAACTGCCCACATTTTTCGACTAAAGCTGCCACACCCCGAAACGTTTTTGATTCCTTCGCTCGGGTTTTATTAATCCGAATACGATCCACATGAAAGAAAAATAAAGGTAAATTTAAATGACTCGGTAAATGAATCGCGTCTACGATTTCATCTTGCATAAATGGCTGACAAAGCTGTTGTGCTCTTTCAATCAACGATTGCCATTGACGATAATACTCGTCAACCTCTGCTTGTAATCCATAGTAAATCGGTAAGCCCTCCACCTGTTGTAAAAATTGTGGTGGATAGATATGTTGACGGAGTAAAGCAATATCTGTTTTTAGGCTTTGAATAGCAATTGCGTCTTGCATCATGATTATTCTAATTGCTTAGGCTATTTTAGATTAAGGCAACGGTTTTGTTTATGCAAGGCTTTGTCTATAATGGCTGATCTTGTTTTTGTTGGAAAAGACCATGTCTCAAAAAATTAATGCGACTGATGTGACAGAAGAAGAAGCTTTAAATGCGGTTTTTTTTGAGCGTGCGGACGAGTTTATCAAACTAGCCAATGATTTTTGCCGTCCACAAAAAGGCCAACAACCTAAGCCTGAAGAGTTACGTGCCCAAGTCAGTGCTGCCATGTTATTTGGAACAGCGCGTTTTAATACATGGGTCGCTGCCAATAACTTTAAAGATGGCAATGAGATGCGTGAAGCCAAAGAACAAGTGATGTCTTACTTGTTGCAACAGTTTCAGATGATGTTAGAAGATAATTTTGATGAATATTGCGAACAGTTTGAAAACTATCTCCGTTTCCGTAAAAACGAAGATTTTCATACGCATAAGCATGATGATAAGTAATTGAGCGAACCTAAAAACGGTTTTATATTGAAAAAAGGCATTGAATCACTCAATGCCTTTTTCTATTTACTAAAATGCGGTGTGAACCAAATAACTGGTGTAGGCAATAAAACTAAATAACCAAACGCCCCCTTTGACACGCCCAATACGTCCTTGACCTTTCCGACTCAGCGTAAACAGCAATAGACTCAGCGTAAGCGCCCCCATAACCACCATATCTCGATGGAGCACTTCTTGCGGCACGATGGTCGGATGAATGACACCTGCAAGCCCGACAACCGCTAAGGTGTTAAACATATTCGAACCGATGATATTGCCGATTGCAATATCAAGCTCACCTTTTCGAGCTGCCGCAATGGAAGACGCCAACTCAGGCAATGATGTACCGATCGCGACAACTGTTAAGCCAATCACCAACTCACTCACACCAAAGGCTTGGGCGATTTCAACAGCACCCCAGACCAGTAAACGAGAGCTTATTACTAAAACAATCAAACCAAAGATGAGCTGAAGAATTGATGTTTTTAATGGCGTTTCGTGCTTCTTTAGCTCTATATCAAACTCATGACTCAATATGTCACTTTGATTGCGCATCCCATACCAGATCGTCCATCCCATATAAAGAAGCAACATGAATAGCATCAACGTGGCATCCATACGGCTCAACACACCATCAAAAATTTGTAGGATACAAATCACCGTCACCAAAAGTAATATCGGCAGCTCTTTACGAACCACAGCCGAATGCACCATGATCGGATGGATTAAAGCAGTAACTCCGAGAATGAGCGCAATATTGGCAATATTTGATCCGTAGGCATTTCCTAATGCAATACCTGGATTTCCATCAATTGCCGCCATAATAGAGACAACCATTTCAGGCGCAGATGTACCAAAACCAACGATAACCATACCCACCAATAAAGGCGGCATACCTAAGTAGCGTGCGGTAGCAGATGCACCATCAACAAATTTATCGGCACTCAAAACCAATAAAATCAAGCCGAAAAGCACAGCAAGTGCTGCCAAAATCATGTTAATCCCCTTTTGTTTTCTTACTTAAAATTCATCATAAATACTGATTCAATCCATTTTATGATGTGATTTAAAAACAGAAGAGACATGCAGAACAGTAGCAGCACAGACTTTTTTAAATCACTTTAAAATGTGAAGGTTCCAAATTAACGATTGTCCTGAGCTTTACCATATTGATCTGCCATAACTTCAACAAAATGTTCAAGTTTAATGTATTTTTTAATCACGGCATCTATATCGGCTTTACTGAGTTGGGCAAACTCTTGATCTCGAACAGCTCGATCTAATAAAGTTTTGTTGCGTTCCAATTGTCCCGTCAACATACCGTGGATATTACGTTCATCTTCCAACGCTGTCACACGCTTTTTCATAATGTCTGCTTTGGCAGCTTCAACTTCCTGTGCGGTCACACCTTTATTTAACAGATCAGTCAACACTTTATGTACCGACTGCGACACTTGGTTTGAACGCCCAGCCGTATAATTTGCTGTAATACTCAACGTACCATCATCAACGTCAGGGTCTAAACTCAAACCACTGCCAAAGCCATATACCAAAGCATTCTTCTCACGTAACTCTTGCGCTAAACGTGATGAAAGTTGCGAGTTTCCTAAAATATGGCTCAGTACGATTAAGGCAGGCGCATCTTTGTGATATGAACCGACTGGCAGCGCTAAAACACTTTGATAGCTACCAAACTCACGCTGCTCGGATAAGGCATGAATTTTCTGTGCTTTATATTCCGTGTATTGTCCTGTCACTTTCTTAAACGGTTGCTTAGCCTTCCAAGAAGCAAAAGTTTTCTTTAAGGTCTTCTGCATCTTCTTCGGATCAAAATCACCTGTTATCGCGATCTGAGCATAATTAGTCACAAAGAACTGATCATAAAACTGCTTGACCTGTGCTTGTGTCGCTTCGTTTAGCTGTTTTTTGGCTAACTCAGGTTCAAAGTGATAACGCAAATCACCCGGTTGATAGATTTCCAAAACTTTAGATAAAGTCATGGACGCCACCACAGCAGGCTCAGTATATGGTCGATCCAATACCGACAAACTTTGATTTTTTGCTAAATCAAATTCAGATTGGGCAAACTTAGGTTGCTTTACGACATCCAGAATAAAGCCTAAAAATTCTTCAAACTTATCTTTTTTTGCTTGAACAACCAGCGTTAAACCATTGCCATTTGAACTGACCGATGCACCGCCACTGGCTGCAATGGCTTTATCGGTGATTTCTTGTAAGCTATGTTTCTCCGAACCACGCAACATCAAATAACTGGTCAAATCCAATGTAGTTGCTTTACCAAATAGAGATTTTTCATCACCAAAATCTAAACTGATCGTAGCGTAGGTTTTATCATCACGGGTTACGGTTGGGAACAAGGCGTAGCGAATCCCGTTTTTTAATTGACCGCTTTGGATCTTTTGCTCATTTTTCTTTAATTGCTGAGCAGACTGCGTGACAAATTTTTCCACTTCTTGTTGATAAACGTTGACATCTTTTAATGGCTCAGCCTTTTCAGCACTTTGGTCTAGAGTCTTTGGTTTCTCTTCAGCTTTAAGCGTCATCGCTTTTTTCTGATCTTCAGGCGTCGGTAAGATATCACCTAAAATACGATGCGATGGAACCAAAAAGTCTTTCAACGTTTGATTCATATCTTTCAATTTCAAGTCTTGAACCGCTTGTAAGTCCTTAAAATATTGATCCCACTGACCATGTGAAGAAACCGCATAATCACTTAAGCGTGAACCTAAAGCCACTGCATCATTGGCAATGCTTTCCGCCGTATTTTGAGAAATATTTTTGATCCGCTGTAATTCAGCCTCAGTGAATGGCTGACTATTTTCAACGCCAACTTTTAATGCTTCACCCACTTTTTTTGCATCATGATTTGGTGCATAAATTGCGCCCATGAATACAACGTTAAAGTCTTGATCTAACCATGTGGTGGCTTGCACTGCGGTACTGATCCCAGTTTCAACCATATTTTTATATAAACTGCCGCTTGGCTGCATGGTATATAAGGCTGGTGCAAGTGCTAAAGTCGGTTGTAACTTGGTATTTTTACCATTCATATATATATGAAACTTCACAAGATCACTGCCCTTTTGTACAGTGAACTGACGTTGGGCGATTTTGCTTGCATCTAACACGGGGACTTTTACAGGGGCTGGCACAGTGCGAGCTGGAATTGGGCTAAAGTATTCGTCAACTTTATTTAAAACTTCAGTTTTATCGAATTTACCTGAAATCACCATCACGGCATTATTCGGTGCATACCATGTTCGATAAAATTGATTTAACTCATTCATGGTGATGGATTTTAATTCAGGTAAATCACCAATTGGCAAACGACCTAAATATTGATTTCCATAAGCGGCTTTTAACATTTGATCCATCAAAACAGCAAAGGGTTGATCCATACGAATCTCACGTTCACGTTTTACGATCTCAATTTCTGATGGAACAAACTTTTCTTGGAGTACCAGTTTATCCATACGCTCAGATTCGAGGTACAGAATTTCATTCAGGGCATTTTTTTCTGGACGGACAATATTAATATATTTAGTCGCGTAATAATCGGTGCTGGCATTGGTCATCAAAGTGAATTGATCTAAGCGACGTTGGAACTCATCGCCTTTTACATTTTGTGTGCCTTTAAATGCCAAATGTTCAAGTAGATGTGCTAGCCCGCCTTTACCTTTTGGATCATTCAGTGACCCTGTTAAATAAACCGTATTTACATAAACTTTATTTTCTTTATCGTTTGGCGCAAGAATAACTCTAAAACCGTTATCTAATTTATATTCTTCAATATTTTTTTCAGTTTTTACCAGTACTGTCTGAGACCAAGACGTCGCACTCAATCCAATTAAACAAAGCGAGAGAGTAAGCTGCTTAAACCGCATTAACATAGATTATCCAAGTATTTTTGGTGATTTAAATAAAAATGACAGCCTATACTAGTGAACGATTGTTGTTTTTAATAGTGATGTTTTGAAAAAAGCTGTTTACTTAAACAGCTTTTTTCTTTGCTTTTATTATGTTTCAGTTAATCAAAAGTTCTGCTTGCATATATAACCTTGCATAACCAGAAATCTCAATCCGATCTTCAGATTCAATCACACAATCCAGAATGCCACCACGTGCAGATGCTTGATAAGCAATAAGCTGCTTTTGATTCAGTTTCTCAGCCCAAAGCGGCACGATTCCAGTATGAATTGAACCTGTAACAGGATCTTCACCTATGCCAACTGCGGGGGCGAAATAACGTGATACACAATCAAACTGCCCCTCACCTCTCGCCGTAATCGCTACATCCGGTTGCGATGCAGTAATCGCAGTACGCACTTTGCCCAATTGTTTTAATTTTTCCAGATCAGGCTGTTCATCCAACACATCCTGTACCGTCTCGTACTCCACAATAAACGCTTGCGTGTTGCGATAAACCGCTTTAAATGGTTTAGTTAAACCATCACGTAATTCTTGGGGATATTCGGAGACCAATGCTGCTCTACGAATCGGAAAATTCATTTTAATTTTGCCATCATCATCTTGATTGACTACAAAAATTCCGAGTTTACGCACATGAAATTGAATTGTTTTTGCAGCTGTATAATCCTTGAATAAAACAAAAGCACTGGCTAATGTGGCATGACCACAAAAATCCACTTCGTCTATAGGTGCAAACCAACGAATTTCATAGTTAGTATCATCTAACTTTTTCACAAAAGCAGTCTCAGATAAGTTATTTTCCATGGCGATATTCTGCATCAAATCGTCATCTAACCACGTATCTAAGACAATGACTGCCGCAGGATTACCCTTAAATAATGTTTGGGTAAAAGCATCAACTTGGTACATTTTCATCGTTGGAAACTCTCAATATTTTTCAGTTATTTTGAACCGAAGGTTTATAAATCATAGATACAGTTTTTTCTAAATTTGCGATACAAACCATATCTAAGAATTTTACGTGAAACTTATACCAAATCGAGGAAAGTCTGCTTATTTCTTTTCCGTCACCCAAAGGGTAATGATTCCTTGAACGACGACAACGCCATCTGCCCTAGAAGCCTGCACTTTGACTTGCAAATCTCCCGTTTTCCAATCTTGTTCAACGATGGCTGTAAGTCGAATATCAGAATCAGCTTTCGCCAAATAATCAACCTGCATTCCTTTTGGCAACCATCTTAGATGAGCTGGCACAGAAGCTTCTGCCAGAACACCCATGACATATTCTAATCCGTTGCAAATCGCAATCACGTGAACTGTACCAATATGATTTTCGACAGTTTTGTTTTTTGACATACTTGCTTCACAATAATTGCGCTCAAGTTTGCTAATAACTGGGTCAACCGTTTGAAAATAAGGTGCTTTTCGACTCACAATTTTTGAAAGTAAAGTTAATCCACCGGGAATATTCTTCAATCCATTATAAGCGTTGAGTACATAATTGCCTTGAGGGCGTATATTTTTTTTGAGTTTTTGAATTGCGGTATTAAATAGATTAGCCATTTTTAAATTGATTTAAATGAATTTCAAATAAGTTAACACATTGAAATCTATATCTCGAACCTTCCCATAGCATTTGTCTGAACCTCTAGGTCACACATTTTCCATGTAGGTAATATAAAAAAGAGCGGTCATCGCCGCTCTTTGAAGATCATTAAATAGCTTTAATCGCCCATATGCGAAATTATTGCTTGACCAAATTCCGAACAACGCAACAAGGTTGCATTTGGCATTAAACGCTCAAAGTCATAGGTGACAGTTTTTGCTTCAATCGCACCAGAAACGCCTTTGATAATCAGATCCGCAGCTTCCGTCCAGCCCATATCACGTAGCATCATTTCCGCAGAAAGAATGATCGAACCGGGATTGACTTTATCTTGACCAGCATACTTCGGCGCTGTTCCATGTGTCGCTTCATACACTGCGATCGCACCGCCAATGTTGGCACCCGGTGCAATCCCAATACCACCGACTTCGGCAGCAAGTGCATCAGAGATATAGTCACCATTTAAGTTCAGCGTCGCAATCACTGAATAGTCGGCTGGGCGCATTAAAATTTGTTGCAAGAACGCATCTGCAATCACATCTTTAATGATGATGTCTTTGCCTGTTTTAGGATTTTTGATCTTGACCCAAGGACCACCATCAAGCAGTTCGCCACCAAAGCGTTCCATCGCAAGCTCATAGCCCCACTCTTTGAACGCGCCTTCGGTGTACTTCATAATGTTACCTTTGTGAACCAATGTCACTGAAGGTTTATCATTATCAATGGCAAATTGAATGGCTTTACGTACTAAACGCTGCGTGCCTTCTTTTGATACTGGTTTAATCCCGATACCACAGCCTTCTGAGAAACGGATTTTGGTCACACCCATTTCTTCTTTTAAGAATTTAATGACTTTCTTGGCTTCTTCAGAATCAGCTTTCCATTCAATCCCTGCATAGATATCTTCCGAGTTTTCACGGAAAATCACCATGTCGGTTAATTCAGGATGTTGCACTGGCGATGGTACGCCTTCGAACCAGCGTACTGGTCGTACGCACACGTATAAATCTAATTCTTGGCGTAAAGCCACGTTCAATGAACGAATACCACCACCTACAGGGGTGGTTAAAGGCCCTTTAATTGATATAATGAATTCACGTAAAGCGTCAAAAGTTTCTTCTGGCATATATGTGCCGTAAATTTTGTCTGCTTTTTCACCGCAGTAGACTTCCATCCATTCAATCGAACGCTTACCGCAATAAGCTTTTTGAATCGCAGCATCTACTACTGCTTGCATTGCTGGTGTAATATCCACACCAATACCATCGCCTTCAATAAAAGGAATGATTGGATGATTTGGAACATTCAGTGACAGATCTGCATTCACTGTGATTTTGTCACCATCTGCAGGAACCACGATCTTCTGATAACCCATTGTATAGGCTCTCCCTCATGTTGCTGGCGAGTAAATATATGCCTTCTTTGGCATACTTTAATTTTTTATTTGCGTAAAATAGTCTAATCCAATCTAGTTTGTTTTGAGATTTATATGAGAAATAACAACATTTCTCATATAAATAAAAGCATAAGTTTACCAACCCCCATAATCTAGAAGTAGTATTTATTTATGAGAATAGTGGTCTTCAATAAACCCTATGATGTGCTTTCACAGTTCCGAGAAGATACGGCACACTTAACGGTTTCAAATTTTATCAGCGATCCTGAGCTTCGTATTGCAGGTCGTTTAGATTTAGACTCTGAAGGTCTGATGTTTCTGACCGATCATGGGGGTTTAAATCAGTTCATTACCCACCCAAGCAATAAGAAGTATAAAACCTACCTTGCTCAAGTCGATGGTGATGTCACCGAAGAAGCCTTAGAGCAACTACGTCAAGGTATCGAACTTGCGGATGGTCTAACCTTACCTGCGAAAGCAAGTAAAGTTGATGAGCCAGATTGGTTATGGGAACGTACCCCACCAGTACGCTATCGTGCCAATATTCCAACAACTTGGATTGAGCTACAAATCTGTGAAGGGCGTAACCGCCAAGTACGCCGCATGACTGCTGCGGTTGGTTTTCCAACTTTACGTTTGATTCGTACTCAAATTGGCTCAATCAATTTGGTTAAACTTGGTTTAAAACCGGGTGAAAAAGTCGAAATCGAACCGTTGCTTTATTCTGACTTTAAGGATGTGCCAGCGGATAAACCGTATGAAGGCCGTTCTTTTGCGAAAAAATCGACCAATAAACCACATTTTTCTCGCTCAAAAGATAAAGCGCGTGAAGAAAAAGGCGAAGCACCGTTTAAGGGTAAGAAAAAAGCCAGTGGTGGTACCACACGCATTTGGCAAATGGATGAAAGTGAAAAACCACGTCGCAAGACCAATGGTACGACACGTCCAAACACTAAAGCGCCACGTGGTCGTCGTCCACGTTAATGTTGCCACAAAAAAAAACCAGCGCATACGCGCTGGTTTTTTTGTTTGAGAGCAAGACGAGCGATCTCATCTTAGCTCACATCAATAACATTAAACGGCTGCAAGAACTGCATTGAAAGTTGCACTTGGACGCATCACTTTACTGATTTTATCCAAATCAACTAAGTAGTAACCACCAATATCAGCAGGCTTACCTTGAACTTCAGCAAGTTCAGCACCAATTTTCTGCTCATTTTCAGCCAAGCTCTTCGCTAGTGGAGCGAATGTGGCTTTCAACTCAGCATCTTCGTCTTGTGCAGCAAGCGCTTCTGCCCAATATAACGATAGATAGAAATGGCTACCACGGTTGTCAAGCTCACCAGTACGACGTGACGGAGACTTACCACTATCCAGTAATCTATCGGTTGCTTGATCAAGTGTTTTAGCTAATAACTTGGCACGGGAATTGTCTTCTTTAATCCCCATCTCTTCCAATGACGCTGCTAAAGCAAGGAATTCACCAAGTGAGTCCCAGCGTAAGTGGTTCTCTTCGACCAATTGCTGCACGTGTTTCGGTGCCGAACCGCCTGCGCCAGTTTCATACATACCACCACCCGCCATTAACGGAACGATCGACAGCATTTTCGCAGAAGTACCCAATTCCATGATCGGGAACAAGTCAGTGAGGTAATCACGTAAGATGTTACCTGTCACGGAAATCGTATCTAAACCACGTGCTACACGCTCAAGTGTATAACGCATCGCACGGACTTGAGACATGATTTGAATATCAAGTCCTTCTGTATCGTGCTCTTTTAGATACTCTTCGACTTTCTTGATCAATTCATTTTCATGCGGACGGTACGGGTCAAGCCAGAAGATTGCTGGCATGCCTGAATTACGTGCGCGCGTAACCGCAAGTTTCACCCAATCACGAATCGGCGCATCTTTCACCTGACACATACGCCAGATGTCGCCTTCCTCAACATTTTGTGACATCAACACTTCGCCAGTTTCAAGATCAGTGATGTTGGCAACACCAGCTTCAGTAATCTCGAAAGTTTTGTCGTGCGAGCCGTATTCTTCAGCCTTTTGCGCCATTAAACCAACGTTTGGCACAGTCCCCATCGTTCTTGGATCAAAGTTACCGTTCCATTTACAGAAATTGATCATTTCTTGGTAGATACGAGCAAATGTAGACTCTGGCATAACTGCTTTACAGTCATACTGTTTGCCATCGGCACCCCACATTTTACCGCCACCACGAATCATCGCAGGCATAGACGCATCGACAATGATGTCGTTTGGCGAATGGAAGTTGGTGATCCCTTTTGCTGAATCAACCATTGCCAGCGCAGGACGATGTTCCTGACAAGCATGTAAATCTTCAATGATTTCTTCACGTAGTGATGTTGGTAGTGTCTCGATCTTCTCGTAAAGTCCAGCCATACCATTATTGACGTTGATACCTAACTCATCGAATAATTTGCCATGTTTCTCAAAGGCATCTTTATAGTAAATTTTGACGCAGTGACCGAATACGATTGGGTGAGAAACTTTCATCATGGTCGCTTTAACGTGCAATGAGAATAAGATCCCTGCTTCACGACAATCTTCGAGTTCTTGCTCATAGAATTCGCATAGCGCTTTCTTGCTCATGAACATCGAATCAATGATCTCACCATCCTGCAATGCCACTTTTGGCTTGAGGACAATACTATTACCGCTCTTAGTAATCAGTTCCATTTTCACGTTACGAGCACGATCAAGTGTCATCGATTTTTCGCCGTGATAGAAATCACCATGTTCCATATGCGAAACGTGGGTTTGTGACCACTGTTTCCACTCGCTCATTGAATGCGGATGCTTCTTAGCATAATTCTTCACCGCAGTAGGCGCACGACGGTCAGAGTTACCTTCACGCAATACTGGGTTCACAGCAGAGCCGAGACACTTACCATAACGCGCTTTGATCGCATTTTCTTCCTCAGTTGTCGGATTTCCTGGATAGTCAGGAATTGCATAGCCCTTCGATTGTAGCTCTTTAATGCATGACACCAACTGAGAAACTGAAGCACTGATATTCGGAAGTTTGATAATATTAGTATCTGGATTCTGCGTGAGACGACCAAGCTCAGCAAGGTTGTTCGTCACCTTTTGCTCGTCGCTTAAATAGTCTGAGAATTCTGAGAGCACGCGTGAGGCTACTGAGATATCACTTTTGACTATCTCGATGCCCGCTGGCTTAGTAAAGGTCTCAATGATCGGCAGCAGCGAGTAGGTCGCCAATAGCGGCGCCTCGTCAGTCAGTGTGTAAATGATTGTTGACTTTCCACTAGCCATATATAGCCCCTTGTGTTGGATTGAGTTTTTTAGAGCCGAGCTTTTGGCCTAGCCCCTGCGAACCGGTTTACTTAAGTAAACTAGAGAATATCTGTTCTGCTCATATCTCAGTCAACGCAATATCCTGTAATAACGACATTTCGCTGAGAAATAACAGGCGCAAGTTTAAGACTCGCCCCATGCGAACCGGTTAGCTTAATTAAAACATGAGAGTATCAGTCCTCTGGGCATCCTAGTCAACGCAATATCTAGTGATAACGACATTTCGCTACGAAATACCTACTAAGGTCTATGATTGAACCCCTTTTCCTTGGTCATTTACTGTACATCAACCTGTGACATCACAGTTTTTCCGACCTTGTATTTACACTTTTTAAACTACTTTTTTTAACAAATGATTAAAATTGGAAACTTTTATAATTTTTGGATCAATCAAATGATTAAAACTTTTATCGTACTTATCGGTATTGTTTTTACTTCTATGTGTTATGCACAAAATCCTTTAAGTGTACATGTACTCAATTTAGAAAACGGTCTTCCCTCCGCCAACGTAAAAGTCACTCTGGAAACTCAAGAAAAAAACAAGTGGAAGGAAATAAGTTCTGGCGTAACCAATCAACAAGGTCGGATTAGTGAACTTTATCCCAAAAATACAGCATTAAAAAAAGGAGTTTATAAAGTAACTTTTAAGACAGGCGAATGGTTTAAAGACAATAATCAGAATTCATTTTTTCCAGAAGTACCCGTCATTTTTATGATCGATGGAAAACTTGAACACTATCATATTCCCCTTTTAATCAGTCCTTATGGTTATTCGACCTATCGTGGAAACTAATCGTTTACAACCAATAAAACTAGATTGATCATCTTATTCGATCATCAATCTCCGCATTTGAATAAAAGAGAGGGTTGCCCCTCTCTCTTTATATCTTATACCTTCAACCAAGCATCTACTTTGCTTTGATCTTCAACTTTCAATTCAACCGTGGTGAGTGGATTTTCTCCGCCCTGAAGCTCAAATTGCAAGAACTCATCTCGACGGAAAGCAAACACGGTAAATGAAGCTTGCTGCTTCGAATATTGGGCGAGCAGTTTCTCTGATGCTTTTAAACCATCAATGGCAATAATCACATCATTGGCAGATAATCCCGCCTGAGCCGCAGTACTGTCACGGCGAACCTGCTGTATGACTACGCCCTCAGCTTTATCTACCGTTTTCAAACCAAACGGAAGTGCTTTTTCATTTTTGATCGTATAATTTAAACCAAATTCTGGCAATAATTGGTCCAGTGGCAGTTCGTCAGTGGTATTGATCAAATGATTAATTTGCTCAACCCAATCATCCCCCGTCAGTTCATGACACAACTCAAAAATTGTTCGATCATTGACCTGAATTCCCTGTTGCGTATTTTCATATAAACGACGCATCAAAGCATCTAGACTTGAACCTCTTAAACGCAAACCCATGTCTAGGCAAAGCGCCACTAAGCTGCCTTTGTTATAGTAACTTGTGCCTGCGTTAATAGAGTTCTCATCCTGACGATAGAACTTAATCCAAGCATCAAAACTCGACTCAGAAACAGACTGAATAAAACGTCCAGGGTTTTGTAAATAACGATCAATTTGCGCTTTTAATAAATCTAAATACGATGCTTGTGAAATGACACCACTACGTAACAAAATCAGATCGTCATAATAAGAGGTAAAGCCTTCAAATATCCAAAGTAAGCTGGTATAGCCCTCTTTGTGCAAATCATAATTGGCAAAGTTTTCTGGGCGAATAAATTTCACTAACCATGAATGGAAATATTCATGACTACATAAACCTAAGAAACGTTGATAATCCTTAGATGGCTCTTCTGCTTCATCTACTTTCGGTAGATCATCACGCGGGGTAATCAAACTGGTGCTATTGCAATGTTCCAAACCACCATAGCTATTGCCTGTCGCCATGGTCATAAAGCTATAGTTTTGAAATGGTGCTGAGCCAAACATATCGATTTCAGTACGACATATTTTTTCGATATCAGCTTGTAAACGTTGCAGATTGGTACTGTGTTTACCTGAAATCACAAACTCGTGTGGAATACCATTTGCTTCAAAACTAAACCGACTTTGATCAGCGAGTTCAAATGGACTATCAATCAGCTGATCATAATTTTCAGCTTTTAAAGTAAAACGTCCTTTGACTAAACTTTTCGCAGGCAAACCTGTAGCAATCTGAAAATGCTTCAATTCATTCGGTAGGAACAGTTCCACTTCACATGGTGATTGTTCTTGATCCTGAAGCCCTAAACAAACACAAGCTGGATTCACATACACACGAGTTTGATCTACGTAAGCACCACGCACCGATAAATCGTATGCATAGACATCATATTCAACCGTAATCAGTTCATGGTCGGTATTGAATAACCGCCAGCGATTTTTCTCGGTTTTCTTAATACTGAGTAAACGTCCTGCTTCATCCGATGCTTTAACCGACTCGATATGCTTTGAAAACTCACGAATCAGATAACTCCCCGGAATCCAAGTTGGCAACCAAAGTTCTTGATTTGGGTTGGCAAGAAAACGAAGCGTGACGTGAATGAGGTGTTGGCGATAATCATCGAACTCAATTTGATAGTGCAGCATAGTTCAAAATAGCAAATAGAAAGATTTCTCACAGCTTATCATTTTTTTTACAAAGTCTTGCGCAGTTGTCGAAATTGTCTGCAAAAGTTGCTGGATTCTATGGCAGAAAAGTCATAGCATGCTTTTCTTGCGTTCATGCCACTGGATCGGCTGTAAAAGGTATTTAAGTGAAATTTTATCTCTCCCTCTGTTTATTTCTTAGCATGCTTTTGGCTCAGCTAACACATGCAAATTTACTCAATATTATGCCCGAAACAGTCGAAGCTCAGGCGTGGTCGATCATCGATATACAATCAGGACAAATTATTGCTGAACACAATAGTCATGTGCAGCGTGCGCCAGCATCGTTGACCAAAATGATGGTGGCTTATATTGCTTTAAAAGAAATCGAAGCAGGCAAATTACGTAAAGAAGATGTGCTTACCGCCACACCTGTTGTCAATTCAGTGATGTGGGATGAGTCGCAAATGTATTTGAAAGCAGGCGAACAAATTTCAGTGGATCAATTGTTGGCAGGTCTGATCATCATGTCTGCCAATGATGCCGCCTTAACTCTGGCTGAAAAAATTTCAGGGAGCGTGCCGCAATTTTTGGCTCGAATGAATCAAGAAGCGCAAGCTTTAGGGATGAAAGATACTCGTTTTAGTAATCCCTCAGGCATCACCATGACCGATCATTATTCGACTGCTGCCGATCTCAGTTTGCTTGCGCAAGCCATTGTCACCAAAACACCGAACTATTTGATTTATTCAAAAATGCCAAGTTTTAGCTACAATCAACGTTTCCATCGTGCAACTAACCTTGCCCTCAAAATGGATCCGACCTCTGACGGCTTAAAAACGGGTTATACCAAAGCAGCAGGCTACAATTTAGCTTTAACCGCAGAGCGTCCTACGTTCAATTCACATGTAGATAGCCGACGTTTAATTGTGGTTGTACTGGGCACGCCAAACGCCATAAAACGCGCTGAGGTAGCACACAAGTTAATGAACTTGGCTTATACTTATACGCGTGATGAGGAAGTCATTCCAAAGCATAGACTGATTGCTGAACTTCCAGTGATTAAATCAACTTTGAAAATGTTTAAAGTTGAAACACAACAGCCAACCATTGTGACTACGTCTTTATATGCTCAACTCGCACCGATTGATTTAAATACTTTTGATTTAGCCACTCAACGGATTCAGGTGCTTGATACAAATCAACAAATCACTCCAGTCGAGCCGCTACAAACGACCAATACGCATATCAATATTGAACTTAATCAACAACATTTAACTGCACCATTGACCCAAGCCATGAACCTCGCCACGGTTTCAATTTATCAAAATAATCAGTTACTTCGCAGCTTACAAATTGAAAATGATGTGCAAATTGAAGAAGCCAATCTTTTTCAAAGAATCATGACTTGGTTTTCCAACTTGTTCTCGTTTTTCTCAACAAATGATAATCAAGCTGCCAAACTTCATCCTTTAAATCAAGGATAGAAACTCGACTAATTTTATCAAGATTAACCATACACAAATAAAAAAAGGATGGCATAATCCCCCCATCCTTTCACAAAAATAATCAGGTTAATCATGAGCAAAACCTTACATCATATCGTGATTGTGGGCGGTGGCGCAGGTGGTTTAGAGCTTGCAACACAACTCGGTGAACGTTTTGGTCGACGTAACAAAGCTAAAATTACTTTAGTCGATCAGAACCTGACCCATATCTGGAAACCGCTCCTTCACGAAATCGCCGCTGGCTCAATCAACCCTCACGAAGAACAAACCAATTATTTTGCTCACGCAGAAAAGCATCACTTTGAATTTGTGCTTGGTACTTTAATTGAGGTTAATAAAGATCAAAAACAAATTACCCTCGCTCCCCCTCAGCTTTCCAAAGAACATACCCCACAAATTCAAAGCTTAAGTTATGACACTTTGGTACTGGCTGTAGGTTCGGTCTCCAATGATTTTGGTACTGAAGGCGTTCGTGAATATTGTCATTTCCTAGACAGTCGTCAACAAGCAGACATTTTCCAACAAGATTTATTCCACCTTTATATCGAAGCGCAAAATCAACCCAATGACCGCGCCTTGAATATTGGAATCGTTGGTGCAGGCGCGACTGGTGTTGAATTGGCAGCAGAGCTGATTGAAACCACCAAGAACTTTTATCGCTATGGATTAAAGAAAATTAATCCGAAGCAAGTCAAAATCACCTTAATCGAAGCATCTGATCGCATCTTACCTGCACTCAATGAGAAAACAGCAGCGCATAGCGCCAAGCAACTCAAGAAAATGGGCATCGAGGTTCTGACGGAGCACAAAGTACAAAAAGTAGATCAGTCTAATGTCTACTTTAGTAATGGGCATGTTTTGCATTCGGATATTACGGTATGGGCGGCTGGCGTGAAAGCACCTAAAATTCTAGAGTCATTTACTGATTTTAAACGTGACAAAATTAACCGTTTAATGGTCTATGCGACCTTACAGACGTATTCTGATCCAAACGTGTTCGCATTTGGTGATTGTGCACATTGTCAGTTAGATGCGCGTCAACCACCTTTGGGACCACGTGCGCAAGTGGCAAGCCAACAAGCGACTTTCTTGGTCGATGCATTAGCAGCACGGTTATCAGGCTCGCCTCAACCAATGTTTATCTTTAACGACAAAGGATCGCTGGTTTCTTTAAGCCGCAATCAAGCTGTTGGAGAATTGTTGGGTGATGTCAGTGTGCAAGGTTTTATTGCCAAAACCATGTATGTTTCTTTGTATCGACTACACCAAGCCAATATTCATGGTTATACCCAAGCAGGGATGCTCACCATGAAAGATTTGCTCACGAGACGTGTCCGTCCAAAAATTAAACTATATTGAGTTGAAATTTTTAATTTCGTGCATATTTATAACGAAATCGTTTCAAAAAGTGGAAAATGGTCTACAAAAACGATTTTTCACTTTATGATATATACCTAAATTAATGACATGGATTAAAAACATGACTGCTATTGCAAATAACCACGTGGTTTTATTCCACTACACTTTAACAAACGCTGAGGGTGAAACACTTGATAAATCTCAAGGTGAACCACTTGCATATTTGCACGGCGCAGGCAATATCATTCCTGGTTTAGAAAATGCACTTACAGGTAAAACTGTTGGCGAAAAATTCACAGTAAACGTTCCAGCTGCGGAAGGTTACGGTGAATACAACCCTGACCTCGTGCAAGAAGTTCCAGCTCAAATGTTCCAAGGTGTAGACAACATCCAACCGGGTATGCAATTCCAAGCTCAAACTGATGACGGCGTACAGATCGTAACAGTTAAAGCGATTGAAGGTGACAACATTTTAGTTGATGCAAACTTCCCGCTTGCAGGTCAAGACCTTACTTTTGAAGTTGAAATCGTAGAAATTCGTGATGCTTCTCAAGAAGAATTAGATCACGGTCACGTACACGGTGCAGGTGGTCATCACCACTAATTCATTTATGAATTAGCACTACAAAAAGCAAAGCCTCGGCTTTGCTTTTTTTTCACATTCACTTTTATAAAATAAGAAAAACACCTTACCTCTTCTAATAAATTGAGTGGTTCTTACTTTATGCAAAGCGATTATCAACTGATTTGGTTTCGCCAAGATCTCAGAATTCATGATCATGCTGCCCTTTGGCATGCTACACAAACAGGACCTACGATTGCTCTGGTGATCTTGTCACCTGAACAATGGCAACTGCATGATGATGCCCCGATTAAAATTGAGTTTTACTTACGCCAACTCAAACAGCTAAAACAAGCGCTTACTGCGTTAAATATTCCACTGATCACAGTTACAGTGCCACACTGGCAAGATATCCCTAAATTCTTCGAAAATTTATCTCAGCATCTTCATTTTCAACATATATATACCAATATTGAACTCGGCGTAAATGAGTTAAAACGTGATCATGACACTCAAGCCTTGTTAAATCGGCATAAAAAAGATCTTATTCTACTCAATGACCGCACGCTTTTCCCTGTCGCTTCGATACGTAATCAATCAAATTTACCTTATCAAGTCTTTGGTGCATTCAAAAAAACCTGCTATCAGCGTTTACAACATGGGTTACCCCAATGTTATCCGTTGCCTGAGACTCAACCCCAAATTAGCTGTGATCTTTCGTCACTGCAAGAAACAGATATTGAAGCATTACAACAACACTACGCGGCAAAAATTCCTCAGCCATGCATAGAAAATTGGAAAATCGGTGAAGCATACGCACTGCATTTACTCGATCAATTTATGGATGAAAAATTGATCAACTATAAAAATGAACGTGACTTACCTGCCCAAGCAGGAACCAGTCAACTCTCGGCGTATATGAATATCGGCATCATCTCAATCCGCCAATGTATTCAGGCCTTATTTCGCCAACAACAAGGTGATTTTATTATCCAATCAGAAGGTCAACAAACATGGCTGGATGAGTTGTTATGGCGCGAGTTTTATCAACATATTCTGTTTGATTTCCCCAAAGTTTCGAAACATTTGCCGTTTAAATCCTCCACCCAAAATATTGGCTGGCGTGATGATCCAATTGGACTGGAAAAATGGCAACAAGGACAAACAGGCATTCCAATTGTTGATGCAGGTATGCGTCAATTACTCGCCACAGGTTGGATGCACAATCGAGTCCGCATGATTTGTGCCATGTTCTTAAGCAAGAATTTACTGATTGATTGGCGTAAGGGCGAACAATGGTTTATGCAACATCTGATTGATGGCGATTTGGCTGCCAATAATGGTGGATGGCAATGGTGTGCATCCACAGGTACAGATGCGGTGCCCTATTTCCGTATCTTCAATCCAGTCAGCCAATCGCAAAAATTTGATCCACAAGGAGATTATATTCGCAAATGGCTGCCTGAGCTTGCTGATTTAGATGACAAATCCATCCATGAACCTTATGCTAAAAATGCAGTTAAAAGCTTAAATTATCCAGCGCCAATCGTCGATTTAAAAACCAGTCGTGTCCGTGCAATCGAAACATTCAAAGCATATCTGCATTAGGCGAAGGAAATGACAACAAGCCCTAATAACAGAAAAACTATCGTAATAACCAAAAATTAATGATAATTTGATCACAAAACATGCTGAATAAAACTAAAATTACTATGCAGAAGAATCCCGCCCCAGCACTGCTCTTATGGATTATCTCCGCTCAAGTTTTTATGGGTATAGTCGCTTACGAGTGGTTGCCAGCAAGTTATCGTGGCAGTTGGATCTTCCTGTTGATCCTTGTTATCGCGGGTGCATACTTAACTGTTGGAAAAGCGCTGATACTGGGCTTGGTCATGTTTGTTTCGATTGCGGTCTATTTCTTTTTAGATCTGGCCAATCAAACCTATATTGAACGTCAACTTTTACTCTTATTTGTAGCACCGATCGCCCCCATTTTTTTAAGTGCCATACGTCATAATATTAAAAATGCATTGGCTAGCTATCGTGCAATCCAAAGTTATGACCGAAATTATCAACATGACATTTTACCACTCACTGCACTGAAGCACTTTCAAGATCAGCTTAAAAAGTTATTGCAACTGACTCATAAAAACCATTATGAAGTGATCAGTATCAAAATTACCAATACCATACTGATTCGAGAAATGTTGGGTGAAGATATCTGGAAAGAAACTCAAAATAAGATCATGGCGATATTATCGACTGAACGAGACAGTGTGATTTATCATTTTATTAATGAAGAACTCAGCGAAATTAAAAGTATTGTTATCCATGAAGAAAACAATATGGATAATTCTCATCCCCTTTTTATTCAACAACTACAAGAACTCACCGTCTTAAAACTGAAAATTGAACAACACACTGAGTACCTTTCTCAATTCAAACCAGCCAGAGAGGTACCCTGATGTCCGTACTTCTTAATATTTGTGGTTTGCTTATTGCAACCGAACATGTTCCAGACACAACCTTACAACAGTTTTATCAGCAGTATTACCATTGCGCCATCCAATCGGCAAAAACTGAATTAAATTCACAAGTTCAAGCTCCTGAAGCGGTTACACAACTATTTCCCCACCCAGAAACGTGGTGGCCAATTTTTACCGCTGATCAATTACAGTCTGAGAGTTTCAAACAATTAATTGATAAAGGCGTCAAACCCGGTGTCATTCTGCCAGATGATTATTTTAGTATCATTGAATATTATAAAATTAAAAAAGCAGTCAATGAAGGTGCTATTCCGATTGCACTCTTTCAAATGCGGCATGCAAAATATTTTGCCTCAAAAGCAACATTTTCAACTGCACTCGGACTCAGACCTTTAGCAGCACTGATCGAAACAGGTTGGGATGAAAACCTGATTGCTCAACCCGCAGGTAATTATATTATTCAATCAGACGATCCGAATAAATTGTCTATTCCTGCACGTAAAGTTCAGCACCATCAACATTTTTTTTATCAAGCCACGACCAACACATCACAAACCACTGGCTATCAAATTCTTATTAACCCGCCGGCAGACATACCTATAACCAATATCGAATATCCTCAATTAGGCATATCATGGAACTTTAATAAGATTAAATATACCAGTACACCCACAGGTGTCGAAACTAACATCTTCGGCTATTTCATGATTGCGGTAAGTACCGTCGTAATTCCACTGGACTATTTATTGTCACTCCACTTTCCTAGCCTACTCAGTAGCTTTGGAAGTTCGATCTCATGGGCTTCGGTGTTGCTAGGTGGCACACTACTGCTCATTTTGAGCATTGCCATGATTCGAAGGAGGAGAATACATGCTCGCAATTGATATTCTGTTCTTATTCGGCTTTCTTGGGATCTGGATTCCACAGGCGTTTTGGGCATGGTTGAGTTACCAAGCGTGGAAATACTCAAAAAATGCAGCCAAAGAGCTAGAAAACTTACCCATTCCAGCCGAATGGCCGATGTTGAGTGTGCTTATTCCAGCTTATAACGAAGGTGTGGTGATTGAAGACACCCTACATGCTATTGCGCAGCAAGACTATCCCGCACATGCTTATGAAGTTTTATTGATCAATGATGGCTCTAAAGACGATACGCTTGAAATTGCTGAACGCATGGCAGCCATTTATCCGTGTATTAAGATTGTCAATGTACCAAAAGGTATGGGTGGAAAAGGCAAATCTCGAACACTGAACAATGGTTTACCACATGCCAAAGGTGAACTTATCATTGTTTATGATGCAGACAGTACGCCTGAACCAGACTGTGTACGCCTACTCGCCCAAACCTTACTTGCTGATAAAAAACTAGTTGCGGTAAATGGCAAAGTACGTACCCGTAATTGGCGCGATAGTATTTTAACTCGCTTTATTGCGATTGAATTTATTTTCTTTCAATGGATCTTCCAAGGAGGTCGTTGGCAACGCTTTGAACTTTCAACCCTCATGGGAACCAACTATGTAATTTGGCGTGATGCCTTAGAAACCCTTGGTGGTTTTGATGAAAAATCATTGGTTGATGATACCGAGATGAGTTTCCGAATCTTTCTCGGTCAAAGACGAATTAAATGGGTACCCTATGCTGTAGGTTGGCAACAAGATCCACCTTCTTTGAGCGTTTTCATCAAACAACGATCACGCTGGACTCAAGGCAACTTCTATGTCACCAGTAAATATTTACCAATCGCTTTAAGAAAGCCTTTTCCGATTGGCATCGAAATTTTTAACAACATCATGTGCTATGTGTTATTCGTTCCCGCACTGATTTGGAGTCACATCACCCTGACCTTAGGCTTACTCGGTATTGCAGGTATTACTTTACCTGGACCCTTTACCTTGTTATGGGCGTTATCGTTTTGCTTGTATGTGGCACAGATGTGGTTCACCTTATCTTTAGAACGAGCAAAACCTCAACTATATTTCTTCGCAGTTTTATCTTACGTGACCTATTCACAAATATTCTTATTTATCGTATTTAAAGCGGCTTATGACATGCTGAAAAATAAGATACAAGGCAATTCACTACAGTGGTATAAAACTGAACGTAGCAAGGAGAGAAAATAAAATGAAAAAAAACCGATTAAATCATCCCATTTTCAAAACATTATTAGCAAGTGCAGCCCTCTCTTTGCCTGTATTTACTTTTGCAGATACATTGAATACGTGGACATTTGACAATATTAACACGTCCAACAAATACACCATTGAGCCACATTTCTTTTATGTCGGTAAGGGTTCTGAATGGCAAAGTATTCGTTTTAGCAGTGACTATTCAACAGAACATTACACCACTTTATTAGTGAAATATGATGATAAGCTCATATATAACACTCAACTCAACGGATCGGGCGAAATCAGCTTTGATATCCCCGCAGCACCAAGTGGCTTTCATCGTTTAGATTTTATTATACAACAGTATTCTCCCCGAACATCCCCAGCAGCAGATCGAACCACCTTTTGTAGTGAGGATGTTGACCAAGTCACCTATTTGAGCAATTCAAGAATTGATTACACCCGACATCGCCCACTTTATCATTTAAAAGAATTACCTGATGCCTTATTTAACCCACAAGTGGTGCGTCCAATGCCGTTTATCGGTGTGCTCAAATACAATCCAGCCAATTTAAACGAAGCTTCAATGCTCGGGCGTTTAATGAGTGCATGGGGTTCTGTTACACCAGTCAAATGGTATGAGCAAAACCCACCCGATGGTGAAAATGCAGATTTTTTGATTGAGATTTCTAAATCAGCAACGCCATTGCCAAATGGCAGCTTAGTACAACTCAGCGCTCAAAATGACGTTCCTATTTTAAGTATCCAATATGATCAAGCTAAAAAGTTAGAGTCCGCAATTAATGGATTATTAAATCCTCACTATTTGCAACAACTGAATACTTCATCCACCTTTCTAACTGATAAACTTGCTGCTCCAACTTGGGCCAAAATTAAACAAATTAAAACGCTGGCTGATCTTGGTATTAGTGATTTTCGTTTAAATCAAGCTGAAAAAAATCTTTTCCTTACATTCCCTGCTGTTTGGCAACCCACTGATATTTTACAAGGTCAGATTGCGCTTCGGGTTCAAAGTGGTTTATTAGAAGGTTCAAATATTACCACGTGGATCGATGGCGGACTGGCTGGAAGTCTAAAAACGGCTGACTTAGATTCAGACCCAGTCAATCGACAATTTAACTATTTTGCAAAGACAATTTCCAATAACACAACCTTTAGTATGAAGTTGGAAAACTCTGTGATCGTCAATTCACAATGTTTACCGACAGCAAAAGGTTCTTTATGGATTGATACAAAGAAATCGACGGTTAAATTACCGCATAAACTGAAAAATGGGGTTGCATCACTATCCATGACCTTCGCAACACACCCAACAATTGCGATTGATGGTCAGCCCGGAAGTTTGGAAATCGCAATGATCGTAAGCCAAGTCGCCAAAAAAATGCTGATGACCAATGATCCAGTTCCATTAAATTTTGTTAAATTCGACCCTGCGAAACCAGAACTGATTAATGTCCACGTCAACCCGAATATCTATCGCCAACAAATCTTAATGCATAAAGATATGGTTTATCTTCCTGCCGCAACGCATGGATTTTTAGTCAGTGTCAATGATCAACGTTTTGATATCCTGACTGATTCAATTAATGGCGCTCAGAATTTCACTCAACATTGGGAAAAGATTCAACGAGATATTCCAAACAATGCCAGTAAAATATTGGTGACTGAAAATGGTCAAGTGTTTACCTTACAGAAAATTATTGTAGGAAATCAGAAAGTACCTTTGGTTCAACAATCCTCTTTCTTTATTTTGGTTTCTATTATCTCTGCTATTATGATTCTCATCATCTTGCTCTGGTACTGGCGAAAAAAACCAAATGCTAAAAATAAGAGTGAATAATTTAAAACGTATCATTGCTTTAACCATATCAGTACTCATACTTTTGGGAGGTTGCATGCATCTGATTCAATCAGAAACGCAGCCTCCACACATTGAAGGAATGTTTTGGCAGCCTGATTTAAAAACAACGCCCCCTACAGGAAATTGGGATTTATTGGGTGTATCAACCTTTGTTCCCCAATGGTCTGTTGTACAAACCAAATCTTGGTTCGATCATGATATCGGTTTCACCAAATGGGAAAAAAACATCAACCTTAAACAGCTCAATCAAAATCCATGGGCAGAAAATATTATATTGGGCTTGGCTGGCGAATATGAAGAAAAACTAGCGCGCTCTAAAGTGGTTCAACTTGCAGCAAACTCTCAACAAATTATTGATAAAACCCAAACAATTCCTTTGAAAGGATATTACTTTCCAGTCGAAGCTGATCCAACTTGGCTCGGTGTAGGGATTTTAGGACAAGCTTTGAGCACCCTCCCCAAACCACTTTGGGTCAGCATCTATAGTGCTGAAGCTATGCCAGAACACTTGGATGTATGGCTGAAAAGTTGGTTACCTGAGCAAACTCACGTATTCTTTCAAGACGGTGTTGGTGTGGGCACGCGCTCACCCCAACAAGCTAGAATAATACTAGATGGCTTACAACAAGAATTCGGACAAGAAAAAGTAATTATTGTTTTAGAAGCCTTTCGCGCCACCAAAAACGGAAAGTTTCGTTCAGCCTATCCTTGGGAAATCATTGAGCAGTTGAAAGCCTACGAAGGACAAAAAGTTTATATCTTTGACGGCCCACATTATATGAACCGTATGACCGTCTATGTCGTGGCATGGTGGTATAAACTCAAATACGGTTCAAGTGCAAAAGCGAAATCACCGCATTAACCCTGAGCAATTTGATCCAAAATTCGCTGTGATGCTTTCCCATCACCAAACGGATTCGGCACATTCGCCATACTTGCATAATGTGCTTGATCTGAAAGTAATTTTTCAGCTTCTGCGATGATTTTCGCTTGATCTGTGCCGACTAAAATGCCTGCCCCCACTTGAACCACTTCAGGACGCTCGGTAGTTTCTCGCAAAATAAGCACTGGCTTGTTAAACGAAGGGCTTTCTTCTTGTAAGCCACCTGAATCTGTCAAAATAAACGCGGCACGATCAATCACCGCAAGTAGACTTGGATAGTCTAATGGTTTGACGAGATGAACCTGTGCATGGTGAGAAAATTTACCATGGACTACATCATGTACTGCCGGATTTAAATGCACTGGCCAAACAAAATGAACATCAGGATAGTGTTGTGCTAAATATTCAACCGCATGACAAATATTTTCAATGCCTTCGCCAAAATTTTCACGACGATGCGCTGTGATCAATACAATCCGCGCATTTTCTGGAAAGACCAAACCGTGCTGCTGTAAGTGATCTTGTTGCGTGACTTGTTGATGAATCAACGCACGCCCCAGATAAACTGCATCAACAACGGTATTGCCTGTTACGGTTATGCTCTCTGCTGAAATATGTTCCTGTAACAGGTTTTGTTTGGACTGTTCCGTTGGCGCGAAATGCCATTTGGTGATTCTTGAGACCAATTGGCGATTTCCTTCCTCAGGAAATGGATGATCTAAATCATAAGAACGTAACCCAGCTTCCACATGTGCCACAGGTATTTTCATAGAAAATGCGACCAATCCAGCCGATAAAACTGTAGTGGTATCGCCTTGAATCACAATTGCATCACGATGTTGCCCGTCATTAAAAATCCCTTCTAATTGACTCAAACCTTGAATCAATAATTGGTTTAGACTTTGTCCAGCATTCATCATTTTTAATCGGTGATCTATTTTAATTTGAAAGAACTCAATCGCATCACGTACCAATTCATCATGCTGTCCCGTAAAAATCACTTCGACTTGAAAACGCTCATCTTGTTGAGCCAGCAAAATGACGGGGGCAAGTTTGATCAGTTCAGGACGAGTACCAAATACAATCGAAATCAGTTTTTTCATGATTAGAAATCCTTATAAAATACAAGTTCGGTACGTGTGTTGTTATAGCGATCTTGACCATTGGCTAAGGCATCTTTGAGATAATGCCCATATAGCCGTTCTACTCGTAATTTTACTGGCACATAATTAAAGGGTTGCCAAGCCACTCCCGCACCATACTCAAATAAATTATTATAATTTTCACCCTTGGAGTCGGCTAATGCATGCAGTTTGGCATAAGTCTGTACTGTACCTGTGTCACCACGATAAACATTAAAGCCCGAACGCAATCTCAAATCAGCGATCACGTTATAATCCTCACGCGAGTAACTTGCGACATTGCCATACAGATCGGTAAAATAATCATTCCAAATACTGCGTTGCGCTAGGCTTTGATCGGAATACCATTCCTGATAACCAGTTACACCACCAACCACACTTTCGCGAAACCTATCCCGATTGCGGTCAATCAAATCATAACTACCGCCAACTTCTAAATAAGCTCGAATCGGTACTGATACCCAAGGCTGATAATTGGCACCGATACCAACAGTCGCTGCATTTTCATCAATGATTTCTGGGCGGACACCACCTTTAGATTTTGTGTCACGGTTAAGATTCACAAAACCATAGACTTGTGCACGACCATTATCCAAGTTACGCCCATAACGCATTTTTAGAGGAAAAATGAAGTCGTCATAGCGGGACTCATAAGATGGTGCAAAATAAATATCTTTGAATACAGGTTTGACTGCCCCACCACTTAAGTTTTGTACCGCTTGCTGTGCTTTAGTCGCGATATCGGCATCACTGGATGTGGTTAAACTTTTGAAAATTGACAACGCTTCCTTATTATTTTTTTGTTGATTGAGTAAATAAGCCTGTTGTAATTTGAGTTGGTCATCTTGCGGTGCAAGCTGTGATGCTTGACGTACACTTTGTAAAGCTTCATCTTGCTTATTCAAACGAATTTGTAAATAGGTCAGACTTTTCCACACTTTGATATCTTGTGACGTCAGTTGTGCAAGCTCCAGTAAGATTTTTTCTGCCTGCTCAGGCTGACTTTGTTCAATTTTATAAAAACTGTCCCAACGGTCATAGATTGGATTGCCTGGCTTATAAGCAGCATCCCCCTCTTTGACAAAATCAGACTCGGCACTCATCACCTGCTGTATCGGGAATAAAAGACCCAACATAAACAAGGTATGACTCAGCAGCTTAATTTTTGATTTTTTCATCGCAGATCTCAACTCAGAATACCGATATAGAATGTTAGGAAAGGTCAATTCAACTCAATTTATAATGTTATGTTATTCACATATTATAACTAAATCATCGTTATCGAATGGTTAAAATAAGTTATTTTATAAGCAAGTTAAGTGGATGAATCATTGATAAAAATCAATATCTATAACTCAAAAATGAGCCGATGCTCTATTTTTTTGTATTCAAAATTAAATGAAATGTAAATAGAGAACATTATGACTTTTTCACACCATGCTGAACCTCATGCGATACAACGTTCTGGCTGGCTTCGTGCGGCAGTACTTGGTGCAAATGACGGGATTATTTCTGTTACCAGTTTAGTCATGGGCATGGCAGCCAGTGGCGCGCATTCTCAGACGCTCTTAGTTACATGTATCGCTGGACTGATTGCGGGTGCAACCTCAATGGCAGCAGGTGAATATGTGTCGGTTAAATCTCAAGAAGATATTGAAAAAGCGGACTTAAAATTTGAAGCAAAAGAATTAAAAAAGAACCCTGAAGCCGAATTAAATGAGTTAACACAAATATATATAATGCGAGGATTAGAGCCTGAACTGGCGCACCAAGTCGCAACACAACTGACTGCACATGACGCCTTAGGCGCACATGCCAGAGATGAAATCGGCATCCATGAAAATACAGCAGCCAATCCGATTCAAGCAGCGCTCTCATCTGCTGCCGCTTTTTCTTGTGGCGCAGCACTTCCAATGTTCGCGATATTGCTCAGTGCTGAAGCTTATATTTCACAGACAGTCATGCTCACGGGGATTTTATCTCTCGCGTTATTGGGTGCAATGTCAGGATATATAGCCAACACCTCAATACTCAAGAGTAGCCTACGCATTACACTGTGGGGAATTCTCGCTATGTTATTTTCTAGTTGGGTCGGTTCTCTATTCAATGTGCAGACCCTTTAGAGATGCTTGCTTTTTGAAATCCGAGTGGATGTATAAGAATTAATTTACGGCGGAATAAAGCTTTTTCTATCGTTTGGTAGTATGATCAGAGATTACTGAATGATCCATAATTAGTGTGAACATTCCACTAAATTCGATCCTTGCAGTTCTGAACTGACCAATGTAGAGAAGTGTTTTGATACATCGACTTGGGATATTGTTTGCATTTGCAACAATTGCATTACAGATTGCTGTTTTTCTACAGCCACTATTGCCAGAGAAATATCAAATTTCTCCTGCATGTGAGACTGTGTTGCATTTGTCATCCCAATTTAGACCTCAGCAAGATCTGCATGCGCACCACTCACACACTGAGCATAATCATCATAGCGTTGCCTCTGATCAGGTCGTTTCAAACTCAGCTAATCACGTACATCAACATGATTTCAATCATCAATGTCCATTTTGTTTTTTCTACGGACAATTGGTTGTTCCTCCAACATTAGGTATTCAAGAAGTCTTCGTTCGCTTACTGGTGCGTTATTTGCACCTACAACAAGTGTTCATCAGCTTCTTCTTTTCTTTACAACGCCTATTTCTTATTCCCCAAGGCCGTGCCCCACCGCTTGCTTTTTCAGCTATTTAGTTTGTCAAAAATTACTTATTGAGAAAGTGAGTTATATATGCTTTATCGAATTTCTTTTGCTATCTTTCAGCAAGAGCCAGCGATATACATCGCTAAAAAAATACAGTGTTTAGATGATATTCAACAGACTCCCTCTGTACTGGAGAATTCGCTATGGACTTAGGTTTAACTGCATTAGAACTGGCACGTATCCAGTTCGCTTTTACTGTTTCATTTCATATTATTTTTCCTGCCACCTCTATTGGACTGGCTTGTTTTCTAGCGGTTTTAGAATGGAAATGGCTAAAAAGCCACGATCCAATTTACAAAGATTTATATAAGTACTGGCTTAAAATCTTCGCCGTCACTTTTGGTATGGGCGTGGTTTCAGGTGTGGTGATGAGCTATCAGTTCGGCACCAACTGGAGTGAGTTCTCCCGTATTTCAGGAAGTATCACAGGGCCATTACTGACCTATGAAGTGCTTTCGGCTTTTTTCCTCGAAGCTGGATTCCTCGGCATCATGTTATTTGGCTGGGGGCGAGTCAGTGAAAAAGCGCATTTCTTTGCGACGCTAATGGTAGCCATCGGTACATGTATCTCAATGTTCTGGATATTATCCTCCAATAGCTGGATGCAAACACCACAAGGCTTTGCGATTGAAAATGGCATCATCGTTCCTACAGATTGGTTTGCGATTGTCTTTAATCCGTCATTCCCATACCGTTTTGCACACATGGCAGTGGCTGCATTTCTTGTTTCTGCATTAGTTGTGGCTGCTACGGCTGCTTGGCACTTACTTCGTGGTCGCCGTGATGCATTGGTCAAAAAATCGTTTTCAATGGCGATGTGGATGATCTTATTTGCTGCACCAGCACAAGTGGTGATTGGTGATCATCACGGTTTAAATACTTTGAAATATCAACCTGCAAAACTCGCTGCGATGGAAGGACACTGGGAAACCAATGTCAATGAACCTATGCCGCTTTACCTTTTTGGTATCCCTGATATGCAAGCAGAGACCACCAAATATGCGGTGGGTATCCCCTATTTGGGTAGCTTGATTCTTACACATAGTCTCGATGGCGAAGTCAAAGGTTTAAAAGAATTTGCTCCTGAAGATCGACCAAACTCAACGTTGGTGTTTTGGAGTTTCCGTATCATGGTGGGTCTAGGCACACTGATGGTTTTATTGGCGCTTGTGGGGTTAATCCTACGTAGAAAAGATCAAATTTATGAGAAAAAATGGTTTCATAAATTTGCTCTGATCATGGGACCAACGGGCTATATCGCTTTATTGGCAGGCTGGTTTACCACTGAATTAGGTCGTCAACCATGGGTGGTTTATGGTGTTTTACGGACTAAAGATGCCTTATCCAGTGTTTCTGCTGAACAAGTTGGACTCACGCTGATTATCTTTGTAGTGGTCTATACCATCGTCTTTGGTACAGGTATTTACTACATCCTCAAGCTAATGCACAAAGGTCCTCAGTTTATCGATACACCAATACCAGAGACAGGAGGCGTTGGACATTTTAAAACTCCAATGCGCCCTTTAAGCGCTGTTGATGACAGTCTTGAAAACAAAGATCAAGGCAAAGGAGAATAACATGTTGGATATTTCTCTCATTTGGGCAATGATCATTGCCTTTGGTGTATTGATCTATGTGGTGCTCGATGGTTTTGATCTCGGTATCGGCATTTTGTTCCCTTTTATAAAAGGAAAACAAGAACGAGACGTAATGATGAATACCGTTGCACCTGTTTGGGATGGCAATGAAACATGGATGGTGTTAGGCGGTGCAGGTTTGTTCGCTGCGTTTCCAATCGTTTACGCCACTGTTTTATCCGCACTATATATGCCAATTACCTTAATGGTGATTGCCTTAATCTTTAGAGGTGTTGCATTTGAGTTTCGTTTCAAAGCCAATCGTTCTAAAGCACTTTGGGATATGGCCTTTATCTGGGGTTCAACCTTGGCAAGTTTCTTCCAAGGTGTCATTTTAGGTGCTTATATTCAGGGCTTAAAAACTGAGAATGGTATATACGTCGGTGGCGGTTTAGACTGGCTGACTCCTTTTGCACTGTTTACGGGTTTCGGTGTGGTAGTGATGTATGCAGCTTTAGGTTGTGGCTGGCTCATCCTGAAAACAGATCAGGAATTGCAAAACAAAATGTACAACCTGATGCCAAAACTGATCTTCACCCTATTGGCTATTTTCGTTGCCGTCAGCTTGTACACGCCTTATAGTCAGCCAGCAATCGCTGAAAAATGGTTTGCTTTACCGCAATTGCTTTATTTTAGTCCTGTTCCAATTTTAGTAATCGCCTTTACGTTCCTAGCATGGCGTGCCTGTGTAAAACGAAGTGAATATAAACCTTTTGTTTATACCCTCATGCTGATGTTTCTTGCTTACTCAGGTTTTGTCATCAGTCTTTGGCCATACATCATCCCGCCGTCGGTCACGATATGGGAAGCTGCTGCGCCAAGAAATAGTCAGCTATTTTCCTTAGTTGGTGCAGGCATTATGATTCCAATCATCTTGGTCTACACCTTTTGGGGTTACTGGATTTTTAGAGACAAAGTTCGTATTGGTGACGACGGCTATCATTGAGGTGAAGTCAAATGAAAAAATCACAAATCAAATGGTTCATTGGCTTGTGGCTGGTTGGCTTTTTAGGGTTAGCGATCATCGCTGGACTCTTTAAAGGCTTATTGATGCTTGCTTACCAATAATCTCTTTTCTGGGTGTTTGACCGATCATTGGTCAAACACCTGTGTATTTTCCTATAAGCTTTGCATTCCTCAACTAAATAACCATTATTATTTGCTATTTTTTTAAAATCTAAGCTATGTTGATTTAAAAGCAATTAGGAAAATGACATGTCAATTTTAGAATTATTAGAAATAAAACATCCTATTTTTCTAGCTCCTATGGCTGGTGTTTCTACACCAACACTCGCGGCAGAAGTTTCCAATCAGGGTGCTCTCGGTTCATTAGGCCTCGGTGCAAATACCCCTGAATCAGCCAAAGCGCAAATTTTAAAAACGCAAGAACTGACGGACCTCCCATTTCAAGTCAACTTTTTTTGCCATCAACCAGAACCACTCAATGCTGAAATTGCGAAGCAATGGATTGAATATTTACAGCCTGAATTTGCTAAATTTGATGCAACGCCTCCCACACAATTGAATTGCATCTATCCGAGTTTTTTAGAAAATGATGATTTCCTCAATGTCGTTTTAGAAACCAAACCCAAAGCCGTCAGTTTTCATTTCGGAATTCCTCATCCGCATCAAATTCAAGCACTCAAACAGGCTGGAATTATCACTATGGTTTCAGCCACTAACCTGATTGAGGCACAGGAAATCGAAGCCGCAGGCATTGATATTATTATTGCACAAGGCATTGAGGCAGGTGGACATCGCGGTATTTTCAATCAATATGTTGATGCTGCAATCAAAACCAGTGATCTTGTTCAACTGCTCACCCAACATTGTACCTGCCCTGTGGTCGCAGCAGGTGGCATCATGAATGGAGATCAAGCAAAAACCATGTTTAAACTGGGTGCCTCGGCTGTACAACTCGGTACCGCATTTGTGCAATGTAAAAGCTCCAGTGCCAACGCAGCTTATCGCAAAGCATTATTTAGTCAAAAAATCACCCAAATCAGTGCCAGTTTATCAGGACGACCTGCGCGTGGTTTGCTCGGAACATGGCATACCCAAATTGATAGCCCGCATCGTCCCACTGTACCGGCATACCCATATAGCTATGATTTAGCCAAACAACTGATGGGGATTGCTAACCAACACGATGATTTTAGCTATGGTGCATTTTGGGCGGGAAGCAATGTGGCTCAAATTCGAGAATTAGAAGCTGCCGATTTAGTCAATCAACTGATTGTAGAAATCACAACACGGTAAAAAATTAATAAAAAAATCGACCTATACAGGTCGATTTTTTATTGCTGTCTACTTAAACAGTTCTAATAACGTTCTTTGCGCGTTATAAGGTGCTTCGCCCTCTGCTGGAGTCGCACGTTGCCACGTCCCATCCGCTTGCAATAACCACGCTTGTTGATTGTCTTTGAGATAATTCAATAAGCCTTGCTGATAAATCCGTTTTTTCAAAGCAGGCTCCTCAATAGGGAAACAAGCTTCTACACGATTAAATAAGTTGCGATCCATCCAGTCGGCACTCGAACAATAAATTCGTGGATTACCATTATTGCTAAAATAATAGACACGAGTATGTTCCAAAAAGCGTCCTACGATCGAGCGCACACGAATATTTTCGGATAAATTTGGCAAACCTGGGCGCAAACAGCAAATTGAACGGATGATTAAATCAATTTGTACGCCAGCCTGCGAGGCTTCATACAATTTATTAATGAGATGCACTTCAGTTAAGGCGTTCACTTTAATAATAATTTGTGCAGGTTTACCCGCTTTCACATTGGCAATTTCATCATCGATAAAGTTAATCAAATGTGCATGTAAGGTAAATGGCGCGTGCAATAACTTTTTCAGTTTTGCCATCTTGCCCATACCGGTCAACTCTTGGAACACGCGATGTACGTCTTCGCAGAGTTCTTTGTCGGTAGTCATGAGCCCATAATCGGTATAGATTCGAGCATTACCTGCATGATAGTTACCTGTGCCCAAATGCACATAACGAACCAATTTGTTATTTTCTCGGCGTACCACCAAGATCATCTTGGCATGGGTTTTATAACCCACGATACCATACACCACCACAGCGCCCGCTTCTTGCAGCACATTGGCGACTTCGATATTGGATTCTTCATCAAAGCGCGCACGTAATTCAATGACCGCAGTCACTTCTTTGCCATTACGGGCAGCTTCGGCAAGTACCTGTACAATTTCCGAGTCTGCACCACTGCGATACAAGGTTTGCTTAATCGCTAACACCTGTGGATCACGCGCCGCTTCACGTAATAACTGAATCACAGGCGCAAACGACTCAAACGGATGGTGTAATAAAATCTCTTGTTTTTGCATCGCCGCAAAGATGCTTTCTGACTTCTTAAATACTCTTGGTAAAACTGGCGTATGCGAGTCATAGCGCAAATGCGGACGTTTAAAGTTTGACAATAAACGCGCCAAATTGACTGGGCCATCAACTTTATACAGTTGCTCCTCTCCCAACTCAAACTCAGCCAACAAATAGTCATAAATATGCTTTGGACAATTCTGTGTAACTTCCAAACGTACCGCACGCCCAAAACGACGCGAACTCAACTCACCTTTCAAGGCTTTGGCCAAATCTTCAACATCTTCATTCAAAGCCAAGTCGGCGTTACGCGTGACTCGAAATTGATAACATCCTGTTGCCGTCATGCCTGGGAACAAGTCGGATACATGCTCATGGATAATGGCAGACAGCATCACATGATGCTCTTTCCCATCGGTGAGATCATCAGGTAAACGTACGACACGCGGTAAAGAGCGTGGTGCTGGAACAACAGCCAAATCAATTTGACGACCAAAGGCATCTTTACCTTCTAATGTCACAACAAAGTTGAGGCTTTTGTTCACCAAACGTGGAAATGGATGTGCTGGATCAAGACTAATCGGTGTTAAAACAGGTGCAACTTGTTCTTGGAAATATTTTTTAATCCAAGCAGATTGCGCAGGTGTTAATTCACCACGACGTAAGAAGCAAATATCTTCTTCACGTAACTTCGGCAAAATTTCCTCATTGAGAATACGATATTGATGTTCAATCGCGGCATGTGCTGTGATGGAGATTTGCTCCAAAACCTGCTTAGGGGTAAAACCATCAGGCGTACGGCTTTCATTGCCTAGAGTCAATTGCTCCATCACGCCTGCTACGCGAATTTCAAAAAACTCATCTAAGTTACGTGAAAAAATCAGCAGGAAATTCATCCGTTCCAATAAAGGATGAAGTGGATCAACCGCCTGTTCAAGCACACGTAAATGGAAATCAAGAATGGAAAGTTCTCGATTAATATAACGATCGTTGTAGCTGTATTCTATTGGCGCTGTTGTCGTCACTGCAGTATTCATACTGAACCTTGTGCATTATCATTCATCAAGTGATAATTTAAGTATGCTGCAAAATTATGTCAATTTGGTAAAAAAGCCCAAAAATATTGGGCTTTTTCGCATTTAAATTATTTACTGTGGTTTTTGTGTGCCATTCATATATTTCAAAATCACACGTTTACGGTATTGCAGCTTTCGATCATTGCGATTGTCTTGGTAATATTTAGGATTAGGTAGCAATGCAGCGAGAAAGGCCGCTTGCTCACGGGTTAAGCTTTTTGAACTTTTACCATAATAAAATTGCGCTGCAGCCTCTACGCCATAAATGTTCTGTCCGAATTCAACTGAGTTCATATACACTTCTAAAATTCGACGTTTTGACCATACCCGTTCCATCATCCATGTCGCGACTGCTTCTTGCCCCTTACGAATAAATGAGCGTTTGTTATACAGAAATAAGTTTTTCGCTAATTGTTGTGAAATAGTCGAACCACCAGCCACCACCTCACCCTTTTTATTATTTCGTTCTAAGGCATGTTGAATACCTGCCCAGTCAAAACCATGATGATGAATAAATTTTGCATCTTCCCCAGCTAAAACAGCATGTTTGAAGTTATCACTAATCTGATCATAATCACGCCAGTCGTGCTGAATCGGTTTCAAGTCAGACCAATAGTCTAAACGCATGAACATGGTTGTGTTGACAGGCTGGGTTCGCCACCACACCAAACTACTAAAAATCCAAAGCTGAATGAGTAAAATCACGCCGATGATCAGCATCACAATACGGGCTAAAAAAGCTTTCATTAAAGTGCATCACTCCTTCTGCATTTGTCTGTGAAATATCAACAGACATTGATTCATGCTAAGCTATTTTTTATTTCAATGACTCGCCAAGCATATGACTGAAACAACTCCACCACAAATCAATCAAAAATTACAGATGCAAACATGGTGGTTTACCGCGCTATTGATCGCCGTCAATGTCGGATTATTTAGTTGGCAAATTCTCACAGGTGTGAATATTACCGACCCTTCACCTGTTGATGCAATTGCTTGGGGTGCGGATTTCACACCTCTTACGTTTTTGGGTCAGCCCGAACGACTACTCAGCAGCATGTTTTTTCATTTCGGTATGATTCACTTGATGCTGAATATGTGGGCATTATACATTTTTGGTAGTATTGCCGAACAACTGTTTGGTCGGACTTATTATATTGCTCTGTATTTTCTAGCAGGGTTAATGGGCAGTGTGCTTTCCAGCTATCTGAGTATTTTAGATGCCTATCAATTATTACAACACTTTGATGTAAAGCTATTACCGAAAATCAGTGCAGGTGCATCAGGCGCAGTCATGGGCTTAGGTGCTGCACTGACGGTTATCTCGCTATTTCCAACTTTGCCACGACAACGTTTTTTGTTAGATAAAAAATCCCTACTCTTGATTATGGGCATCAACCTCGTATTTGGTTTTACCGTTTCAGGCATCAATAATGCTGCACATATTGGCGGTATGATCATGGGGGCTTTACTCGCAGGCGCTTGGTATTTCAGTCAAAAAGTTGTGAAAACCAATTTCATCCAAATCACAGCGATCTTCATTGCGACGTTATTACTCGCAGCATTCTATTTTTACTGTACCCAGTTAAGCACTGAACTTCATCCATTGTGGTATGAGATTTTGATGCAGAATCAATTGAAGTAATTAACCTTTTAGTTTCGGGCGGCATCCATGTCGCCCCACGTTAACAAATGATGATTAGACTCATATTTAAAAGATCAAGACTGATTCATTTCCCTCAAGCTCTGCAATGGTGGAATATCACATAAATAGCTGAGACGATAACGACCAATCAAAGTACAAATCAACATCATCGTTAACGGTAAAATCAACCAGATTTCTGGATGCCATTGCACGGCCATTTGCATCTTGTGACTGGCAATCGCACTGATCACCTCAGCAAACAGACATGCCACTATCCCTGCCAATAATCCAATAAAACCGATTTCCAAACTTAGCATCCGTTTTAATTTATTTTTGGCGATACCAAAAGAACGTAATAATGCCACCTCTTTACGGCGCTCATCCATCAACACATTCAAACAGGCGATCAACACCAAAATGCCTGATAACCCGACCAGCATTGCCAGTACAGTCACGATCTGAACTAACACATTCATTAAACGCTTCACTTCATCCAAAATCCGCCCTACATCAATAAATACCGTATTGGAGAATTGTTGAATCAGTTGCACCATTTTTGCTTGTTCAGCAGGCGGCACATAAAAGCTTCCCAAGTAACTGCCTGCATTTTCATCCATCGTTTCTGGAGAAAAAATAAAGAAGAAGTTTGGACTAAAGCTTTCCCATTCCACTGCACGTAAATTAATCACCGTCGCTTGTAAAGCTCCCTCCGGCAGACTAAAACTGAGTTGATCACCGATATGAATATCAAGCTCATTGGCTAACTTTTCTTCCACCGAAACTTGAGCAACTTGACTAAATTCTTTCGCCCCTTTTGTAATGACATTGTCAGTCGGAAAATGTGTTGATTGAGTCAAGTTTAGTTCACGGCGCAACGAATTATTTTGCTGAATCAATTCAGGTGCAAATGCTTCACCATTCTTCGCAATCAAGCGACCTCGAATATTCGGATAGAGCGGCGTTGATTGCCACTGATTTTGTTCAAGTTGTTGCTTGAGCTCTGGCATATCAAAAGGAGGCAACCCATAGACAAATTGGTTAGGTGTTCCCTCTGGTAGCTGTTGCTGCCAACGTTCAAGTAGATCGGTTCTTAAAACACTCAGTACCGTAATCAAACTCAAACCTAAAGCCAAGGCCGTAATCTGTAATGCAGTTTGATGCGGGATGCGAACATAAGCTGATAATGGGTGTTTCAGTTG
The DNA here is from genome assembly GCF_003687745.1 of Acinetobacter sp. 2JN-4. Classification (NCBI taxonomy): domain Bacteria; kingdom Pseudomonadati; phylum Pseudomonadota; class Gammaproteobacteria; order Moraxellales; family Moraxellaceae; genus Acinetobacter; species Acinetobacter sp. 2JN-4. The sequence continues at coordinate 83,945 of NZ_RDNY01000004.1, read as the reverse complement.
TTTAATCGCTTTTAGTAACAGCCAAATCACGGCATAGAGTACAGCACAAAGTACTAAAATCGCGCTCAACACCAACAAACTTAACTGGATGTTGTCACTCAATACCAAACTAAAAACGACTAGACTGGCAACCCCAACAGCAAACATCGCAATATGAGATTTTCGCGAGCGCACTTGTTGGCGTATGACTCGAATGGGTGGTGTATTTAGTAACTCCCAAATACTCGGCAAGATAAAACCAATCAACACCATGACACTGGTAAAAATCGCAATCGGCAATGCCATGAGTAAATCACTCATTGCAAAGCTCAGTTGTAATTGGGGAATCAGCTGTAACATCAATTGCAATAGACCATAGCCCAAAGCGATCCCCATCAAACTTCCAATCACGATCGACAACGCACTGACGATACCAAGCAATAGCATATACCCAACTAGAATTTGGCTTTTACTTGCGCCCAAACAGCGCATCAAAGCAATGTGATCTTGGTTTTGTTGTACATAACGTTGACTGGTCAGAGCAATTGCAATACCACAAAGTAGAATCGTCAATAAATTGGCGAGCTGTAGAAAAGTATCCAGATTTTCAATTGGTTTCATCAGTCGAGTATTGGATTGGCTGGCATCGCGTAGTTTTAACGTTGTTTGTTCAGTATTTTCAATCTGTTGATCAACTGCCTGATCTAGAGGCTGTTCATGACTGGTGTCTTGTTTAAATATCTGTTGAAAGGCATTCACTTGTTCAGGCAAACCTGCCATTAACAACCGATATTCAATACGGCTGCCAATTTGAACGGCATTGGTTTTTGCAATATCTGCACGATGAATAATCACCGTGGGCGAAAAACCAGAAAAACCAAGTTCTTGATTTGAATCATGCTCAATCACGCCTGTAACCGTAAATTCACCATCCGCAATGGCAACCTGATCACCCAACTCGACATGCAATAAATCCATTGCTCTTGGACTTAACCAGACTTGCCCAGGTTGAATGGATTTAGCTTGAGGTGAAATCTCTAGTTTCCCACGTAAGGGAAAGCTGTCATCTACGGCTTTGACATTGACCATCACAAACTGATCTTGGGTATGTGCCATTGATCCAAATATGGTCACAAAGGCCTGTTGCAAGTTGAGTTTTTCGGCGTGTTGCAGCCAGTTAGACTGAATCGGTTCTTGATCTGATAGAACTAGATCTGCACCGAGCATTTCCGCTGCTTGCAAGGTCACGGCATTTTGGACTTGAGTATTGCTAAATTTTAAAGCTGTGGTTGCGCTAATCGCGAGGGAGAGTGCAATAATCAATAAATACAATCCACCTGTACGAAAACTTTGTAGCAGTAAGGGTTTTACAATCGAATTCATACCCTTTCCTCGGCGCTCTCATCTTCAACTTTGATGATTTCTTGAATTTGACCATCCACAAGTCTGACATGACGTTGACATAATGCAGCTAAATTTTGATCATGTGTCACCAGCACTAGAGTCGTGCCTAGCTCTTTATTTAAATCAAATAAAAGTTGCTCAATCTCTTCTGCCGTTTGCCCATCCAAATTTCCTGTCGGTTCATCTGCGAAAATAATTTTGGGTTCAGCAATCAATGCACGGGCGATGGCCACGCGTTGTTGTTCACCACCAGACAAAACTTTGGGCGTTTGCTGTGCCTGACGAATCAAGCCCACACGCTCTAACCAAGCCAATGCTTTTTGTTCTGCGTGTTTAAAATTAAAATCTGGTTGTAAACGTAATGGCAGCATGACATTTTCTAAAGCACTGAGCTGGGGTAGAAGCTGAAAAGACTGAAAAACAAAACCAATATTTTCTAATCGAACCTGCGCACGTTGCTCTTCAGTTAAAGCATGTACCGCTTGTTCACAGACCCATAACTCTCCCAAACTTGGTCGATCTAACGTGGCTAAAATCCCCAAGAGCGTGGATTTTCCTGAACCTGACCGACCTGTAATCGCAATTTGCTCTCCCTGATAAATATCTAAATCAATCTCTTTTAAAATGGTTAGAGTTTGCTGATTAATTTGAATATTTTGTGTAACTTTTCGGGCAGAAATAATCGGTTGTGGCATGATGTTAGGTATCCTGTAGAACAAATTTTTAACGGTTATGCAAACACCTAAAGTGATCTTATCTATGTCTAAACTGCTTGCCACACTACTGATATGTTTATTACCAACACTGGTTTCGGCAAAGACGATTTTGATATTGGGTGATAGCCTGAGTGCAGGTTATGGTATTGATGCCAAACAAGGTTGGGTTCACTTATTACAACAACGTTTAGACCAACAGTATCCGAAACAGCACAAGGTGGTCAATGCAAGTGTCAGTGGAGAAACCACCAGTGGCGCGCTGGCAAGATTACCGAAACTATTGCAGACCTATAAACCTGAAGTTGTGGTCATTGAACTAGGCGGAAATGATGGATTACGTGGGCAACCACCACAAATGATTCAAAAAAATTTAGCTCAGTTGGTACAACTCAGTCAGAAACAAAAAGCCAATGTTTTACTGTTTGGTATGAAAATACCACCAAATTATGGAACGGCATATAGCACCGCTTTTGAAAATAATTATAAAGTTGTAAGCCAGCAATATCGCATTAAGTTACTGCCCTTCTTTTTAGAAGGTGTCGCAGGTAATAAAAGTTTAATGCAAAATGATCAGGTTCACCCAAATGCCAAAGCACAATCGATTATGCTTAACTTAGCTTATCCGTATATTCGAGGGGCGCTGTAAAACGTTGTGCCCCAAGTTGGATTAATCTATTTTTTTACTAAAATAAACAACTCTTTCAGTTTCTTGAAAACCCAATGCACGATGCATTGCATGACTGATGACATTGTCCGATGCCGCATCAGATGCAAACTCAGTACAAGAAAATTGTTTTGCCCACGCCTCAACCTGACGAACAAGTAAAGTTGCTACACCTAAGCGACGATATTCTGGAAGTACATAAATGCCTTCTAGAAATGCTACGGGAGAAGTCTCTGTCCCGTTTACATATTCATACCGAATAGATGCTTCTAGCATCGCAACCGCGTGATCATCCGAATAGGCTAATAATTGTAATGCATGCTTTTCAGCCAATAACTGATGCATCTCTTGCAAATGTGATTCTTCAAGATCATTCCAAAGCTTTATTCTTAGTTTTAACCAATCTTTGAGTGAAGCTTCTGATGCTGGTTTAATATTCATAACATCACCACCACTGCTTTGATGAACAGCGTGAAAAACGACCTAAATAGAAAAATGGCTAACTTGATAGTTAGCCATTTATATTATTTTAAAAATCAAAGAACGTCACTTCACCCGTTTCAAGCGAATACTCTGCCCCAACAACGATCATCTTGCCTTTCTCAATTAAACTTTCCAGCACACTTGAACCATGACGCAACTGATTCACTGATGCGAAAACATTAGAACGAACTGCATGGGCAGATAACTTTTTCAAATCATCTTTTAATTCAGTTTGCATCAAAATTTCTACCGAAGGACGTACACGATTCACAATCGACATCAGATTTGATGATGGCGGTTGATCTGGATTCTTTAGCGTATCAATTGTTGCTTGGATCGCACCACAATGACTATGCCCTAAAACAACAACCACTGCACAATCATATCGTTCAGCAGCAAACTCGACGCTGCCCACTTGCGAGGGTGCAACAATATTGCCTGCTACACGTATTACAAATAAATCACCTAAGCCCTGATCAAACACCATTTCAGCAGGTACACGCGAATCTGAACAACCTAAAATAATCGCAAAGGGGTTTTGTTCCCCAGCCAATGCGGCGCGTTCTTGGTGAGTCAGATGATTTTGTGAGGTGGCTTCTCCTTTCACAAAGCGAGCATTACCAACTTTTAAACGTTCTAAAGCTTCTTTCGCGGTGAGCATGCGTACAATCCATCTATGATTAACATGAGCAAAGAGTTTAATCTGCGCAAGGTTGAAAGTCACTGACCAAAATAGAAACTCATCGAACAAAGGACACGCCTTTGATCATAAAAATGACCGATAAATGATGATTTCATTGGCAAGAATTTCCATACATCTGTAGATTATGCAAATGACTCTCCGAGTAACATCCTCAATAATCAATTGATTTAAGAATAGATCAAGGACTGAGCAAAGATGAATACCCTATTTTCGGTGCCATTGCGTAAGACATTCACTGCCGCCTTACTGGCTTGCAGCCTATCAGCAGTTGCAATAAGCACAACACAAGCTGCTGAAATTGAGATGAGTTTTCAAAATTTATTACAACAAGAACGAGCATGGGCTGGCCTACAAAGCAAAACATTAAAAGTAGGCGATATCACATGGTCTTATAGCGAAGGTGGTCAAGCTGGGAAACCAATCATCGTTTTAATTCATGGTTTAGCAGGCAGTCGAGACAACTGGAATCGAGTTGCACAGGCGTTGACCGCAAACTATCACGTCATTATTCCAGACCTACCTGCCAGTGGTGAAACCCAAGTTCCGAAAGAATTTGATTATTCAGTTCCGAATGTCACCGAAAAATTACGCCGTTTTATTGAAGCAGCGAACCTCACAGGTCCAGCACATATCGCTGGTCATTCATTGGGTGGTTCTGTCGCTATGCTCTACGCAGGTCAATATTCATTTGAGACCAAGAGCTTATTCTTAGTCAATGCAGCTGGTGTATATCGCACAGCAACAACACCTTATTTAAAAGATCCAAATCAAATTAGAAATATGGTGGTGAGTAAAAAAGGTGATTTTAACTTCCTCATGCAACAAGCCATGTATGCTCCGCCTTTTATTCCAAAAGAAATTGCGCAAGCCCAAGAGCAAATGATGATTGGGCAAGTCGAGCAAACCAAGAAAATGATTGAACAGGTAATTGCGCTGAATAAATTGTATACGCCTGATTCATTTGCTTTGTTAACCAGAGCGATCGATGCACCCACCCTAATTTTGTGGGGAAAACAAGACAAGATTATCAATGTAGAAGTTGCATCTGAACTCAAATCACTATTGAAAAATGCCCAACCTCCTGTGATTTTGGATAAAGTCGGTCACATGCCGATATTAGAAGCAGATCAATTGGTGGTGCAGCAATATTTGCCTTTCTTGAACAAGATTCAAACAGCAAAACCTGCAACTGCCCCGTCGCCATAAATTTAAATAAGTGATTTGAAATTTTATGTCTAAACATCCAATGATAGAACAACTGATCGATGCGCAACTTGATTTCCTTGATCAGGAGTTTGCACAAATAGAAACGATTCAACATGAGTTTAAACAGTTCTATCATTGGTTAGGTTTACAACAACTCCAGCATATTTGGTCCTTTCCGCAGATTTTTGAACTGCTTGAAAAACAAATTTTAGCAACTCCTGCAAGCTCATTTTTAGTTGAGCAAATTACTGAGCACATCCGTTTCGCGCTCATCCATCCACTCAATAATCAAACAACCATCGAAGAAGTTATTCCTGTATTAACCATCGATTCGATTGCACAATACGTTGCTAGTAAAAGTGGTCATCGCCAACGTCTGATTAGAACCATAGTCAATAATCCTGCTTTTTCTGCACTGATTACGCAACTGATCCAACACTCGATTCAAGACTATTTAGATAATTCAGTGATGTCTAAACGTGTTCCAGGTGTCGGGCATTTTATGAAAATGGGCAAGTCGGTTTTGGAAACAGTGACGGACTCTAATCTCAATGAAACCATTGCTCACTATTTGCAGAAAAATATTTTAAAAATCAGCCAAATGAGCGAGCGCGTTTTAAATCAACATTTTAACGATGATAAGCTCTATCACTTTCAGGCCAATCTTTGGCATAAAATTAAAGTCATGCCTTTATCGGTATTGCGGAACTATGTCGAAGTACAGGATTTACCTAAAACGGTCGGCATGGGACATGATATTTGGGAGCATATTCGTCAAACAGATTATTTAAAACAACAAGTTCATGATGGTGTTTATGCATGGTATGCACGAAACCAAGAACGGACTTTTGATCTATTATTACGTGATCTAAATATTGACGAAAATTTAATTGAAAATGAATTAAGCAACTTATTAGCGCCTATCTTAGGACAAGTCATTCAAACGGGTTATTTGAGACAACGTGCTCGTGCTTATTTAGAAAAATTTTATTATTCAGAACATGTGACTGAAATATTCAAAAAACAAGGCGCTTAATGCGCCTTATTTGCGCCATATCGAACTTAGAAGCTATACGTCACACCAAGATTGTAACGGCGACCATCGAGTACATAATTATAAGTCTCTGTATCAATCTCTTTATCAAACAGATTGTAAACACCCGCCGCAAAGGCGATATTTTGTGTTGGTTTATAGTTCAATCCAACATCAACCATCGTATAGGCAGGTTTACCCTTTGCCATCTCAGTGCGACTTAAATAATCAGAGGTTTTGCTGCGGTAGTTGACTCGCCCCCAACTTGAGAACTGATCATTGATCTCCCAATCTGCGGTGGTATTGAACATATGTTTTGGCATTTCATTTAGCGGTTTGCCTTTATTTATCCCGCTTTTTTGTTCTGTATCGGTAAAGGTATAATTGGCACGTAAGTTCACATTCGGCAAAACTTGCCAACCAAAAGTCACTTCAGCACCACGCATATTGGCTTTATCCACATTTTCACGCAGACTGACAAAATCGAACTTCTCGCCCAACCAATCACAGCCACGTGACCCCGCATCTCCCTGACAGGTTCTTACTTCAGTAATTTTATCTTTAAATTCGCTGTTAAAAATTGTTAAACCTGCATTTAGATTATCGAGATTGTCCCAGTTAAATGAAACTTCATAGTTCACACTTTTCTCAGGTTTTAAATCAGGATTTCCGACAATAACGCCATTACTTTGGCCTCCACCTGTAGCTTGTCCCCATTCTGCAACAGTTGCACGCAGTGCTGGGGTTTTATAGCCCGTCGACACACCACCTTTAATCACCCAATTATCATTCAAGCCCCAAACCCCATAAACCTTTGGACTCCAATGATCACCAAACTTTTCGTCTTTATCCAAACGAATTGAACTGGTTAAAGTAAAATCATCAACTATATTCCATGCATTTTCAGCAAATAATGCCCAGCTATAACGATCAAGATGTGAAATAGGTTTTGCACCACCCACACTCAACTGGTTGCCTTTGTCATCTAATTCTTCTTTTAAATACATTCCACCAAAACTGAGGCTGTGACGATCAAAATTCACCTTATTGATTGTATTAAATGTGGTGTTGGTCGCTTCCATATTGCGTGATGGATTATCATTTTCTTCGCGCTGAATATAGGAATTTGTTTCTACAGCACCAATATGACCGCGATGCGTTAAGCTATATTCTGTACGGTAATAATTAGTGAGTGAATCAGTAGGATACTCACCACGTTTATTCGGCTTATTTTCAATCGTTTTACCCACAGTTGCATTACGCGCTTGAATAGAGCGTTGATATTCCAAATCAATAGTGTGATCATCATTCGGTGTTAAGCTAAATACCGCACCGCCTGCGCGCATTTTTTGTTTCTTATAACCACCATAAATATCATCTTCATCACGTTGGGAAAATAAACCATTGGCTTTAAATGATAAAAGATTGGCAATCAACGGCCCTGAAATATATGCATTTGACTGATATAAGTTACCTGAGTTTGAGTTCTCTTGTAGTGTGGTATCAAGTTTGATTGATCCCGTCCATTCCGTGGCATTTTTTTTGGTAATGATGTTAATTACACCCCCCATTGCATCTGAACCATACAATCCAGACATCGGACCACGAATCACTTCAATGCGTTCGATTGCACCAATATTCGGTAACCAACCTTGTTCAATCCCTGAGTTATCGCTATTTGGTCGAACTGAACGGGTATTTATTTTTTTCCCATCGACCATAATCACCGTATAAGCACTGCCCATACCACGAATACTAATATCGCTTGAGCTACCACCGCCAGTTACAACAACGCCTGGCACATCTTTTAGTGCATCTGTCACATCACGATATGCTTTTTTATTGATTTCTTCTTGTGTGAGAACGGAAATTGACGCGGCAGCCTTTTTAATGTCCTGCTCGAACCCGCTCGCAGTGACGACAATTGTGTCTAATTGCATCGCATCTTTCTTTGTTTGAGTTTCTGCTGCATATGCAAACGTCAACATACTACTTAAAACAGAGACTGCGAGTACCGACTGACGAGCTATTTTCTTGGACATATTCCCACCTAATTAAGATAAAACTTAAGTCTTGTTTAAAAATTCATGAAGAGTCTAACAAAAATTAAATAAAACTCAATACAAATGATAATTATTACTATTTATTAATTCATATTCTATAGTTATATGTGCAAGTTAAATAAAGAAAAAATAGTTTATTTTCACTAGAAATAAAAAAAAGCCCTTAAAAGGGCTTTCTTCATATACAGTAATTTTCAAGTTTTTATTATTTAAAATAAGCACCTTCTGCTTGCGTATGGTCGGTCTGATCCACCACACGTTTTAATTCGGGGATATGCTGTTGTAAAGTGGTTTCAACCCCCTGTTTCAAGGTCACATCAATCGCTGAACAACCTTGACAGCCACCACCAAATTTCAAGACAGCTGTAAGGCCGTGTTCAGGATCATCTTTAACCTCAACCAAACTACAATTACCGCCATGCCCTTCCAATCCTGGGTTAATTTCAGATTGTAAGATGTAGGTAATACGTTCCTCAATAGATGCATCTGGTCCTACACGCGGCACTTTTGAATTTGGTGCGCGGAAAGTCAATTGACCACCAAAACGATCTTTGTTGTAGTCAATCACCGCATCGACTAAATACGGAATTGATGGCGCATCTACATAAGCAGGAAAATCTGGATAATCCTGTTTGTAATCGGTTGGTGCAACTTCATCTGGTGCGCTGTAAGCCATACAGCACTCAGCACGTGGCGTACCCGGATGCTCTACAAAAACACGAACGCCAATTCCTGGAGTATTTTGCTTTTCTAATAAATCGCTCAAATACTCTTGTGCAGAGGGAGTAATTAAAAGGTTTGGAATTTGTTCTGCTGCGGCAGTGTTGGTGTTCTCAGTCGACATAACATTAATCCTCAAGCTGATGTCGTTATATTAACCGAAGATGGAGGGTAATTAAAAAAAATCAACCATTTTTGTAGGAATTCTATGCAAGATCATTGTTAATTCGCTTTTTAATGGCATTATTGCCTAGACACTGATCAAATTCGAAACGTTTATGTTACATCTACCCTTTAATCATACTGTGACGCTGATTATTATCACAGTGGCAATTTCTTTACTGGCATTCTCCAACTCACGTGTGATGAACCGTTTGATCTTTTGGCCTCCGGCAATGCAACGCGGACAATATGATCGTTTCATCTCTCATGGCTTCATTCATGCAGATGGTACACATTTACTTTTCAACATGATCACGCTGTTTTTCTTCGGCAATATCATTGAAAGTTTTTACCGTCAGTTTTTCTATGACATGGGCTTTGTGCTGTTTTATTTAGGTGGATTAATTTTTGCGATTTTACCGAGCTATTTGAAACATAAAAATGACACACATTGGGCCAGCCTTGGCGCATCTGGTGCTGTTTCTGCGGTCTTATTTGCCTATATTTTATTCCAGCCTTGGAACCTAATTTTTGTGTTCTTTATTCCTGTTCCAGCTATAATCTTTGCCATTTTATACGTGGCTTATAGCGTCTGGTCAGGCAAACGAGGTAACAGTAATATCAACCATAGTGCCCACTTATGGGGAGCAGCATACGGGATTGTGGTTACGATTATCTTAGAACCAAGAGTGGTTCCTCATTTCCTCAACCAGCTGACCAAATTACCCTTTTAAAAACATAAAAAACAAGCCTCTAACTGAGGCTTGTTTTTTTCAAATATAACAATTAAATCCGATCTGACTATATTATTATCATTTCTCTGATCAACTTCATTCGTGTCATCATCAGCTTGCTTTAATCAAACTATATGGCTGTATAAAAAATCAACTAGCAAAAAAGATGAGATAGCTTTAAAGTTTAAGAATACAAAATACACAGGACGTGCGGATATGAAAACAATGCTATTCAGCTTAAGCATTTTATTTTGCCTTAACCTCTCTGGATGTGCAGTTCATACCCCTCAGGGTAGCGTGGTGATTGACCCTGAAGGTTATGACTATGATCGCAGGTATCCTCATGGTAAAGGAAACTTCTGTCCCCCTGGCCAAGCTAAAAAAGGACGTTGTTAACGTTATCTATTGTTGTGCATCTAAGCGATTTCTGCTGGAAAGGCGATGACTTGATCAATTTTAACCTGATTCATCGCCACCATCAGTAAGCGGTCTATTCCCAAAGCAATCCCTGAACATTCAGGCATTTTTGGCAGTGCGGCTAATAAATACTGATCTGTAGGAATTACAGGCAAACCTTGTTCAGCACGTTGCTTATTATCTGCTTCAAAACGTGAAGCTAACACATCCGCATCCAACAATTCATCATAAGCATTTGCCAGCTCTAAGCCCTCTATATAGACCTCAAAACGTGCAGTAACCAGTTCACCATCTTGATCTGTTTTGACTTTTGCCAACGATGCCATTTCAGGTGGAAAATCTGTTAAAAATACAGGTGCATCAAAACCTAAGCTTGGCTCTACAAAATGCGAAAATAATAAATCCATATAGCCAAGACGATCATCGCCCAAATCAAGATTCAGTCCGACTCTGTTGGCAGTATCTTTCAATTGCTTTAACGTGGCTTGTAATGGATTGATCTCTAAACGATCCTGAAATGCATGTTTATAACTGAGAATAATAGGACGTATTTCCCCAAAACGATGTACCAAACAGCTTTCTAACAGGTCGGCTGTTTCATGCATTAAACCTTTTAAATCCAATGCAGGACGATACCATTCCAACATGGTAAATTCGCTGTTGTGCTTACGTCCATGTTCATCATCACGAAAAACTTTACAGATTTGATAAATCGGTCCACTACCACTCGCCAACAAACGTTTCATGGGAAATTCAGGAGAAGTTTGTAAGTATTGGGTGCTTAATTTTCCATGAATATGCCGCTGCACCTGAACCGATGCCAAATGTACATCAGTCACCCCCGCTTGGGACAAAATCGGGGTTTCGACTTCCATGACATCACGCTCAGCAAAGAACTGGCGAATCTTCTGATACATTGCAGCACGCGCTTTTAGTGCTTCAATGGAACAGGTCGGTTGATAAGTTTTCATATTATGACTCATGCTTTTGGTCCTCCGTGTGCGGCCCACTCGCGGCGCAATGGATAGTTTTTACGGAGTAAATCAAATGCTGACTGCTGTACCTTTCCATCTTGGACACACGCTCTGATTTGCGCATCATCTTCAGCAATATTATAAATTTGTGTGAGGTGCTGTTTGAGTACCGCTTTTAAATCCTGATGATCAAAGTATTGCTCAACGCTCGGTAACTGACTTTCAAATCGCTTCGATGCGGTGTAGCCGAATTTCTGGCAAAAAGCATCATAAATCATCTGTGTGCCTCTCGCCTTACCTTCCAGACTATAACCCGCAATATGTGGTGTCGCCAAAGCCAATAGATCCAATAAATCTTGAGGAATCTCAGGCTCAAATTCAAATACATCGAGCACCACTTGACGTTTGGTTTTCTCGATATCTGTCGTGAGTGCGGACTGATTAATCACGGGACCACGTGCACTGTTGATTAAGATCGCTGATGCTTTCATCGCAGAAAAGGCAGCGTCATCAAATAAATGCTGGGTTGGATATTCACCTGACTTTGTTAAAGGCACATGAAGTGAAATCGCATCTGCACGTTTCAAAAGTTCATTGAAAGAGACATTTTCAATACCATCAAGTTGTACATACGGATCGTAGCCGATCACTTGCCAACCCAGCAGTTGTGCCATCACTGCAAGTCTACTCCCGACGTTGCCTAAGCCCACAATCGCTAAAGTAAATTGATTGTCTTTTTCTAATAATTCGATGTTTAAATGTAATAAAGCAGTAATCACATATTCAGCAACTGCTTGGGCATTACAGCCTGCGGCGTTACTCCAACCAATATTGTGATGTTCTAAAGCTTTGATATCGAGATGATCCGTTCCAATGGTTGCACTACCAACAAATTGAATCTTAGTTTGATCAATCAAAGCCTGATCGACTTTAGTAACCGATCGTACCAATAATGCATCTGCATCTTGTACATCCTGATGCTTCAATGTACGCCCTGCTTTATGCTGTATTTCTGCAAATTCCGCAAAGAAATAATCGGTAAATGCCAAGTTTTCATCTGCGATAATTTTCATGCAGTGCGTCCCATAAATTAATCTGCATGTATTATCCTTAGCGCCAAGCAAATTGACAAATCAAATCTGAATGTTCGAGTAAAAATGGCGATAAAGACACCGGTTTGAAATGCCCATGCAACTTATTGCCAATTCTAGATCGTTTTTTTAATTTTGATTCCTGCCAGCTTTTTTTATCCATGTATCTGCCTTGGAGCAGGCACTCATGGTTGCTGTCTGTTTGTTGGCAATTATTATCGAATTATTTAATTTAGCCATTGAAGCTATTGTTGACCGCATTTCACTCGAACAACATGAATTTTCTACAAATACAAAAGATATGGGCAGCGCTGCTTAATTTGTTTCTTTAGCTATTATTTTTTTGATATGGATGATTATTTTGTTCCGATAAAAAAAGGTTACTACTCTGGAGATTAGTAACCCTGTAAAAAAGAATACTCATTGAATTTCAATGGTTATTCTTTATCATAATCATTCATAGAAATGAGAGTAAAAAAGCGCTCTCTGCCTCTGATCAGTGAAATATCAATCAGCCACTGTTTTCGGTTATTTTTAGTTATTGATCCTAACACCATATGAATAGTCAGGATCAATAAAAATTATTGTTTTTTTAAATCAATACAATGACCTTTAAATCTTTCTGGGCAACTATAAATTCTTGCGGCTCTTTTAAAAGTCTGAGCATCAATATCAATCCATCTTGGTATGTCATGATATATTGAACGCCCTCCAAAACCGCAAAAATGCAATGTCCGTTTAGCATTAGGGTAATTTGGTTCCCTTGATAAGTTTAATACAGCACCTTTACTTGTAGCACCACACTCCTTCAATGCTGCTTCCAAACTTGTTTCATGTTTTCCAGCAGTCCCTCTACACTGATATGTAATTCTTGGTAGATCCGATTTTACTCGATTACTCCGCCCGGTATTCACATATCCATCCCAATCAGGGCCTCGATCATGGGTATAACAATCGACATAAGCTTCATACAGATCTATCATTTTAACTGGTGGGGCTTCATCTGGTTTCTTCAATGTAAGCATTAACTGTTTTGTCGATTTCGTACTATTAGTTGAATTAGACTTATTTTGAAGCGATTTTTGATCCGTTGTTGATTTGCGATTTGTACTTGATAAAGATAACTTCTCATTATGATTTTTTTCATCGGCTTTATTATCTAACTTAGTAGTACTTTTATTAGATAAAGTTATATTACTTGAAGTTAAACGAGTTTTACGATTAAATTCCTGAGCTTGTTGGATCGCCTGTTGATGTTGTTTCAGCATTCTTAATGCTGGGTCATCTTTGTTTGTGAACGTTTTAAAATTTTCAGGTGCCCAAATTTTGGCTTTCAAAGCTGCATTTTCCCTATCTCGCTGTTTTTTTCTTGCTTCAATTTGATTAATGTCTTTTAATGCTCGATCACCGCTTTTGAGGCAGTAATTTAAACCAATATAAAATGCTTTTTCATAGTCAAAATATGTTTTGAATAATAAATCAAATCCTTTTTCATCAATATCTTCTGGATTTTTTTGTATTTTTTTTGCGAGGTGGTCTACTTTCGCTTTTAACCTTTTTAAATCATGTTCGCGCTCTTCAAATTCAAATGCTGCATCTTCGTATGCGTTTCGAGCTGCATATGTACTTTCATGAAGATGTGCCCAACTGTTTTTCTGTCGCAGTCGGCCCACAGCTTTATAACAAGCCTGTAATTCTTTATCAAAACTCTTATCAAAATCACCAACCTCCTCTAGAAAAGCATGTATCTCTTTTCTTAATGGATAAATAGACTCCAACTTCTTATCTTGGGTGAAGTCGCGATCATAAATATAATAACAATCTTGTTTTTCACCAACTTGATTGACACAAACACCTGATCCATGTTTCCCCCAATATCCTGTTAACTTCCCATATACTTTTCCACTAAAAGATGAACCATTTTCATAATATAAAGTACCTTCAATGGGTGTAAAATCTTCGGTCAAATGTCCTTTAAAAGTAGTTGTTTTAGATAAGTAAACCGTTGCTTCACCTTTTATTACTCCATCAATAAAATCCCCCTCCACAATTGTTGAAAGATCAATACGAATACGTCCCTTTCCATCCAACATGCCATTTGAGTTACCATACCCTTCAATTTCAATACTATCCATACTTTTCCATGGAGGGTTTCTGATTGTCAAATTTTTAATTGTCGGTATGTTATTTTTAGAATCTCGACCCACCACATAACGTTTGTTCAATTCCAACTGTGCTGTTTGAGGATCAATAAACTCATATTTCAACTGTCCATTTGAGCCATCTGCGACTTGTATATAAATGGCTTTACCAATAAGCTTTGGATCTAAATATAGCGTTTCTTTTGCCCAGTACCCTCGACGCTCTAAACCAAATACAACCTTCCCTGATGCAACATTTACAGCAGCATAATGCTTATCATTTGCGTAACCTAACTTCTTATCATGAACAAAATATTTCCAATCTTTACCGCCAAAGAGTTTAGATTTTTTTAATAAAAAAACCTGAACCTGCCCTTCTTTCATTGCAAATTTTGGCTCTCCAATAGCATTAGGGTCAGGAGTTGCAGAAAAAGCCTGCTGTAATGAACATCCACAAATTATTAATATCGAAAAAACCTTATACATTACTTACTCACCCCAAATGTAACCACTTAATTTTATAGACACTCTCAACCTAATTCAGCAATCAGTTATAAGCCATTTTGATAGCACAAATGACTGTGACGGAATTGATTGAAATAACAGACCAAAATAAAAAAGCTTAGGTAATACTATTTTTCATTAGTATTAAAACTAAGCTTTTTTATTGTTATTGAATTGCAGAGTCTAAATTTTATTTCCAAGAATAAGATACGCCGACACCAACGCTCGTGCTTTGATCTTGAAATCCGCTAGAGAAAGCGCCTTTCACAGCATAGCCACCTTCAAAATAATGGCTTGCACCAATCGCAATTGCACTTTCGTTATCATAGTAACCCATTCCAACACCAACACTACTAATCCCTTGAATTGCAGGCATTGGTATATTGCTCATTGCAGCAATACCAGCAATCCCCTGTGCTGCAATTTCACGATTCTTACGTATGCTTCTATTATTTTGATCAATGCGCTGTGAAAGATTCGTAAAACTACTTTCTAGGTTCTTAACGCGTGTATCCGTATAACTTTTAGCACTTGTTAATGTTGCAACATCACCATCTGAAATAGCTTTATTGACACGCTTGCTTTCTGTTATGGCTTCACCACGCAAAGTCGTTGCAGTTATATCTGTATAATTTTTAGCACTTGTTAATGCTACAGCATCAGCATCTTTCATTTGTTTGAGATTCACTGCATCTGTATCAGCAGTTGCCGCTGCAACATGAATGATCTGACGCTCACTTCCCGCAGAACCGACTGAAACAGTATTATTCCGATCAGATGCCGAAGCATTTCCAAGTACGACAGCATTCGTTGCGCTGGTATTTACATCATTACCTAGCACAAAAGTATTATCGCCACTTACTGTATTGTTATTCCCTACAGCATAACTGCCATTACCACTCACGATGTTTGGATCACCAATTGCACCTGAGTTATTTCCAGTAACCTGATTGCCAACACCAATCGCGATCGATTGTTCACCTTGAGCAACAGCACGAACGCCAATTGCGATTGATTGTGAACCTTCTGCTTTAGCTAACTCATCACCTTCATTGCTTTGCAGTGCCACAAATGGCGAACCATTTGCATTTGCATCGGTATACGCTTTCGCTTGTTCTAAAACAGTTGCACCAGTTTGATCTGTATATTGTTTTGCTGTATTTAAGGTATTTGTCGCGGTTTGATTGGTATGTGCTTTAGCATCAAACAAAGTTTTTGCATCAGCATCTTTGACTTCATTACGAATGGCTGTCGCTATATCTGCCGTCGTTTTATTCGCTGATGCTAATGTTGACGCATTACCATCCACAATCGCTTTATCTAACCGTGCGGATTCAGTTGCAGCTTCAACACGTAATGCAGTTGCCGTGCTATCGGTATGTGTTTTTGCTGACGCTAGCGTTGCTGTATCACCATCAGCAATAGCTTTGTCCAAACGAGTAGATTCTGTCGCTGCCTCTGAACGTAATGTCGTTGCTGTATCATCAACATATGTTTTTGCATCGGCTCTGATTTGAGTATTATTTTCAGTTAGTTGTTTTAAATTTACAGCTTGGTGATCTTCGGTTGCATCAGCGACATGACTAATTGTAGTATCTTGAACATCAAGATTTTTTGCACTCAATCCTTCACTAATGTTTAGCTGCCCGTTGACCGTCAAATTCTTCGTAGTTATCTTATCAGTGACATTTAACAGATTAGTTCTAGTTGTACCATCAACAAATAATTGTCCTGTACCCGTTTGTTGATTGTAGTACATTAAAATTGCATCTCGACCAATAAAATTAGTAATTTTTAAGTTACTTGTATTAATGTTAGGTGCTTGTACAGAATTTGGAGCATTTACATCTTCTTCGACCAATGCAAATGCACTATTGCCAATCATGACAGCCGTTAGAACAACAGCCAATGTCGTGAGCTTAGGCACATTGAATTTATTACATTCTTTTTTTCTATCGTCACATACTTTTTGATGCAAACATGTATTCCATAATTGATTCATATAACCACCCCTACTCTCACTAGATCATCTGAACCGCCCCGACTTTAATCAATATTTATGTACTAAAGAATGAGGAGGCTAATTGTTAAGTATTTCTGTATAGAAGAAGTTACATGAACTTTTTTTTATAAAATATTCCCTAAATGGGGTATGACAATATTTGTCAAATACATCACATTATTTCTCAATTTGATAAAAAACATCAAAAAAATGATGATTAAGTAAATAAACATATTTTGTTAAGATATAATTCTTAGGTGTTTCAAGACGATAAGATAATCATGCATTTTGAGTTTATGGTTAGTACATCTTATGCTTCCTACATAGGCCATATGTATCGCCTCGCCATCTTAAGCACACAATCTATAATTTGAGATCATCCATTTAATATTGTGTTAGGACAATCGCCTTTGAGAAACGATAAAGAAAATATATCTCAGCTCTATTTGAATCAATACTATGATGAGTTAATCGACCTAATTTATAAAATTCTTGATACAACAGAAAATTGGTGTACTTTTGGTCAACGTTTAACTCAAGTGTTAGATGCTACTTATATCCAAGTACAAGCCTTAGATATTCAGAATCAAGCCATTTCATTTAGTGCTGGGGGAGGTCGTCTAGATGAAACTAATCGCGTTACCTCGGATCTGGCCTATTTACACTATCCAGTTGACTCTGATCCACGTTGGCAATATTTTCTGCAATTAAGCTTAAATGATCAACAAAAGTGGTATCAATGCCATACACATATTGATGATAACTTTGTTAAAAACTCTGAGTTATATCAGGAAGTCTTACTTCCATTTGATTTACGGTATGTTGCAGTAAAAGCACTTATATTAGATGAAGAGTTGTGTATCGCCTTTATTATTCATACATCAGAAAAACAGGAACCACTTCAAGAAGAGAAAATAGAATTCCTAAATCGTATAATACCTCATTTAGAACGTGTCATTCGCACCAAACGGCAGCTATATACATTTTCGGCGAATAGTATTGTTGGATATTCTCTTATTGATAAACTTCCACAACCAATTTTGCTATTGAACTTATCTGGTGGGATTGTTCATAAAAATCCTGCTACAGATAAACTTTTAGAAACAACTACGCTCCTGAATATTCATGAGCAACAAATTCATTTAGATCACCCCTATCAACAGCAACTTAAAGATAATCTTCGTAATATTGAAACACTCTTTAGACAAAAAAACCTCGCTGAACACCAACTACAAGATGGGGGTATAAAGATTCAATCAAAAGATGGAGAAACACTTTATATTTTTGCAACCCTCCTTGTTACTGAGCAAGAAATCAAAGCTTTTGGTATTCGCCCATTAGTCATGCTTACACTTTTTCATCCAAAACATTCTATCCCTATAGATATGCAGCTTCTATGCACGATTTTTCATCTTTCACCCGCTGAATGTAAAGTTTGTTTAACTCTATTAGATGGTTTTTCTATTAAAGAAATCGCGCAGAAACACAAAGTCCAACCAGATACAATAAAAAAACAGATTCAATCTATTTATGAAAAAACATCTACACACAAACAAGCTGAATTAGTAAAATTACTGTTGAACTTCCCTCGAATAAATTAGTTTCTCTTCCATAAAACAAAAAAATCATAAATTTTAGACATAAAAAATCCCTGCAAATGCAGGGATTTTTTGATCTAGACGAAGATGTAATTACATCATGCCGCCCATACCACCCATACCACCCATATCAGGAGCAGCTGGTTTATCTTCAGGAAGGTCAGTAATCATACATTCTGTTGTTAACATCAAACCAGCAACAGAAGCTGCATGCTCAAGTGCAGAACGAGTAACTTTAGCAGGGTCAAGAATACCCATTTCTAACATATCGCCATATTCGCCAGTTGCAGCGTTATAACCGAAGTTACCTTCACCCGCTTTAACCGCATTAATCACGACTGATGGCTCATCACCTGAGTTCGCAACGATTTGACGAAGTGGCGCTTCAATCGCACGACGTAAGATATTAATCCCCGCTGTTTGATCGTCATTTGCACCTTTCAGATTTTCAAGCGCATTAACAGCACGTACTAGCGCAACACCACCGCCCGCAACAACACCTTCTTCAACAGCAGCACGTGTTGCATGAAGTGCATCATCTACGCGGTCTTTTTTCTCTTTCATTGCAACTTCAGTCGCAGCACCGATTTTAATTACGGCAACACCGCCTGCTAATTTAGCAACGCGTTCTTGAAGTTTTTCTTTATCGTATTCAGAGCTAGACTCTTCGATTTGACCACGGATTTGTTGAACACGCTCAGCGATTTGTTCAGCATTACCAGCACCATCAACAATCACAGTATTTTCTTTAGATACAGTGATTTTGTGCGCAGTACCTAAATCTTGAAGAGAAGCTTGCTCTAAAGACATACCTACTTCTTCAGAAATCACAGTCGCGCCCGTTAAGATCGCGATGTCTTGAAGCATTGCTTTACGACGGTCACCAAAACCAGGCGCTTTAACCGCACAGACTTTAATGATACCGCGCATGTTGTTTACAACAAGTGTAGCAAGCGCTTCGCCTTCAACATCTTCAGCAATGATTAAAAGTGGCTTGCCTGTTTTAGCAACCGCTTCTAATACAGTGATCAATTCACGGATGTTGCTGATTTTTTTATCAACAAGAAGAATGAACGGGTTTTCAAGTTCTGCCGTCAAAGTTTCTTGTTTGTTCGCGAAATATGGAGAGATATAACCACGATCAAACTGCATACCTTCTACAACGTCTAAAGCGTCTTCGAAGCCAGAACCTTCTTCAACAGTGATTACGCCTTCTTTACCCACTTTTTCCATGGCTTGCGCAATCAACTTACCAACAGTTGTATCAGAGTTCGCAGAGATTGAACCCACTTGTTCAATCGCTTTGAAATCATCAGCTGGTTTTGCATTGGCACGGATATTTTCAACCACAGTTTTCACTGCGATGTCGATACCACGTTTCAAATCCATTGGGTTCATACCTGCAGTTACAGATTTGATCCCTTCATTTAAAATTGCTTGAGCAAGTACAGTTGCAGTCGTGGTACCGTCACCAGCGATGTCGTTAGTTTTGCTTGAAACTTCACGAACAAGTTGAGCACCCATGTTTTCAAACTTGTCTTTGAGTGAGATTTCTTTCGCAACAGTCACACCATCTTTAGTGATGTGCGGCGCACCGAAAGAACGGTCGATTACAACGTTACGACCTTTAGGACCTAACGTTACTTTTACTGCGTCTGCAAGAATATTTACGCCTGCAATCATTTTTGAGCGAGCTGAATCACCAAATTTTACGTCTTTAGCTGACATATTAAACTCCGAATCTTTTTAAATACTTAATCTGATAATAAAATGAGTTATGTGTCGATTAGCCTTCTAGCACAGCTAAGATATCTGACTCTTTCATAATCAAGAGTTCTTCACCACTCACTTTAACTGTGGTACCTGCATATGCACCAAACAATACTTTGTCACCAACTTTGACATCCAAAGCACGTACGCCGTTATCTGTGATTTGACCGTTACCAACTGCAATCACTTCACCTTGTAATGGTTTTTCAGCAGCAGAACCTGGCAGTAAAATACCACCAGCAGTTTTGGTTTCTTCTTCTACGCGACGAATCACAACACGATCATGTAATGGACGAATGTTGCTCATAATTAACTCCATCAGACTTAGTCTTTTTGATTAATTTGTATTGCTACTCCAGTAGCAATAAACAAAATTTTGATATGCCACTTTTGTGGGGTTAAAAAAAAAGGCTTCAAGGGGAAAAATAAAAAAAAATCTACTTTTTGGTGCTTTTTCAGACATCATCGTCATTGTGATTTAAATTCATCGCTTTTTCATGCTTTTCGAACCGTTTTTTTTGTTCATCAAACCAATAATGTTCAATCACACCGTTGTCTAAAATTACATTGAAACTATTGGTGGCATCATGATGCAAACGATTGGAAATCGCGGTACCTGCATGAATATCGTAAACCGGATGCTCAATATTC
Organism: Acinetobacter sp. 2JN-4; assembly: GCF_003687745.1. Classification (NCBI taxonomy): domain Bacteria; kingdom Pseudomonadati; phylum Pseudomonadota; class Gammaproteobacteria; order Moraxellales; family Moraxellaceae; genus Acinetobacter; species Acinetobacter sp. 2JN-4. The sequence goes on along the minus strand of NZ_RDNY01000004.1, from coordinate 62,930 downwards.
AATTGATAGATTTGGGTGAGATCATAAACCGCTGCTTGGTGTAAATGTCCATGTAATAGCCCAAACAACCCAGTATGCCCCCATTGCTCCAAAGCAATCTGTCCAAGTACAGGGCAATCTTTATCATGATGTTCATCAGGCGCAATGTAAAAAGGTTGATGAAACACCACCAATTTAATTTTATTCGCTGGCGCTTGTTTGAGTTTATCGTATGTTTCGTGAATTTGCTGCGCGGAAATATGCCCGCGCGTATGGTAACGTCTACGAATACTATTCAAGCCAACAATATAGAAATGCTCCGTTTCTAAAGCCGTTTCCAGATCACCAAAAAACATTTGATAGCGCAGAAAAGGTGAGAAAAAGCGATTCCATACATGGTACAAAGGAATGTCATGATTACCCGGCACTACCAAATAAGGAATCGACAAGCTTTCTAGGAACTGACGACACGCATAAAACTGCTTAAAACGGGCACGTTGAGTTAAATCACCACTCACCACAATTGCTTCAGGATGATGTTGCTCACAAAACAGCTGGATTGCGTGCATACATACTTCACGTTCAGTACCAAAATGCAGATCAGACAGATGTAACAACATTTGGAACCATCACTTTTAGGGCCGATTTTTTAACAGCGAAGTTTAATGGCGTTTGCATTTCCCTTAACTCTCCATCCACTGCTACCGTTAACTTTGTCTTTTTACAATCTACCTGTATCTGTTCAGCACAGAAGGTATAGACATCAGAAGCTTGATCAATTTTTCCTTGAATTAACTTCCACAACATTTTTAACAAGCTATAGCGATCACTTTTCGCAACCACGACGCCAGCCAGTTTTCCATTGGCAGCACATTCCGCAATTCTGAGCTTCAAGTCACTGAGTTGTAGCTGATTATTTCCAAAGAAAATCAGCGGCGTGCTCACTGGGTGTTTTTTTCCATCAACCGTCACAGCCAACTTTAAAGATCTATGTTCGCGTAGCAACACATCCAAGCCTGAGGTATATGCATGCAATGGAAACCGCCCAAACCGTTGATTATATAATTCACGCTTCTTAATAAATAACGGATATAAACCTAGACTGGCATTATTCAAATAAATTTGGTCATTGAGGGTTGCGACATGCACCTCATGGATTGTCCCAGTCGCAATCACTTCTGCCGCTTTATGTACATCAATCGGGATATTTAAGGCTCGAGCAACATAATTAAAAGTACCTAGCGGTATGATCCCCATTGGGATATCGGTATGCATCAAATGCTTTGCAACTGCGTTTAAAGTCCCGTCTCCACCTGCTGCAATCACCACTCCCCGCTTATCAGCCTGTTGATGTCTCACTAAAATAGCTGCCATCATTTCATCAAAATCAATTGTTTGATTTAACTCAAAAACCTGAATTTCAAAACCATATTGTGTCCAAAATGTCATGAGACGTTCATATTCTTCATCTTGTTGCGCCGCATGAAATCCTGATTTTTGATTATATATAATAGAAAGTGGGCGTAAATCTGGACTCATAAAGATCAAACATAAGGCTGTTAATAGCTGTATTTTTGGGTACAAAAGCAACAAATGAAAGCTTGTTTATGTAAATTTTGAATGAGCATAATTCATTTTATCAATAATAATTCTCAAGAAATGCATAAACAGTAAACTATTGTTATTTAATTGTATTTTTAATAAAAATAACACCTATAAGTAAAACATATACTGCATTTAAAAAACATTCAATCGATCAAAAACAACTACTTAGATAGCATTAAACGGGTTTTCATTAACAGGAGATAACATTCTTAGCTCTTATTTTTTTTTCGATTTTATGCTTTAATACAGCCACTTTTTTTACTTCATCTATTTTCATTGTATCCCAATGAATAGAATTGTACGTCGTACACACTTTAAAAAGGCATCACCATGACCCAAGTGAACGCACCAGAATTCGTTCGTCACCCTAAGCTTATTGCATGGGTGGAAGAAATTGCAAAATTAACCAAACCAGCAAAAATTGAATGGTGTGACGGAAGCGAAGAAGAATATCAACGTCTGATCGACTTGATGATCGCTAACGGCACCATGCAAAAACTTAACCAAGAAAAGCATCCTGGTTCATATCTTGCAAATTCTGATCCTTCTGATGTTGCTCGTGTTGAAGACCGCACTTATATTTGCTCTGCAAACCAAGAAGATGCTGGCGCGACTAATAACTGGGTTGCACCTGCGGAAATGCGCGAAAAATTAAATGGATTATTTGATGGTGCAATGGAAGGCCGTACCATGTATGTGGTTCCTTTCTCAATGGGTCCGTTAGGTAGCCACATTGCACACATTGGTATCGAACTTACAGATTCACCTTACGTTGCTGTTTCGATGAAGAAAATGGCACGTATGGGCAAAGCGGTTTATGACGTGCTTGGTACAGACGGTGAATATGTACCTTGCGTACACACTGTTGCAGCCCCTCTTGCCGCTGGTGCAAAAGATGTTGCATGGCCATGCAACAACGAAAAATATATCGTGCACTACCCAGAAACGCGTGAAATCTGGTCTTACGGTTCTGGTTATGGTGGTAATGCATTACTTGGTAAAAAATGCTTAGCATTACGTATTGCTTCTGCAATGGGTCGTGAACAAGGTTGGTTAGCTGAGCACATGCTAATTTTAGGCGTAACCAATCCACAAGGTGAAAAACATTACATCGCAGCGGCATTCCCTTCTGCATGTGGTAAAACTAACTTTGCGATGTTGATTCCACCAGCAGGTTATGAAGGTTGGAAGATTGAAACTGTAGGTGACGATATCGCTTGGATCAAACCAGGTGAAGATGGTCGTTTATATGCAATCAACCCAGAAGCTGGTTTCTTCGGTGTTGCACCTGGTACAAATACCAAAACCAACCCGAACTGCATGGCAACTATGCATAAAGATGTCATTTATACCAACGTTGCTGTAACTGATAACGGTGAAGTATGGTGGGAAGGTCTTTCTAAAGAAATTCCAGCGAACCTGACCAACTGGAAAGGTCAACCGCATACTGGCGAAGACAAAGCTGCTCATCCAAATGCACGTTTCACTGTTTCTGCTGGTCAATGCCCTTCGATTGACGCTGACTGGGAAAATCCAGCAGGTGTTCCAATCTCAGCATTCATCTTCGGTGGTCGCCGTGCGGACACAGTGCCTTTAGTATCAGAAGCTTTTGATTGGGTTGATGGCGTGTATAAAGCTGCAACTATGGGTTCTGAAACAACTGCTGCTGCTGTTGGTCAACAAGGTATCGTTCGTCGTGATCCATTTGCGATGCTTCCTTTCGCTGGTTATAACATGGCTGATTACTTCGGTCATTGGTTACAACTTGGTCAAGAAGTTGGTGCTAAAGCAGAAGCTGCTGGTAATAAATTACCAAAAATCTTCAATGTAAACTGGTTCCGTCGTGATGCTGAAGGCAACTTCGTATGGCCTGGTTTCGGTCAAAACATGCGTGTTCTTGAGTGGATCATTGATCGTTGTGAAGGTCGTGCTGAAGCGACTCAAACACCAATCGGTCTAGTTCCAACTTATGAGCAATTGAACTGGGAAGGTATTGATTTCTCTAAAGAGCAATTCGAAACTGTTACAGCGCAAGACAAAGATCAATGGATCAAAGAGCTTGAGAGCCACACTGAGTTATTTACTAAACTTGGTGATCGCTTACCTCAAGCACTTAAAGATCGTCAAAATGAATTATTAAATGCGGTTAAATCTGCTTAATAATTAAATGACATAAAAAGGTCGCTTCGGCGACCTTTTTTGTTGTCTGGTGATTTGGCTTTTTTATTATAAAAAAACCTATCTCATAAGAAGAATAGGTTTTAAGAAATAGTGTATCAACTATCAATAAAATTCTTAAGAATATCTGATATGTAATGCCCTGTTCGACGATCTGTACGTAGCTACCAAGGTAAAGAATAGCCTCTAAATTTTTTGCATCTAATTATCACAATTTACCCCCTCTAGAAAATCAAACTACGCACATCAAACCAAATAGTACCGTAGACTATCATCACAAAAAATGCAGATCCAGCCTTTTAGCCTCAGCTTCATCGCCATACCACCATACTGCTTTGTCTTTAACTTTAGCTGACATTTCTTCGTTTACCCCATAATCTTCGCTATCCAATAAAGGATCATCCCCATTTTGATATCTAGGTATAACGATATTATTAATAAACAAATTATAAGCCTGTTGATGGCAATGCGGACATGCAGGCAATGACCGTAAAAAGCGTTTTAAGTTATCTTGAATATATTCACGATAAACAGGACCACCATGAACAGCGTAATCTGGTAATTCTTCATTTAAAATAGGATCACTGCGCCCTGTGATCCATACAATGGTATGGCAATTTGCACATTGTGCGCCTAAAGCTTCAGACCTCTCATACTCATTCGGTGGAGTAAATAAAATCCCCTTTTGCTCATATCCTTTTTGATACCAGACACCGATCCCCAATTGGCTCGCCGCCACTTGATGTAAAGCCCTCATTCCGCTGCTCCTTATTTTGTTAAAATTGGTTTATCCAATACAGGCTTGATTTTCGCTGGATCATAGCGATCACCGAATAGCACCACGGCACGGTTATTATTTGAACCTGTATTACGACTACTATTATAAATAATACCCGAGTAACCCTTATCATAGGCTTGGTTGGCAATACTGTTTGTATAGGCGTATATGGCATCTTTTCTGGCTAATTCAGATTTTGTCATACCGTCTGGTGCAATTTCAGTTAGTTTCTTCTGATCAATACCCATCTGTTTTAATATCTTCGGATCGGTTAAATCCAATACATTTTTAACTTCCACCTGACCGACAAATAAAGACTTACCATTGACTGCTTGTCTTACCTCAAAATATGAGGTGACGATGTTTTCTCCAAAATAAACATCTCCGCCTGTAGGTCTATGATTAAAATCTGAAAACCTATATTGTGCTTTTGGATTGGTACTTAATGGCGCAAAATTAGGATCATATATTTTATGACCATCCAGACTGACGGGAACACCCTTGTCAGATATAATCACAGGATCTTTTAGAACTTTGTAGCTGACTTTCGCTGCTACTTTTTCCGTTAATATCGCCCCACCTTTGACTGCACCAGCCCCGCCAGCAAATATACTCACTACATCAGTCACGAGTTTTCCTGTTTCCAGACCCGCATTATATGAACCCGATGGACCAGCCTTCTGATATTCTGCTTCGGCTTTGTTAATCTTGTTTGTTAAATCTTCTTTTATTGCATTACTGATTTTACCCAGTGCATTTTCACTACTGATCACATCTTTGAGTGCTTTATACGTTTCTATTGGGCTGAGGGCCATTTGGACTAATCCGACCACCGACTCTACAACAGATACAGGAATACCAGCAGCAAAGCCTGCTGCATAGCTCGCATCTTGTCCTGCATCAATCGCCGCCCATTTGACGATTAACCCACCACAAGTCACGACATTACAATTATTCAGCTCCTGTTTCTTTAGTTTTTCTTGTGCATGACTCAGATAGTTGTTTTTAACTGCCGTTTCAGCAGCATTGGCAGCAGCAGTCACATCGTTACCAGTGTAGGCAGCAACAATCCCTGTCGTTAGTTTACTAATATTAAGAATTTTTTGTTCTTCTGCCGCTGTATATTCAACACCATTCGCTGGCTTAAACATATTTTCTGCAATAACTTCACCCAAAGCCGCACCAAGTGCTCGTGATTGACACTCTTTATCAACCAGACCTGTAGCGCAACCTGCTGCTGCATGAGCTGCGATGGCAACAACTTTGCTCACAAATGCATTATTACTCATGCCCAATGTATCGCCAATTGTACCTGCTAATGGAGCTTGCAATGAATTTGCTAATCCTGATAACAAGGCTTTTTCCAACCCTTCACTCAGACTTGTACCATTAACAGTAGAGTCAATGAGCGTACTACCTACGCCTTGTATCATGCCATTTGCCATTCTGTTAGCAACGTCATTGATCGCCGCATTGCTGCTAATATTTAAGTTAGTCGCAACTCCATGCAACAATCCCGCAGTCACCACACTTGTTGCCAAACTTTTAACAGAATCTTTGCTGCCCAGATCTTTCAAGGTCTGACTTAGATCACCACCATTGTTTATGGTACTAATACTTGCTTGTGTCAGTAATGAAGTAACAGCAGCATTTGCCATTGCACCCAGTGCGGATACACTGACAGTGGTTACTCCCGCAACAGTGGTCGTTGTGATACCTGCCGCACCAATCATACTAGCACCTAAACCAACAGTCGTTCCGCCTGCGGCAGCCCCTCCTGCTGCTCCAGCCGCAGCTGCAGTACCTGTCCCCATAGTCGCTATCGTTACAATAATCACAATGAGCGCAGCTCCAGCACCTGTCAACCCTTGAGACTTATAATCCCAACTCTCTTGTGCCAGCTTAACCGCTTCCCAATTCACATCTTTACGGTTAACCAAATCTTTTAGGTAAGCATTGCCAGGTTGGTTCGCAAGTTTTAAAACTTCTGCTCGGACATCATTATCTTTACCTGATACAACTGGAACTTGAACAGTTAAGCCACCTTTTGCTTCAAACTTCGGTGCAACAGGTCCATTAAAGGTAGGTAACTTTGATGTTTCAGTAATCGAACCTTGGTCTTGCATTGATTGCCAAACCACACTATTACTTGTTTTATTCAGTGTTTCTTCTACAAGTTCCGATGCACCAAGGAGATAAATTTCCTGACCAGCCTTTATATCTGCACCTTCCAAATAATTAAACTCAGTACCTTTTAAAACAATATTGCCATCGGCTTGAGCACCGATATAACTTGCTTCTAAAACAGCAGGTAACTCTGATTTGATATTTCGTGTGCTGGTATATTTGGACTTATTAAGTTTAATACCGATCCATGAACTACTCTTACTGATATCAAGGGTATTATTAGAGATATTATCAGCAGTTAAAAGGTTGATATCACCGCCCGCTAAAATCGTAACTTTACCACCATGTGCCGTTAACTGACTTGAATACATATCGATACTGGTACGATGTGGTCCAGTTTCTTTATCATCAGCCTTTTTCGGCTCTCCACTTTTGACATTGATGTTTTTTGCATCAATATCGACCGATACACCACCAACACGTTCAGCCGTTTTTATCGTGGTTGTGGTCTTTTTCTTCCCATACCATTTTCGTTTGGTTTCTGTTTTCTTACTCTTATCGTAGCTATTTTCAACAGCCACATCAAAAATAATATTTTTATAGGCTTCAATATCGACATTACCATTATTCGATGTGATTCCTACGCCTTGTAAGATCAAATTATCTGTGGCACTTTTGCCAGTGGCTTTGATTGTAACGCCTTTATCGCCGTTGATTGTGGTCGCATTTACAGGGCTACGCCAATTATAATTATCATTAGTCACCTGACCAATTTCATAGGAGTCTTGGGTGGCATCGATAATGATGCTTCCCTTAATTTTTCCTTGTTTGACACTATTTTTTATATTGCTCTTAAATTCACCTTGAATTAAATACTCCTCATCAGCCAATGTACCTGCTGCTTCAAGAAGAACCGAACCCTTTTTAGCATCAATAGTTGAACCACTAATACTTAGACCTTGTTTAGAGATCAAATTAATATTGCCCGTATTACTCGTCAGGGTTGCACCTTGATGCTCGTAGCCATTTAAGTTCTTACTTAAAATTGCAATTGTCTGTTTGGTATCATCAGACTCTTGCGTATATGGTTGAGCAACGGTCACATCAGTATAATATCTTGTCCCTGTTGAAGCACTATACTTCGTAGTAAGACCATCGCCATAAGGTGTCACCGTAATTTGATACTTTTCGTTTAATTTTCCTACCAACAATTTTATTTCGTTTAATGCACCAATCACTCCATTTTTTGTGGTGTAATTATGATTTACTAAATACATCATTCTTTTATAATTTTCATCGTTAATCAATGCAGCATATTCTTGGTCTAAATAAATCTTTCTCGTATTTAAATCATTGATATGTTTTGTTGATGGTTGATTTATCAACGTATTCCTCACACCATCCACAATTAAATCACCACCATTTGATACAATCGAAATATCTTTAGCCGCAGTTAATTGTGTTCCCTGTAACTCCACTTTTTGACCAACAAGCTTAATCCCACCAGTGGTTGTGTCGAGCTTAACGACTTGCTCACTGCCGTAGCCAGTTAAGTTTTTGCTTAAAGTTGTTATTGTCTGTTTGGTATTATCTGACTCTTGCGTATATGGTTGAGCAACGGTCACATCAGCATAATACCTCGTCCCTGTTGAAAAATCAGACTTCGTAGTAAACCCGTCACCATAAGGTGTAACCGTAATTTGGTACCTTTCGTTTAATTTTTCTACCAACAATTTTATTTCGTTTAATGCACCAATGACTCCATTTTTTGTAGTGTAATTATGATTCACCAAATACATCATTCTTTTATAATTTTCATCGTTAAGCAACGCAGCATATTCTTGGTCTAGATAATCCTTTCTTGCATGTAAATCATTGATATCTTTTATCAGCTTATTCTCTACGCTATCCAAAATTAAACCACCGCCATTCGATATAATCGAAATATCTTTAGTAGCGTTTAATCGTGTTCCTTGCAACTCTACTGATTTACCTGCAAGACTGATTCCACCATTGGCGGTGTTAAGCTTAACCACTTGCTCACTACCACTCCCTTTGGTTTCACCATAACCAATAAGTTTTAAGTCACCATTTTCACTCATCAGATCATAATCACCCACCGCACTCAGTGTCAGTAACTTAGGATCGATGGTTAAATTATTGTTGGTTTGAATACTTAAATTACCATTAAGTTTGTTTAAGTCCTTGTCATTATTCAATAGCGGCGAACCTGTAGCTGTCACCTTGACATTCTTATTCACATCAAAGCCAGCACCGCTTTCAATCAGTACAGCCCCACCTTTAATATCTGTATTTTGTAGATACTGACCAGCACCACTGACCAATGAAAGCACACCATCAGCTTGTAGCTTGACAGTATTACCCACCCCCCAGTTTGTCGTACCATCTGCTACTACAATACTCGAACTCAAGTGCAGCCTATCTTTAGTGCTCAATGCTGTATGCCCAGCAGACTGAGCTGTAACATGATGCAAGGTTTGACGACCATCAGCATGTAAAGTTGTGTTTGCACCACTCTTAAGGTTCATACCATATAAGAACTGTGTGCCTTTTGCTTGCGCTTGGATGTTCCCTGTGGCGTTTAAATTACCCCAATTTAGGCTATTATTCGCACCACCATTGATCAGGATATTTTTACCGTTTAACTCACTCCATAAATAAGTTTTGTTAGGACTAAAACTTCCATCTGCCTTTTGTTGTTGGGTAATTACATCTGAGCGTACTAAACTAATATTGCCTTTTGCATCTAACTGAATATCACCATTTTTAGCATCTAAATTAATGGTATTTAAACGTAGATATCCGTTATCAATTGATGCGATCTGAATACCTTTCTCTGCTGTGATTTTACTTGGAGTATAGGTGACATTTTTGGCATCTGTGCCCGTTACAACAGTTTCAACTTTGTTTGCAGCTAAGATGACATTTTTACTGGCTAATAACGATGCTTTACCTAAAGTCGTCGCTTGCAAGCTATTTGCAGTAATACTGCCATTTGAAGCATTAACGTTGATATTGCCTGTATTTGCCCATAACCCCGTACCTTGATCTAACAGGATATTGCCACCATTACTCACAATATCGAGATCATTAGCACTTGAACCCGCAAGTTGGATATTTTTAGTGGTTACACTTTTACCGGATAGACTCAATCCACCGCCACCTTTTAAGGTTGAACGCGTACCTGTCCCTTGTACGGTAAGGGCATTTCCCGCCCCAAGTTGAATCTTCCCTGCGGTATATGGAAATAGTTGATTCGCAGTAGTAAAGCTTAAGTTACCCCCTGCATAAACATTCAAGCTGTTGATCTGTGCCAAAGTACTATTGGTTTTCTTTACAAAATCAATGTTATTTAGAATAACGTCTTTATCTGCATAAATTGCAAGCTCTTTTGCTGCGCTAACACTTCCACCTTGAACCGTGATTTTATTTAACGCCGTTTCTTTTGAGCTGGACTGTAATTGGATATTGCCTGTTGATGCATGTAAGCGTGTATCGGTAAGATTGAGGTGATTATTCGCACTGACCGTCAAATCTTTAGCCGCAACCAATCCTGCTTTGTTTGAAGTGAAGTCCTTTTGTGCTTGGATGTGTGCTGATCCTCGATTACTTCTCAATTCGGCATTTGCAGCTAAATTGATATTTGTAGCATCAATATAGAGGTCGCCAGTTGCCCCCATATTTCTGATCTTGGCTGAATCAGCTAGGTTGACATTGCCTTTGGCACTGATGATCAAAGGTGAAGATGCAACACCTTCATAATTCAAAGTCACATCTTTAGCTTTAATATTGATATCATTTCCAGAGTCTAGACTTAGCAAACCAAAGCTACTAATCGTCCCTGCTGAATTAATATCAGCGGCTGTCCCCGTGCCTGTAGTCGAGACACTGACCAAACCTTGAGTTTTACTGGTTGAGCTGATGCTTCCTGTATGCTCAATCTTTCCTGCACTGGTGACCACAAGATTATTTACCGCTTGTAGGGTGCCCGCATTATTAACCCCTAGTCCTTTTTCTGTACCTACAAGATAGATGTTATTGGCATACATGCCACCCAATGCTTTGACATCGATGGCAACGGTTGGTGCCGCCGCAGTTGAGGTTTTATCCTGAATTTGTGTGAGATCTGCACTAATGGTATTAGCACCTGTCACCACCTGAATGTCTTGTTCAGCATGGAGTTGTGCATTGAGTTCTAAAGCTCTGGTATAAATATCAAGATAGTTGGCGTTGTTATTTGCCCCACCCAAGCCGAACTGTGAGCCTGTATTTGCAGAAATGGTGATCTTACCCTGGTCGATCACAAATTGTTTGATCGAACCATCCGCATTGAACTGCGGCTTACCAGTCGTTAAAGTGGCTCGATTGGCATTAATAAAACCACCACCTTTAACATTGATCCCCGATGGGTTTGCAATAATCAAATCAGCGCGTTGACCTGCAATTTCAAGGTTACCTTCAAATTGGCTCGCTCGTGCTGAATTGACTTCATTTAAAATTAGACGAGCTTCACCTGTTTGTAAGTATGGATTAGCTCCTACACTGCCAACGATACTTGAGGCAGCACCTGTACGACTGTTATTGAGTACTGCCCCCTGCGTTGGGACATCAAACTCTTTATAAATGTTGTGTGATACACCGCTTTTATTCGGTGTTTGAATATTAATGACAGGTACATTTTGTTTTTGTGAGTTTTGTCCAACCCCAATTACAGGTCGATTTGCAGCCGGTGCGCCAGTGTCTGCCACCATGCCTGCATAAACCGTTGAAAGTGGCATCCACATACTCATACTGGCAACCAAGGCCTTGACGTGCCAAAGCTGATGGAATGATTCATCATCAGCACTGGTCGTTGCTGTGGTTGAACCACTACTTTGACCTGATGCTTTACTTTGGCTTTTTGCATTTTCTGCAACAGCCATAAACATTTGACGAGCTTTGTTATAAATAATACGGTAACGATTCTTGTTCATATCGGTTCTGCTATAAGTTGAATATTCAAAAATTAAAAATATGGTTTAGTACGAATAACTGAGGCTAAAGCCTGTAACCCAATCTTTTTCTAAGGTTTTTGGTGCAACTAGCCCATGTCCTGCAAAGGCATCTAAATACACCCCTCGGGAATAGCTACGCAGTCCAAATACACTGCCTATGAGGTGTCGTTTACTGGCAATGCTATTGCGTCCGTTGACCCAGCCTTGATCAATACCCAAATAAAATTGGGTATTAGGGATCGCTGTTCCAAAGCTCATTTCCTGTTGTAGGTAATGTCCGTTATCTCCTGAGAGCATGACATCACCATCAAAGCCTCTAACACTGTATCGACCACCAATATAGAAGCGATCCTGGGGGACTAAAATCTTAGGCGCATATTGCCCTTTCCAGCTCAAACGGTATTGGGCGGGATGTTCTAAAATCAGTAAGGGATAGTTAAGGCGTAGGTCCGCACTCCACAATGGTGCTCTTGAATACCCTTCTGAAGGAAGCAATACACCATTGACGCGGATTTGTTCTTCTGAGGCGAGTTTGGCATTAAAAGCACCAGTTCCATGTCGATAGTCCAGCCCTACATCTACAGTGCCATCCCCCACATATTGACGGTGTTGTAATCCTGCATTCCAACCTGAAGTTTGACGTCGTTGTACGCCTACCTCAATGTCGTCAATAAAGTTTTGGCTACGCTTATGATAGACTTTGCTATATACACTGGTCTTATAGTGACTACCACGGCTTAAAAGACGTGAAATGGTCAAATTACTTTGTTGGTTTTTACCGCTATATAAAATTGGTTCGTTATAGCCTGCAACATATTGTTCGTATTCTGACTGGTTAAAGCTAATACTCAGATCATAGTTACGAAATGGGAGTTGATAGCTCGCAAAGTAATTTTGGTTACGATCACGATGCAAGTTATCTAATGAATGACTAAAGTTTAGATTGAATGCATCGTTAAGATGAAATGGGCTATTTACCCCAATCCCGACATTGCCAATATATTTCCCCGTACTTTTACTGCCCGAGTCATCAACGCCAACATTGAAATTCAGCTTTTGTAAGGATTCAGCAGAAATCAATACATCACTATAGCCGCGATGTTCATGGTGCTCATCAGTTGTTGGTACTATTTGAAGGTCTAAACGTCGATTGGTTGCTCGTTTTAAATTTTCTAAGCCTTGATCAAACTGCCGCAGATTAAGGACATCATTTTCCTTAAAAGGTAACGCAGCCGAAAGTTCTAATTGCGAGGGTTCTGCTTTTTGCCGAATCACTTGATGCAATCGCCCTAGTTCAAGCTGTAATTCTAAAATGCCCGTATTTAAGTCTTGTTGAGGAGCAATGACTTGCGTTGTGAGGTAGCCTTTCTTAAGCACTTCATTCTGTGCAAATTTCACCAAGTTTTGTAGGCTTTGCGTGCCAATACATTGCCCCAAAATTCCTTTTTTGGGATCACTTAATGCTTTGATGACAAAGTCGAAGTCTTTTGAGCTGTATCTCTGATCCTGATTGTTTGTAATATCTAAACTGAGTTGGTTGATTTTAAAACATGGGTTTTCTGCAACAACAATCGATTGTAAGCTTTGATGATCCTTGGCTGGTTTTGGTGTGAGCTGAATGTTTTGCTCAAGTAATTGTTGCTTTAATTCATTTAAACGCTGGTCCTGCCGAACGACTTCCAATGTAGAGATTTGTTCTGGACTCGGGGGAGACTTTAAGTCAGCAGCGATCGCAGAGAGAGGGATAGATGCTACACATGCAGCATAAAAACGAATTGTTTTATTCATATTCAAATATACAGAATGTTATGTGATGTTACAAACTGAAACGGAATATACATTATTCACTCAACCTTAACAAGAATTGTTATCATCAATATATTTAAAAAATTAATAATAAATTCTAATTTGCTGATTATTATATTTATTTAATTTTTTAAGCATCCCTCATATTGTTAAGACATATTTAATATTAATTACTTATATTTAACTTTTAATAAAAATTAATATCATGTATTCAACTTTTCCATCTTCTATATCTTGTAAATCCCAACTTAATATTTAGATTTCACCCGTGTATCCCAAAACTTCATAACAAAAAAATTGCAAAACAAAACATTTTTAACGATAATTGTAATAATAATATTTCTCATTTACATGGTTGTAAATATGAGCTCGACTCTCTCCTTCAAACGAAACTCACTTTTTCTTGCACTATCAAGCTTAGTCAGCATTAGCCCCTATAGCTTTGCAGCAGAAGAAGTGTCACAGCAACTCCCAACCATTCAAGTCAAAGCGACTCAGAATGAAATTTCAGATTCTGAAAGCACCAAAGCCTATACGATTAAAAATAGCTCAAGTGCGACCAAGCTCAATATCGAAGCCAAAGAAACCCCTCAAACTATCAATGTTGTGACACGCCAACAGATCGAAGACTTTGGTTTAACCTCAACACGAGATATTTTAAATAATACCCCTGGCGTGACAGTCAATGCGCTTGAAACGGAACGAGCCGTATATATGGCACGTGGATTTGAAATTTCTAACATATTAATTGATGGTGTGGGATTTCCACTAACCAATTGGAATACCACAGATATCAATCCTGACAGCTATTTTTATGATCGAGTTGAAGTCGTAAAAGGTGCAAATGCATTAACCAATGCCTTTGGTGATCCAAGTGCAACCATCAATTATGTTCGGAAACGTCCAACAAAAGAATTTCAAGCCAGCAGCTCTCTTAGCTATGGTTCGTGGGACACGCAACGCTATGAAGCGGATGCTTCTGGTCGTTTAAATGATCGTATACGTGCAAGATTGGCTGGCTTCCAACAAACAGGTGACTCACATCTCGATCGTTATTCCTCAGAAAAAAATGGAATTGTAGGCGTTATAGAAGCAGATATTACTGACTCTACCCTTCTCACCATTGGTGCCAGTCAAGAAAAAAATAAGCCAAATGCCAACAACTGGGGTGCGATTCCACTCATGGATAGTTCTGGCAAACAACTCAGTTATGATCGCTCATTTAACCCCAATCCAGATTGGGCATATTGGGACAACACTTCTAGAAATGCATTTATTGAACTAAAACAAAAATTCCTAGATACATGGTCTGCTAACCTAAGCTATAACTACAATGAAAAAGATCGTGAAAGCCAGCTTTTATACTATTACGGCTATCCAAACGCAGACGGCTCAGGAGTTTCATTAACACCAAATGGTTATTTAGAGAATAATAAACTACACACTGCTGATTTTAATCTTCAAGGCAAATTTGACCTATTTAATCGAGAGCATGAAGCAATCATTGGTTATACCTTTTCTAAAAGTGATCAAGTTGACCACCAAAAGCAAGGTACGCTACATGACAGCAATATCAATCATGTAAGCTCTGAATACAACGGACAAATCTCAGTTACACCTTATACAACCAATTGGGCAAGCTGGACACCAAAGCATGTCACTTGGTCAGATTTCGTCAAACAAGCTGACTACAGCCAACGTAATGAATCTATTTATGCCGCCACACGTCTTCACCTCAATGATGATCTCAAAGTGACACTTGGCGCCAACTACGTTAAAGCAAAAAGTGAGGGTTATAGCTACACTTCACCAATGAATTACGATGAAAGTAAGCTTTCGCCTTATGCAGGGATTAGCTATAACTTTAGCCCTGAATATATAGGTTATATGAGTTACACCTCGATCTTTCGCCCTCAAACTTCTGTGAATGAAGCCACAGGAAAAGTTGCCGATCCAATCGAAGGTAAAAGCTATGAGGTTGGGATTAAAAGTGCTTGGTTAGATGACAAACTAACAGGAACCTTGGCAATCTTTAGAACAGAAGAAAATAATTATCCTCTGCGCTCAAGTGACGGACATCCTTTAAATCGAAAAGTTGGCATTAGTGATTTACGCTCACAAGGTGTCGAAGTTGGTTTGGCAGGACAATTAACCGATCAAGTCAACGTCTCTCTTGGTTATGCTCAATTTAGTTTACAAGATCTAAAAAATGGTGGGGCTGCGAGAACTTATAATCCGACTCAAACCTTTAATCTACTGACCACCTATACACCTGCTCAACTACCAAAACTCAAAGTTGGCGCAGGACTGCAATGGCAAGGGAAAACCTCGATTTTTGACAATGTGAAATCGGCGTATTTGAAACAAAGTGATTATGCTTTACTTAATCTAATGGCAAGCTATGAAGTGAACCAACATTTCACCGTTCAGGCCAATGCAAATAATGTCACCGATAAAAATTATTTAAATAGCTTCACTTATAGTCAAGCATTCTACGGAGAACCTGCAAACTATAGCGTTGCGCTTAAGTTTAAATATTAATAAATTTAACCCCTTATCTTAATACTAGGATAAGGGGTCAATATTTTAAGCTGCGTTAGGTGCCTGATTTTTAGTTTTTAAATATACATCCAATGATGCGACCTCATCATTACTCATGCCTAAACCAAGCTTAGAGCGTCTCCAAAGAAGATCTTCACTGGTCGTTACCCATTCGAAACGCCACAAATAGTCCACTTCTCTGACATATAAGCCCTGACCAAAATGCTGCCCAAGCTGCGCGACAGAAGTGGCTTCCCCCAGAATATTCCACACACGTGTACCATAAGCAGATGCCCAACGTTTAGCTAAGGACTCTGGTGCATCAGTCACTTGTAGAAGAATTTCCTGAACCAACTGCTCAACAGTATCCATCTTCTCACCACCTGGCAAGACTTCTTTTGCCGTCCAGCGTCCCTGCATTTCTGGGAAGAATGCTTTGAGCTGCTGCATCGCAGATTCGGCCAACTTACGGTAAGTTGTTAATTTTCCGCCAAATACAGAAAGCAATGGTGCTTCGCCGACTGCTTGCTTTGACAATGCCAAGGTATAATCACGTGTCACCGCAGAAGGATTATCCGACTCGTCATCACACAACGGACGCACACCAGCAAAAGTCGAAATAATTTGGTCTTGAGTTAATTGCTTTTTAAAATGTTCATTACTCACCTTAACCAAATAGTCAATTTCCCCTTGAGTAATTTTCACCTGAGCTGGATCACCTTTGTATTCATGATCCGTTGTTCCAATCATGGTGTATTGATCCAAATAAGGAATCGCAAACACGATACGACGGTCATCATTTTGCATAATAAAGGCCTTATCACCTTCATAAAGCTTCGGCACAATAATATGACTGCCTTGAATTAAACGGATCCCATACGGTGATTTAAGTTGTAAATCTTGTTTGATAAACTGAGCAACCCATGGACCTGCGGCATTGACCAAAGCCTTCGCTTTGATTTGAAATGCCCCCTGTGCATTTTCCAAATCAACTATCCAGTACTCCCCGTCACGCTTGGCGGATAAGCAACGGGTCCGTGTCACAATATCAGCACCTTTTTCACGCGCATGCATCGCATTCAGCACCACTAAACGTGAGTCATCTACCGCACAATCAGAATATTCAAAACCACGGGTAATCGCCGAGTTTAATGGGCTATCTTCTTTAAAATAAACGTTATTTGAACCCAGTAATTTCTCGCGCTTTCCAAGGTGATCATAGAAAAATAGTCCTGTACGAATCAGCCAAGCTGGGCGTAAATGTGGACGATGTGGCATGATGAAGCGCATCGGACGAATAATATGTGGCGCTTTATTCAATAACACTTCACGCTCAGCCAACGCCTCTCGCACTAAGCGAAACTCTTTGTGTTCTAAATAGCGCAAACCACCATGAATGAGCTTACTGCTTGCGGAAGAAGTATGACTCGCTAAATCATCCTTTTCACATAAAAACACCGATAATCCGCGACCAGCCGCATCGACTGCGATACCTACACCATTGATACCACCACCAATGATCGCAAGATCATAAATTTTATTCGTTAGCTGAGGAGAATTTGGCATACATCACCGCAAATTTTCGATATTGTTCAATAATGAAAATTTAAACATATAAAATGAAAATAGACAATAAAAATACACGATAAAAATGTCAATTTATCGACATTTTTAGACTGATGGTAAAAAACTGAAAGAAAGGGGGAAATAATGATAAGCTTATTAAATACAATATTTATAAAGAATAAAAAATAATTTTATATAAAGTGAACGAAGCAAAAAACAGCTCATTCAAAAAAAGTAACATATTTTCGAAAATGAATATTTATTTTGCAACGATCAATCCAATATCCAAATCTCGTATGGTTTTCATATATTGATCATTGGGTTGTTGGTCAGTAAAAATACAATCCACTTGTTTAAGCGAACCTAAACGAATCATCGCATTACGCCCAAACTTACTGCTATCAGCCGCTAAAAAAACCTGACGTGCACTAGAAATAATTTCTTGGGAAACACAAACCTCTTGAAAATCGAAATCCAATAACGTGCCATCTTCGTCGATACCACTAATCCCAACCAACGCATAATCTGCTTTAAATTGCTTAAAGAAATCAGCCGTTGCCTGCCCGATCACCCCACCATCAGGGCGAACGCGTCCACTGGCGATCAGTACTTCAAAATCTTCTTTGGTACTCAAAATTTTAGCAACATTTAAATTATTGGTAATAATTTTTAGGCCCGTATGATTTAACAAGGCATGCGCGATAGCTTCAGTTGAAGTACCGATATTGATGAACAATGAAGCATGATCAGGTACTGCTGCGGCAACAGCTTCCGCAATAGAACGCTTTTGTTCAAGCATGTGGCCGACACGCATTGTGTACTCTGTGTTTTCAACACTCGAATCATGTGCTGCGCCGCCATGATAGCGACGCAATAAGCCTTCATCTGCCAACTGATTAATATCACGTCGAATCGTCTGAGGTGTAACATCAAAATATTGGGCAAGTTCTTCAATACTAATATAGCCACGCTCGCGTACTAATTCGAGGGTCTTTTGTTGGCGTAATATCAAACTCATGCTCATCCATCCTATGTTATTTCAACTCATCCGATACAGGCACTCAGTCGAACTTAATCCTCATCCCAATCCCGAGTACGACCGACCGCTTTTAACCAGCCTTTGTAGAGCTTCTCAGTTCTATCTCGACTACTTTCAGGCGTAAAAGTGCGCTCGATGGTCATTCTACTCTTCAATTCATTCAGATCCGACCAAAAACCGACAGCCAAACCAGCAAGAAATGCCGCACCCATACCTGTGGTTTCTTTCATTGCAGGACGTTCAACTGAAGTACCTAAGATATCAGCTTGGAACTGCATCAAGAAATTATTGGCTGTGACGCCACCATCAACACGGAGCGTACGTAACTTCTCACCTGAATCTTGCTGCATTGCATCTAAAACATCACGCGTTTGATACGCAATCGATTCCAAAGTCGCACGAATAATATGCTCGATACTGACCCCTCTTGTAATTCCCAAGATTGCACCACGTGCGGTCGGGTCCCAATAAGGAGCTCCAAGTCCGGTAAAGGCAGGAACAACATAGACACCATTACTATCTTTGACTTTGGTTGCGTAATATTCAGAATCATGCGAATCATTAATCGCTTTCATTTCATCTCGTAACCATTGCACACACGAGCCGCCATTAAACACAGCACCCTCAAGTGCATAGTTCACTTCGCCTTTTGCACCACATGCGATGGTGGTCAACAAGCCATGGTCCGACTGAACAATGCGCTTTCCTGTATTCATTAACAAGAAACAGCCTGTGCCGTAGGTATTTTTTGCTTGTCCTACTTCAACACACATTTGACCAAATAATGCGGCTTGTTGATCCCCTGCGATACCAGCGATCGGAATGCCTATTTCTTGTCCACTGATAGTATGCGTGTATCCATAAACCTCTGAAGAGCTACGCACTTCAGGCAACATTGCTTTAGGGATGTTTAAAGCTTCAAGTAGCTTATCGTCCCATTCCAATGTTTCAATGTTAAATAACATGGTCCGAGAGGCATTGGTATAATCCGTCACATGAGCTTGACCATTGGTGAGTTTCCAAATAAGCCATGTATCAATTGTACCGAATAGAAGCTCGCCACGTTCAGCGCGCTCACGACTGCCTTCGACCCGATCGAGAATCCATTTAATTTTTGTCGCAGAGAAGTATGGGTCAACCACTAAACCCGTAACTTTTCGCACATAGTCTTGCCAGCCATCTTGACGAAGCTGATTACAAATTTCATTGCTTTGGCGACTTTGCCAAACAATGGCATTGTAAATAGGTTTGCCCGTTTTTTTGTCCCAAATCACCGTAGTTTCGCGTTGGTTGGTAATCCCAATCGCAGCAATTTGATCACTAGAAATACTCGCTTGCGCTAACGCTTCAACCCATACTGCACTTTGGGTCGCCCAGA
Source organism: Acinetobacter sp. 2JN-4 (assembly GCF_003687745.1). Taxonomy (NCBI): domain Bacteria; kingdom Pseudomonadati; phylum Pseudomonadota; class Gammaproteobacteria; order Moraxellales; family Moraxellaceae; genus Acinetobacter; species Acinetobacter sp. 2JN-4. Next base: position 42,918 of record NZ_RDNY01000004.1, on the reverse strand, counting down.
TTTCCATTGGATCATGCTCAACCCAACCTGGTTGTGGGTAAATTTGGGTAAATTCGCGCTGAGCTATGGTGATGACATTCGCATCGTGATCCAATACGATCGCACGTGAACTCGTTGTACCTTGATCAAATGCAACCACATATTTTTTTTGACTATCTGTAGAGATCATGACATACCTATCCAGACTGGCCTGATGTATTAGAGCAATGAATTAAACACCCGAAAAAAACGGAGCGTAATACTGCAATAAAGCAACGACTTCTGTATTAAATTAAAAACTTGGGCGATTATATGCAAAATTGTTCGCAAACGAAAATTCTTTCTTTATTTTTGAATACAAAAGTGACGAAAAAACCATTTTTAAAAGATTACACACAATTCAAAAATCATTTTATGCGATACTTAAAGTATAAATAACAGGATCATTGATATGAAAAAAACCAATTTATTCTTTATTGTAAGCGGTACACTTTTGATTGCTGCATGTCAGACAAGCTCACATCAATATAATGGTGCAAAGGGCTATCAAATTGAAGATAAAACAGCAACTTCGGCGACGATTGCCTATACACTTTCTGCACGTGGCAATGCAAATGTGGATGAGAAAAAATTGCAGCATGCATGTAAACAAGTGCTCGGTGCAGAAAAAAATTATAAAATTTCAATTCTAAGCACCAATGAAATCATGAACCCTGCTACACAAGAAAAATACGGTGTTCAGCTTGGCACCAGTCGCACAACTTTTGGTCTATCCAACTCCCCTGATTTAAATAACAGCGAAGGTTATGCCACTCGTCAAGCACTTGAGACTCGACCAACCACACTTACTGTCGTTCGTTATACATGTTCTTAATCACATAAATATAGAATGGATGTATGCAGATATTGATGATGAATACATCCAACCAAATTTATTTTTTTAGCACATCATGAATGGATGAATCTTTATCAAACACTGATTTTGCAAAAGGACATAAAGGAATCACCTTCACATGACGTTGTCGTACAAATTCAACCAAGGCATCTAATAATTGACGACCAACGCCTTTCCCACGAAATTGATCACTAACATCGGTATGGTCAATAATGAGCATCTCATCTCCAGCCCATGTATAAGCCATTTCGCCTGCCAATACATCACCGTCTAAAAGCTTAAAAGCACCATGTTTGCCATCATCAACGTGTTGAATATTCATATCATATTCCTTTTTTTAGTCAACTTTATTGAACGAAATTTAAATCGATTATCTTTTTATTCCATTGAATGTTTTAACATGATGTTAAACGATGCTGTGTTATGATTTTATATCTTTGAAATAGACAATAAACCTTATTTTTAGACCAGCAAGAGACTTATTTCGTTCGATAGAAACTCACATTTTTAAACTCTTTCGCTTCATCTAAATCAGGCCAAGTTGTTGCACTTCGCTCATCAATCTTTATATATTTTGGGTGGCTAAAATTTTTAACCCGACTGTCAGCAACCCAAACCTCAGGTGCGAATTTCAAAAATTCATCTAAAAAGAAGCGATTGCACTGATCATAAAGTACATCAGCAGCAAGCAAGACATCCACTTGTTCTGATTTATAGAGATCATCGAGATATTCAAGCTCTACATCATTTAAGAGCGCATTTTCACGGCATGATTCAAGACTAATGGGGTCAATATCACAACAAATAACGCGTTTCGCACCTGCCATTTTTGCAGCTATTGCAACCACACCAGAACCAGCACCAAAATCTAGAACAACTTTATCTTTAACATGATGCGGTTCTGCCAATAACCATTGTGCCATTGCTAAGCCAGATGCCCAGCAAAAAATCCAATACGGCGTTTCATTCCAAATACGTCGAATGACTTCATCATCCAAACGATCTGTAGGAAATACTGGCGGTATCAGCCATAAAGAAATCGGCGTTTCAGGTAATTGTTGTGCCAATAAGTCAGTATTTGGAATCACATCATGCAATGCTTTAAGTAACTGTTCAGGCGCTTTAGCAAATTGAAAAGTACAGCTCATATCGTTTCTTTAATTCTTTTAAGTCCCCCTCTTTTATAAAGAGGGGGTTAGGGGGAGATTTAGCCTAATGCTTGTTCAGCAGCTTCAACTGTTTGACGAATCAAAGTGGTAATCGTCATAGGACCTACTCCACCTGGTACTGGTGTGTAGGCAGACGCAATCTCTTCAATACCGACTAATTGGATATCACCAACACCACCGCCATCACGTGGATGGAAACCAGCATCAACCACAACAGCACCTTGCTTAATCCAATCTTTTTGAATCAATTCGGCTTTACCTACTGCACCCACGATAATGTCGGCTTGTTTAACCAACTCAGCAAGATTTTGTGTACGTGAATGACAGATCGTAACGGTTGCATTGGCTTGTAATAGCATCATTGCCATTGGTTTACCTAAAATCGCAGAGCGACCAACCACAACGGCATGTTTGCCTGCAATCTCAATCTTGTTTTCTTGCAAAATGGTCATGATACCTGCTGGAGTCGCTGAACCATAAGCAGACTCGCCCATCGCCATACGACCAAAACCTAAGCAAGTCACACCATCGACATCTTTTGCCAATGAAATTGCATCAAAACAAGCTCTTTCATCAATTTGCTCTGGCACTGGGTGTTGCAACAAAATCCCGTGTACATCAGGATTTGCATTTAACTTTTCAATTTCTGCAAGCAATTGTTCAGTTGTCGTCTCTTTCGGAAGCTCAACTTTAAGCGAATCCATTCCTACACGACGGCAAGCATTACCTTTCATACGCACATAAGTTGCCGATGCACCATCATCACCAACTAAGATTGTCGCCAAAATTGGGGTACGCCCCGATTTTGCTTTTAATGCTTCTACACGTACCAATAAATCTGCTTCGATTTGTGTTGCCAATGCACGACCGTCTAAAACCAATGCCACAGCGCATCTCCAAAATGGGTATGAATCAATTGCGTAAATAATACATGATAATTTGAGCAATATTCTTTTAGATGTTGTTTTTATGTGCATATTCGCGACAAACACTATTGTTTTTTTTCTAAAGATTGCTAATATGTGCATCACCAAGAGATGGCGGGGTGGCAGAGTGGTCATGCAGCGGACTGCAACTCCGTGTACGCCGGTTCGATTCCGACCTCCGCCTCCATTGGTAAAGCCCGAGTGGTGAAATCGGTAGACACAGGGGATTTAAAATCCCCCGCCCACAAAGCGTGCCAGTTCGAGTCTGGCCTCGGGCACCATTTTTCAGCTAATGAAATATGGTGCAAATAAAAATCCAGCGTAAGCTGGTTTTTTTATGTCTGAAATTTAACGAAGCATAAAAAAGCCAAGTACAACGACTTGGCTATATTAAGAGTTTAATTTACGCGACTTGCTGAGCCGTTTTCATAGCTAATAAATTCTTATCTAAAATCAATTGATAACCTCGTGCTTGATCTATCATATATTCAGGCTTCTTAATCGAATCAACGAATACCCATTGAGATTCAACTTGAGTTTCATCAAATTGAACCATCAAATAACCTCGTTGATTCAAATTGCAGTAATTTAATTCATCAATCAACGCCGTAAATGCAAACTCGAATTGTTGAAGCTGTGCCGTAGGGATATTAAGGTATTTTTCCATCCCTGGCGAAGACACTGAACAGGTTGCCAGCTCAACGCCGACAAAAGCACCATCTTTGCTATATAAATTAGACGACCATGCGTTATGCGTATCCCCTGCAAGGACCACGACTTTCTTTTTTAACTGCGCCAAAGTGCCATATAGAATCTCACGTTCAGCAAAATAGCCATCCCAAGCATCTAGGTTATAAGGAGCAACCGTCAGCACACGCGCTTTTTCTTGCTCAGTGAGGCTTGGATCACCTTGTTTAAGACGCATTTTCAGAGTCACTAACTCAGTAATCTGAGTCGTCATTTGATTTAATGTGTCTGTGCTCGGATTGCCTGAAGTAATTTCTGCAAGCGACAATAATAATTCAGCTGGAATTAGCATTTTGGTCATAAGAATCTGCTGACCCAATACATTCCATGTTGCGGTAGATTGTTGTAATTTCCCCAGCAACCAATCACGTTGGGTATAGCCCATCAAAGTGCGTGCAGGATTGGTTAAATCTTGTTGAAACTTTTGAATATCCAAACCTGAAGCAGTCAAATAGTCTGCATAATCAAGTTGTTTATCTCGTGCTAAAATTCGGGTATCCAGCATGGTCAGTTGTACCAGATTGCCAAAATCAAACTGACGATAAATATTTAAATGATCTGTCTCAGATACTGGACGAATCGGCATCCATTCAAAATAGGCTTGTAATGCTGCAAGTTTACGCTCAAGGAAACTACCTTCGTTTTCTTGATGATTCTCCGCACCCTCTTTCCAAGTATCATTGGCCAACTCATGATCATCCCAAACGACAATAAAAGGATGACGTTGATGCAGTGCTTGTAGATCTTTATCGTTACGATACAGCGCATAACGCTTGCGATAATCATCTAATTTAATAATTTCTTGATCATTATCAGCTGCCAAGGTTCTTCCGAGCTTAGCCGCATCTTCTGTGGCATAACCATCCGCACCGTATTCATAAATATAGTCGCCTAAATGAATCACCACATCGACATTTTGCTTTGCGATTTCACGATACACGTAGAAATAGCCAGCGGGATAATTCGAACAAGAACAAACTGCGAAACTGACTTTTGAAGTACTGGTCGGCAGTGTTTTGGTTTGTCCAACAGGAGACTTTTTATCACCAAAAATAAAGCGATAGAAATAGTTTTGATTCGGTGTCAAACCTGTTGCATCGACCTTAACCGTAAAATCTTGTGCTGCTGCGGTTGTCACCTTATCCGTCTTAACGATTTGCTTAAATTGATCATCTAATGCAATTTCCCAAGTGACTTGCAAACGAGCACTTGCCTCGTTTGGACTAAGACGTGTCCAAAGAATCACTCGATCCTGCAATGGATCACCGCTCGCTACACCATGATCAAAACTGACTTTCAGCGCATTGCTTTCTTTATCTGAACTGTTATTACACCCTGTAAAACCTGCGGATAAAGACAAAGCCCCAAAACCAAATAAACTCTTTTGAATCAGTTCCCGTCGTGAAATTTTTGCTGTCATTAGATGGCTACCTTGGTTTTTATTACTTTAAACAACTAAAACTAAAGTAGGTTGATGAAGGTTTGATCTCAATTTAATGAAAAATTTATGAAAGTCAGTTCATTTAATCTATTTTTTATTCGAGAAAGACATAAGTTGATTGAAAAGAAAGCAAATAATCCTTTTTACTCTTGCCAAGTTTTAAAGTGTCCTCTATTATTGCGCACATGCCCGAGTGGTGAAATCGGTAGACACAGGGGATTTAAAATCCCCCGCCCACAAAGCGTGCCAGTTCGAGTCTGGCCTCGGGCACCATTTTCAGATAGTGAAATATGGTGCTAATAAAAAACCAGCCTAAGCTGGTTTTTTTATGCCTAAAATTTAGTGACCTTAATACTGAATCAGTTGGAAATTTGGGTGATCAGCGAGTTGCTGTAAATAATAACGTTCTTTTTGATAAAAATATTTGTACATTCGATTGACCCACTCACCACGTCGAAAAGTGAGTACTTTTTTATTCACACCATCGTAGCTCAGCAAAACAACATCACCACCTTCTTGGTTCAATAACGTAATTCGATAACTATGCGGTGCATGTAGATGAGAAGCACTGAGTTCTCTGACGATCTCTACCTTATGCTCACCATCAAGCCAGTATTGTTTATCAACCAATGCTTTTTCATTGACCCAAAAACCCGTTTCTGCACCATCATATGTATCAATCATAAAAAAATGATGTAACTCTTTTAGTAACTCAGAAGCAGTGATATCCAAATAATCATTCATATAGACCTCTATTTAAATTTTTATTGCTTGTTTGCAGTTCGGTATTTTTATAGTCAATACCACTATTTTCGTGGCATAACCTCACCATTCGATAGCGATCTGATGAGCAAAATTTTAAAAGATTACAAAATGATTATTCTATTCAAGTTATTGTCATTTAAAGAAAATTGCTCTTTAATCTCAAAGATATATAGAGAGATTTAGAGAATCAAGATTTTTCTCTTGGGCTGTTATAAAAATCAGATAAAAAGAAAATGATTTAAAATGAAAATTAATTTCAACTCAAAAAAATCTATTTATATTTATGATTTCAAAGTGATTTAGCTTAAAACAGCTAAATCACTTTAGCGATTCTGTGTCGTCTTATTTCTATTCGTCGCGTGTTTTTACATCAAAAAGTTCAATTTCAAAAGTCAGATTTGAATTTGCAGGGATAATTTTCCCCATCTTACGTTCACCGTAAGCTAAATGTGCAGGTACGATGAGTTTACGCTTTCCACCCACACGCATACCCATAATGCCTTGATCCCATCCTTTAATTACACGCCCTGTACCAATCACAGTTTCGAAGTAATTACCGCGATCAAGCGAAGAATCGAACTGAGTTCCATCTTCTAACCAACCTGTATAATGTGTGGTGATTAAAGCGCCTTTCACAGCCTCTTTGCCTTCACCCACTTTTAAATCAATAATCTGTAACTCTGCGCTCATGTATGCCTCTCTAAACTCAGCTCAATTCAGGTTTTATATCACTTTTACCTGTCATGTCATTCATGGATATGAATATCCAACAGCCTCTCTCATTATTGCAATTGTTGCCACTGAATGTCGACTTGACCTTTGTCACTCAACAATGTCCATTCACCATCCATAATATTTAACTGCAATTGCATAGTTCGCTCACACAACTGCTCAATCGCTTGAGTGGTTTGAGGAGAAAGCTGCCAAACCTCAACATTACTCAATGTTTTAATTTTAGTACTTTTCTGCCACCAATCATTTGCTTGTGCGCCATAGGTCACTACGGCAACATGTTTACATCGCGCACTGGCCTTTTTCACTTTATCTTCAGATGGACAGCCCACTTCGATCCATTTTTCTAACAAGCCCGTCAGATCTTTTTGCCATAAAGCAGGCTCATCCGTTTCAAATAGATCTTTAGTGAAATCCAAATGCTCATCTGCATAGCGTGCATAAGCAAGAATACGCACCATTAAGCGTTCAATCGTTTCAGATGGATGTTGAGCAAGTATCAGTTGATAATCCGCATAAATATGCTGATCCATATTGGCAATATTCAGGTCTGCCTTATATATCGTTGCTTTTAACGCCATTGAATCATGTCCTCAAATTTGGCGCTAAGCATACTCTATTTTGTTAAAAAATGGTGCGATTTGCGAATCAACTGACCTCATCTAGGCGACATGCCAAGAGTTGTTTTTCAAACTCAAACCAGTCCTGTTGCACCTGACAAATAATTTCAATTCGATTATCAATACTTGCTTCTGCCGACTTATAGTTAAACTGTTGCGGATTAAAATTAAAACTTTTCCATCCTTGATCGGTATTAAATATTCCTTTGATCCGAACCCAATCCTGCTGTGCGCATAATAGATCCAATAAATCATAAAATTTGAATTGCCAACGTTTGGAAAACTTCCAACCTGCGACCGTAAATCCTTGCGCAGTTTCAATATAATGATAGGGCAACTGTTTAATTTCTTGTTCCGCAGCATCACCGAGCTGTGTTTTTTGCAATCGGAGTAAAGGTTGGATTTTTCGTTGCAAAGGCTGCTGAATAAGATCAAGCTGCCCCAGCTCTACTCGTCCATGCTCCGCCTCTATCCAATGCTGTACATAGGTTTTATATTCTTGTTTTAAAGCTAAATATGCTTGTTGGTCGGCTTCGGTCATACGATCAATATGGGACAATACAACAATTTGTGCCGCTTTGAGCTGATCGGTATATAGGTTCTGCTGTACCCAATTCTCGTCATGCAAACGACTGCCATCAATCACAATCACCAGTGCCCGCACCTCTAGACTACTCTGCCAATGTGGCTCAGTCAGTTGTTCGAGTAATTGCGTCGGATGTCCCAAACCAGTTGGTTCGATGAATAATCGATCAGGTTTCGTTTCACTTAATAACCGCGCCAATGCAATTTGCATCGGCAGTTGACTACTACAACACAAGCAACCGCCCAACAATTCTTTGACGGTATAACCATCTTGTTGGGTAATCAGTTGTTGATCGACCCCAATCTGCCCGAATTCATTCATCAGAATCGCCCAAACTTCATGCTCAGGCTTTTGTGCTAATAAATGCTGTAATAATGTGGTCTTCCCTGCCCCTAAAAAGCCAGAAATAATATGCGTTGGAACTGCTTTGGGCGAGATAAATTTCACGACATACTCAGGAACAAGAATTCACTGCATTGTAATGCGAAAAAATAAGGAAAAGAAATAATCAGTGTTCAAACGACTAAACATTAATAAAGACCCATTTAAAAATATTAATGAGACATCTATCACATAGTTAATCTAATATACTTATTTAAAATACAAATATAAATGGTTTATTCAATTAAGTAATTCTAATGAATTCACAGGTAATGTTTAATCTGCGTAAATAGTAAGTTTATTTTTTATCCAAAAAAACACATTTGCATACATTTTAAAGCCAAATCAATGGTCTAAAATTTACATTGCTACCACATAAAGCACATCAATATTTCAAATTGTTAAGCTTGGCGTAATAGATTGTTAAGGTTATTGCCGTAAATAGATTTGGCACATAGCATGGGCACATGTCTTAATTTGTGGCTTAACTACAAATTGGGCTGTTTTTAAATGAAACTGAAATTAAGGATGCCAACAATGAAACTTATCAAAACACTTCTAGCTACGACTCTTACGCTTGCTGCTGCGACTACTTTTGCTGCGTCAGCTAACGAAGTTCAAACTGAAGCGCAAACTGATGACCGCGTAGTTGTTTCTACTCAAGAACAACCAGCGACTGATGCGCCAAGCGAAGCGGCTCCAGCATCAGAACCAGTTGCAAACTAATATAGATTTTAAAAGCTACCTCTGCTTATTTAAATCGATTTATTATGATTTGACCCTATTTCATAATAAATAAAAAAAAAGATCGAACCATGCTGCGGTTCGATCTTTTTTATGGACTGTATAAAATTAAAGCGAAGACTTAAAGATACTGCATGAAGGCTGATGAACTTCTTGTAGGCGCATTTCTTTACGTTGCTCCGCTGCTTCAAAACGACAACGCTTCCAATCAGTGTCTAATTTTAAAGATGGAACTGGTTTCGGTTGGCGCTGTTCATCGACAGCAACCATAGTGAAATAACAGGTGTTGGTATGTCTGATGCTACGTTTTTGAATATTTTGAGCTTCGACGCGAATCCCAATTTCCATTGAGGTACGTCCAACATGATTGACACTCGCCAAGAATGTCACCAATTCACCAACATAAATAGGCTCTTTAAAATTGACTTTATCAACAGAGAGCGTAACCACATAACTGCCTGAATAACGACTGGCACAAGCATAAGCGACTTGGTCAAGCAGTTTTAAAATCGCGCCTCCATGTACATTACCAGAAAAGTTAGCCATATCTGGTGTCATCAAAACCGACATTGTAAGCTCTGATTGATCATCAGGCGTCTGATGGAATTGATCTAATTGATCCATGTTTGGGACTCATAGCGGAAAGCAGCACCACTATTATCACTCATTCATGATCGCAAACATATATCTAAATCAATCAAACACCGTTGCTTGCTCGAGGAGCGATTGTTCTTTACCTATCAAGAGAACGTATTTCTAACTTAAATTTGCGGAATTCATGAGACCAAATACCCCATTGACGATCATATCAACCGCAATCGTCCCGATGAGTAATGCAGCTAAGCGCCCCACAATATCAAAATAACGGTCAATGTATTTTGCATGTTTATAGCGTAAATGATCATGCCCATATTTCATTAAAATCAAAATACTACAGGTCAAGAACAACGTGACAGCAATCACAGCGACTGCTGCTGTAAAAGGTAAGGTTACCCCCGTGACCACTGCCGCACTAATCGTTCCTGGCCCAATCATAAATGGCATCGCAATCGTTCCAGCTAAGTGCTCAGGTGCACCACGCATTTCACCGATGGTATCAGCCCCCTGAAATACATAACGATAGCCAATCACTAAGAAAATTAAGCCACCAAAAATTTGAAAAGACTCAAAACGGACATTCAAATATCGACTAAAAATATTCTCGCCGCCCCACGCGAATAAAACAAAAACAATGAAGGCAATCAAGCTTCCCTGAATAAGGGCTTTATTAAATACCTTAACCTCAGTGTTTCGGATAATCCCAACCATATAGACACTCATAAGGAAGGGATTTAACAATGAGAAAAACAACGCAAATGCATGAATATAAGAAGAAAACATAAAATACTCGTACACATCACTAATGATGTTCTTAGAAAATTAATTTGAGAATGAAATAAGCTATTTATGAAGGATCTGTTTACAGCGCATGCTAGAGTTTCTTTATTACTAGCCAGCTTTTGTTAAGGTAAAATTAGCCCCTACCTAACATATGAATCTGTAAACTTACGATTTGATTATCTAAGGTTTTAATCATAAATTTAACCCCTTGATCAGGATGAAGTTTAATAGTTACTTCATGTCATGAATCGTATGTTGGTTATGCTTGTCCACATAAAACTGAAAGTACTGCTCAATTGAGTTTCGAAGTAGCACCATCCCCATAGCCCCCAACCAATATCCGTAAAGATAACATCTGAATTGAGGTCAACAAAATGCCTTCACTTAAATTTGAATCTGCATTGCTTATAATTTTTGCACATAGGAGCTTACTTTGATTTGGGTAGCATGTATAAGTATAGTATTGAAAATGTAGATATATTTGAAAAATTAGATTCTTAGTATTATTCATTTTTTTGAATAATACCTTCTTTAAATTTATTGCTGTGGCAGCGTCTTCGTGGTTCTCTAACAAAAACTCATCGTTCCTGACATTTATTAAAGAACCACTTTCATCAAAAGATTTTTTAACACTTACAGTAGACTAAAACGTTACCCTCGAATACTGACGATAGGCTGGTGTCCAGAAATTATCATCAATCACCGTTTTAAGCACATCGTTACTCATCGGCATCGCTAAGCCATCTGCCATCGCAGCTTTTGCAACCTTAAATGCAATAAACTTAGAAACTTGTTGAATATCATTGATGCTCGGCAGTAAGTCAGCTGCTGGATTTTTCAATCGTGGTGAACAATCTGCTAAAGCGGTGCTAGCCGCCATGAGCATTGAATCACTGATATGTGTCGCGCCACAAGCAATCACACCTAAGCCAATACCCGGAAAAATATAAGAGTTATTACACTGAGCGATTGGGTACGCTTTGCCTTGGAAAAATACAGGGGCAAAAGGACTACCAGTCGCGACAATCGCCGCACCTTGTGTCCATTCGATAATATCTTTTGGCTGTGCTTCGACTTGAGAAGTTGGATTCGACAGCGGTAAAACAATCGGATGTTTATAATATTTGGCTAAGGTTTTAATCACTTCTTCACTAAACAATCCCGCCTGCCCTGACACGCCAATCAAAATACTCGGTTTGGCATTTTGCACCACATCTAACAAGGCTATGTTTTTACCCTGTCCTTCCCATGACTGAATTGCAGCAACTGGCGTTGCCAATTTTTGTTGGAAGTCCAACAGGTTTGCTTGTTGATCAGTCATTAAGCCAAAGCGATCTACCATAAAGATACGTGAACGTGCCTCATGATCACTCAAGCCTTCATCAATCATTTGTCTCACTATATGTTCAGCAATACCACAACCAGCCGAACCAGCACCAACAAAAGTAATAGTCTGATCTTTAAGTTGTTTGCCCTGCGAACGTGATGCCGCGATCAAAGTCGCAACAGTCACCGCTGCCGTGCCTTGGATATCATCATTAAAACAGCAAATTTTGTCACGGTATTGAGTCAGTAAAGGCATGGCATTATGTTGAGCAAAATCCTCAAACTGGATCAATACATCAGGCCAACGCTGGCGAATGGCGGTAATAATCTGCTCAACAAATTGATAATATTGTTCACCTGTTATCCGAGGCTGTTTCAAGCCCATATAGATCGGGTCATTGAGTAACTGTTGATTATTAGTGCCCACATCAATGGTAATTGGCAATGTATAAGCAGGACTAATACCACCACAAGCGGTATATAAGGATAATTTCCCAATTGGAATCCCCATACCACCAATGCCTTGATCGCCGAGACCGAGGATGCGCTCACCATCTGTAATCACGATCACTTTGACGTTTTTCTTGTTGACGTTGTGAATGATTTGGTCGATATAATTACGCTCGCCATAAGAGATAAAGATACCACGGTGACGACGATAAATATCCGAGAAACGCTGGCACGCCTCTCCCACAGTTGGGGTATAGATAATCGGCAGCATTTCATCTAAATGCTGACTCAATAAACTATAAAACAGCGTTTCATTGGTATCTTGAATATTTCGCAAATAAATATGCTTATTCATATCACTCCCAAAAGAAAGATATTGCTGATAAGAACGTTGGGTTTGTTCTTCAATATTTTCGATATTGTTGGGAATGAGACCATGCAAATTAAATCTTTCGCGTTCTTCTTCAGAAAAAGCAGATCCTTTATTTAACAAAGGTAATTCTAAAAGTGCGTTTCCAGCATAAGGGATATATAAAGGTTTTTTGGTTTTAATTTGGTTCACTGTCATACCGCGCTCTTCAACCTATCCGTCAAATATAAAAATTTCTTCGCTCAAGTTCCTATAATACTGAACTTTGGCGTAGTGAATAATTTACACCAATAGCGACACAAAACTGTATTTATCTGGTTGCATGAAAAGCGATAAGATATTTAGGAGCTAAATGATTGCTTCAAAAGAATCATTGGTATTGAGGAAATAAAATTGTGCTCAGTGGTGTATGTACGCTCATTTTCTAATTAAAAAATAATACAAAATAAAGAAGGTCTAATGAAAACGAGAATTTAGCACCATACATATAAACAGATTAAAAGAGAAACTCAGGTCTCTTTTAATCTGTTTTTCAATACGAAGCTGCTTTAACTTTGCTCAGAAAGGACTTTCGTTTCCCAACGATTGGCACGTTTGAACGTTCCTAGATCATTAAATCGAACCCCCATGTCACGCATGACTTTGTGCGCAACAGGAGCCGTCATTTGACGGAGATAAAATGGCTCTTTAACCACAAAGTGATGAATCGCATGAGTAGAACCAAAATTAAAACAAAATAGCTGGAATGGCATCATCCACCATGGCTTGAGGACTTGAGTTTGCTGAATCACATTGCCCAACTCAACATCGCCGTAGTAATGCATATTACTGGTCACAAAATGTAAGCAGAAAGTACGTAATACATTCGGTGCAATCCAAACAACCGTTAAGATATTTACTACATGCATCACTTGTAACGTGGTAGCCGACCATAAAATTGAAGTGTCTGCCAACATTGCGACCAAGTTAACTGCATGGTAGCCCAAAAACACATACCAAAGAGACCAGTGAATGATACCTAATGGGAAATAGGCTTTGAAACTACGCTTCAAAATCATTTTGCGTACAGTCCAGTTATTCGCAGAAATGACTCGGAATAACACGGCTAGCCCATTATCACCTGTCGCAAAGAAACGGCGGATCCCCCAGACATCGCCATTACCTAAAGCTCTTTCTTCAATATCATGTTCGGTACCAGACATTTTATGATGATTAAAATGTAACTCTCGGCGCGCCCATGGGTTAATCGTGCTTGGACGAGCCAACCACACCAACCCCATCATCAAATGATGTGCCCATGGTTTTTTACGGAAATACATCCAGTGAATCAAATCATGTTCTAATTCATGAGTTAAAGAAGCAAAAAAAGCAATCAGTGGAATCGTCCACCAGACAGAGAGTTGATGTACGATATAAAAGTAAGCTGTTACGCCCATACCAGCTAAAGAAAAAGCCAAAATCAGGGCACCTATTGCATTTTGATGCTTCAAAATAGAATATTTTTTGCGTAAGGCAACGCCTTCTGCGTTTACCACTTTTTTAATATATTCTGTTTTTTCTGCGTCCGTCCAACCTGATGGATCTTGGTAAGTGTAACTCATAAACTTTTCCTTGGTTTTTCCTATACCCTTACTTTATTTATATCGCCCTGAATATGCTTAACTCAGAATGCCAAACTCTTGGCTGTTGACGCCAACTTATTGTTATTCACAAAAATAAGCAGAAAAACTTTGATTAAAACCTTTTATACTTGTCATCGGAATCTGATTTATACGTTATAGGATATGACATGTCACAGACAGCAACAGCACTGACCAGTTGGGTGAAAGCGATTCAAAAAGCCCTTGAAAAAGCAGGCTGTGATAGTCAAGAATTATTGAAGCAAGCAGGCTTGGACATTCAAGTATTAAATGATCCCAATGCCAGATATTCATTAGAGCAGACTGCACATTTATGGCGTTTATCCGTTGAAGCCACGCAGGACTCATGTTTTGGACTTAAAGTTGCCAGTCAGGTCAATCACCATACCTTTCATGTTCTTGGGAACTCACTGAATACCAGTGTGACTCTAAAAGAAATGTTTGGGCGAATCATTCGTTATTTCCGTTTGGTGACCAATATTCCAGAGCTTGAATTTTTTAGCAAAGGCAGCAATCACTATTTCTTAATCCATGTGCCTGAACAAGTACAACCTGAAGCAATCGACGCTTTTATTTCTGTATTCATTCGGGCTTCTCGGGCGTTACAAGGTTCTGATTTCTCACCACTACGCATCGAACTACGTCGTTCAGAACCAGCAGATCTTGAGACCTATCAAAGTATTCTAAAAACGCCTATCGTTTTTAATGCGCCAAAGGACATGATGGTGTTTGATACAGCCAGCATCGAACAGCCCTTAGACGGTGCAAACCCTGAGCTGACGCAAGAATATGATGAAATCATCATGCGTTATCTCGCTCGTTTTGATAAAGAAAATATACTTGCCCGAGTGAAGCTAAAACTCATTGAACGCTTATCTACTGGGGAAATACACCAACAAGAAATCGCCAAGAGTCTAGGCTTGAGCATTCGTAGTTTGCAACGGAAACTGTCTGAGGAAAAAACAACTTTTAGCGAGTTATTGGATAACACAAGGCAAGAGTTGGCCATGTCGTATATCAAAAACATTGCTTATAGTATTACTGAAATTGCTTATATTCTCGGGTTTACTGATGTGAGTAGTTTCTCTCGCGCTTTTCGACGTTGGACCAATTCCTCGCCAGTAAAATATCGTGATAATAATATTTCCAATCCATTGTCCAATCACTAAAAATAAAATAGATAAAAAACGGATACATCTGATTGGATGTATCCGTTTTTAAATGAATCAATTATTGCTTATTTAATAATTCCAACATTGAAACGGTGATCACTTTCACCCCTACTGGCAATGCTTTCAAGTCCACCATAAATTCTGAACTATGCGGAACATATGGCATTTGTTTACCTTGTTTAATCGCATTGGCGAACACAACAGGATCTGCTACACCGACAAACATGAAATTAAATGGAACATCGTTGTGCTCACCTAATAAATGATGCACATCTTCTGAACCCATAAATGCGGGGTAGTCTGTTAATACTTTTTTATCCCCTAACAATGCTTTCAATGGCCCATTTAGGCGTGTTGAAAACTCTTTATTGTTCACTACAGGTGTGGTTGAACCTTTCAATGTAATCTGAGGAAGCTGCTCTTTTGGCATTCCTTGCATTTGAGCAACACCTTCACTCACTGCATGAATACGATTCACCATAGCCTCACGTGCTTTTGGATCAAACCAGCGAAGATTCATTTTGACCACAGCAGATGAAGGAACGACGTTATTCACGCTACCAGCCTGAATTGAACCTACAGATAAAGCGGCTGGCTGTTGTGCACTTACTACATTGCCCACAATCCCTTGATATTGAGTAATCGCATTGGTGGCCATATAGATTGGGTTGTTGCTGAGGTGAGGCATAGATCCATGCCCTGGGACGCCTTTGAATAAAACATCGACTTGATCTGTCCCCGCCATTCGTGGCCCCGGCGCATTTATCACCACGCCCACTGGTGCAGGAACAGTATGAACAGCAAAGAAGTAATCTGGTTTAGGCAAATTATATTTACTCCATAAGCCCTCTGTGACCATCGCTTTAGCGCCAGTCACTTCTTCCTCAGCAGGCTGTGCGACCAAAATAATTGTGCCACGCCACTCTTTTTTGAGTGCCACCATGGTTCTCGCCATACCGAGCATCCACGTCACATGTGCATCATGACCACACATATGGGCAACAGGCGTTTCTGTTCCATCCTTCAACTTGACCCGAACTTTACTGGCGTATGGCAAACCCGTCGCCTCTTCAACGGCATTGGCATCCATATCTGCGCGGTACATGATGGTTGGACCTTCTCCATTTTTGAGAACCCCGACCACGCCAGTCTCTGCAATACCTGTTTTGACATCAAAGCCCAATGACTTAAGCTCTTTGGCCACAATGGCTGCTGTTCGCGTTTCCATAAAAGCCAATTCAGGATGTTGATGAATATCTTTATAGACTTTACTAAGCCAATCTGTTTGCCCATCAATCAGTAAGACAGCTTTGACTGAGACAGCAGGTAAACTATGTGGTGCGTTCGCGGTACTTTGAGCGTTCACCACGCCGCTCAAGGCAAGTGCGGAAAACCCAACCAACTGACATAAATGTTTGGCTATACGCTTCATGAAATTATTCCTTTATTACATATACCGTTAAGCTCGATTCACAACATTATTGACGCTTTGTTGTAACTCTCTCTTTTCTAGTTTATTCAACAACATGCCAAATAAAGCGGCCATGATATACATGAATATTGAGTAGATTGCGGCAGGCATCGCAGCCATTGAACTTGCCATCACCGTAAGTGCAATTGTTAATGCTAATGTCCCGTTGTGAATACCGATTTCAAAGGCACAAGCCTTGGCTTGAAAGCGGTTAATACCAAATAAACGCGGTACAAAATAACCCACTGCTAAACTACAAATACAGAAAACAAAGGTTGCGCCACCGACTTGTCCGATGTAAGTCATCAGCTTTTGATAATCTTTAGCGATCGCTAAGGTGACAATAAACAGTAAAAATACGATTGCAAAAATACGCACAGGTTTATGCAGTTTCTCTGAGAAATTTGGCGCAAGATGACGGATAAACATCCCAATAATGACAGGCACTAAGATCAACGCAAACACTTGAACAATCTTAGAAAATTGTAAACCCACCTCTTGGGAACTGGTCATGAAATGTTGCAATGAAAAGTTTACAATCAACGGCAATGTAAAGGCAGCAATGATTGAATTCACCGCAGTCAATGTCACATTGAGTGCCACATCACCTTTAAATAAATAGCTATACAAGTTTGCTGTAGGGCCACCAGGTGATGCAGCAAGCAACATGAGCCCCACAGAAATCATCGGTGGTAAAACAAATATTTTACAGATCATAAATGCGATACCCACCAAAACAATCAATTGGCAGAATAAAGCAATAAATACAGCCTTCGGGTGCTGACGAACGCGTTTAAAATCATTCGGTGTAAGTTCTAACCCAAGACCAACCATCACAATGGCAAGTGCCATCGGCAAAAATACGGTAATTAATACTGAATCCATGAGCGAAATTCCATTCGTTAAAATAATAGTTAAGGTATTTTATTTAAAATTTATAGCCAATCTTGAGGCCATACCCAATCGAATGATTGTCCTTAAATTCTGAAACATAGTAATCACTGCCCGCCTGTGCACCGAGCTGACCTTTGGCATCTCCTAACCAAAAATACTTCATTCCACCAGAAATAAAATACTGTGGGGTTGGGCTGTATTGCGCACCTAGCCCGATGTTGTAATATCCCTTAGACGGCCCACCTGTTGAAACTTTCTCGCCAGCCCCAGAGTCCCACCCTACGGAAGCTGAACCAAACAATTTCGGAGACAAGCGCTGTCCAATACCGAGATTTCCAGACCATTGATCTTCAAAGTAATGCACTAGACCAAAACCTTCAGGGCTACTTGGGGTTGCCAAAACACCAATCGCTTTAGAAATCTCTCCAAAACGATAAGGTTGGTACTTAAAACCACTCCAATGTACCCAACGGACATTACCAAATAACAAAGTTCCTGGGCGCAAACCTGTTTGGAAATCAAAATTGACTGAATCTGGGGATCTAAACTTGGTTGTGCCTGAGTTTTTAGTTTCAGGCAAATCATCAAAAGCTTCATTCAATTGTGCTTTTTTCTCTTGCGTCATCATTCCCATCGATATCAAATGATCTAAATGTTGATCAACAAAATCCCGTCCTTGGGTTGTATTTAACATATCAATGATGGGCGCATTCTCAGTTGCATTGACTTTATGAACAATCGCAGAACGATAGGTTAAAGAGGTTTTGATGGCTTTTTCTGGAATTTGATAGGCGAAACCAGCAAGCCAGCCCCAATCGCCAATGATATCTGTATGCGCGTCATAACCGTTATAAAGGCTATATACATCGCCCCTTAACTCAACACGACTTTTAAAGGTTTGATAAGTTGGGCCAGCATAAAAATTCCAGTTCTTATTCGGTTGATAACCAAAGATCAGACTTAAATTTTGCATATTAAATCTGGCATTAGAGTTACCCGTTGGAATCTTGCCACCCGTTGCTTCAGCAAATTTGGTGGTGGTCATGCCCGGTATCACATTATCATTCGCTGACGCAACAAAACTATTTTTTCCTGAATATGCAGTATCAGAACCAAAGGGCTGGTCATACAGTAAACCAAAGGAAAATTCTGGAGAAAGCTGTAATTTTAATGCAGTAGAAGGTCGATAATCCGTATTTGCAATATCAGACATTGAAGCACGAGCTTTGTTTAAACCAGCTTCCTGACCTTGCAGGGATGCATCCGATATCGTTAAGCCAGCCTCATAATAATTGCCCGGTTGAAGAAATGGGGCAATCGATTGTCCTGTTCTATCAAAAGCTGCGGCATGAAGTGAGCCTGAACACAGTAAAGCGATGGCGGTCGCCAGTGCTTTCTTTTTCGTCATATGATTCATTGATCCGTCCTGGACTTTTCTTTTCATCTGTTACTTTATTTATATTTATATTTATGCGCTTAACTCCAAACGCCAAATACTTGTCTGCTGATGCCAATCTCCTTTTCAATCCATCCACACATAACAGACATCAAGATCGAGGGAAATAAACAGAAGATAAATAACAAAATTACATAGCAATAGACTGAAAAAAGCCAACCACGCATCTGCTGCTTTGGTTGGCTTAGAGTGTATTTTAATTATTTATTTTTATAAAAAAGATAGTAGCTCGCATAACACGCCGTAATAAATAAGATACAGCAGACAAAACCCACTTGCATCGAAGGATCAGTCACCATACTGATACAAGTAATGGTACAAAATACGCCGCCTAAAATTGGCGTCAATGGGAATAAAGGCGCTGCAAACTTGAGATCTTTTACTGTATGACCTGATTTGATCCATTGGCGACGGAAATTAAACTGACTAATACAAATCGTAATCCACACCACCACCATGGTAAATGCGGCGACACCCAACAGATTCTTAAAAATCGTTTCAGGCGCGAAATGTTCTGATAATAGTCCCGGAATTGCGCCAAACATCGTCACCACGATCGCAACAATCGGAGTTCCTGAAGCAGTCAAGGTAGAAAATACTTTCGGCAACTGTTTTTTGATTGAAAGTGACCACATCATTCGAGAAGCTGCAAACAACCCTGAGTTGGCCGCTGAAAGTAATGCAGTAATGATCACAAAACGAATAATATCTTCTGCGTACGGAATCCCAATATAATTAAACACCGTCACGAATGGGCTATTGCTGATGCCACTTGAATTGAGCCCTGCCATTTCATAAGGAAGCAATGCGCAAATCACCACGATGGTACCCACAAAGAAAATGAGTAAGCGCCAAATGGCGGCATTAATTGCTTTAGGTACGGTTTTAGATGGGTTTTCTGCTTCACCCGCTGCAACCCCGATCAATTCGGTGCCAGAAAAGGCGAAGTTCACAATCAGCATGGTCGCAAAAATTGGAAAGATCCCTTGTGGAAACCAGCCGTGCTCAGTGAGTTTGCTAAATAGTGGTGCAGATTCATGTCCTTGATAAGGGATGAATCCAAAAATAGTGACTAAACCTAAACCGATAAAACAGATAATCGCCAGCACTTTGACCAGCGACAACCAAAACTCAGATTCAGCAAAAAGCCGTGTTGAACTAATGTTCAGTGTAAAGACTAAACCCGCAAATAAAAGCGTCCATGTCCACATGGACACCGAAGGAAACCATTCCTGCATCAACAATGCAGCCGCCGTAAACTCTGTGCCGAGTGTCGCGGTCCATGTCAACCAATATAACCACGTCACCATATAGCCAGTACCGGGTCCAATATAGGTTGTTGCATATTCCCCAAAAGAACCTGAAACAGGCATATGTACCGCTAACTCACCTAGGCATAACATCACCATGTATGCAATCACCCCACCAAGTAAGTAAGCTAAAATAGCGCCTACCGGACCTGCCTGAGAAATAACATCTCCCGAACCCAAAAATAATCCTGTACCAATCGCACCACCCAATGAAAGCATGACTAAATGACGCTTGGTCATGGCACGTTTTAAGGGCTGACCGACCACTATTTCTGATGAAGAAATATTTGATGGATTGGATGTGTCTTGCTGGGGCACATACTGCCCCTCCAAAACATCTCCCGATAGAAATGTCTTTTCATTATTGTTACTCATACACGATCACTCCAACGATATTCTTATGACAACCTGTCCTTGCTGTTTCAATTTCTTACACTTATATCCAACGGATATTTTCTTTCTGCTTTTTTCTTACTGATCGTGCATTTTTAAACTCCATGTATGCTTATTCCTTAACAACATCTAAGCGATGTCTAAGCGTTCAATCCTATTCAATTTCTTTTAAAATTAGCCCTGCTCTCAATCCAATTTTCACATTTGGATTTGGAAATAAAATCCACACCTGTTGGTCATCAACCACCGTATTTCCAGCGTGTTGAGTTGCAATCAATTCGCCTTTCTCAAAACGAGAAAAATTCGGCGCATCTGCATTTAACTTGAGTTGGAAGTCTTCACTTTGCTTTAAAATCGAATCCACCACTTTAAACTGACGGATGCTTGGCTTCTGCCTCACAGGCAATGCCTCACCTGACAGCACTGCACGTAATACCTGATCAATAGCAGCAAATTCTGATAACTCATTTTGACCGAAGGGTTTTGCCTTGCCTAACTCCAAAGTGCTACTGGCTGCCTGAAAAGTTTCAGCGGTGAAGTGAGTAAAGGTTTTACCTGCTGCATTGTGATAGACCAAGGCATCAAGGTCAGCAGCATTGAGACTTTGAATCAAGAAATCATCGTAAGCTTGAACTTGATAGGGAAATAAAACGAAAACTGGCAATAAAGAACTACGAATTGCAGTATGCAAATCATAATGATAACGCGCAGCATCTGGGTGACTTTGAGCAAAAAACTGCGCCGTCATCTGCTCAAGTTGTGCTGCTCGATACGTTTCTCGATCTGGTGTGAGATGCTGATAAGCCCCACAAAACATCCGATTCATATCATTTTCAAGATAACGAACACCTTGGCGAATCGCTTCAGGATTGCCCAATACAAACAGCACCCGAGCCCCTAAAGTGAGGCGTTGGGTAAATAGGTCTTTGATGATGTTTGCGAGCAACTCGATCGGTGCAGTTTCATTGCCATGAATCCCAGCAGACAACACCATAGTCTTGCTATAGCTTGATTTTGGTGTGCATTGCAAAAGCCCTTCAGCAAGCCACTGCCATGTAAAGCCTGCTGTCTCACCCTGAGTTTGCTCAGGTGTTTGTTGTTCTAAGGTCAGTGTCAATAAATCAAGCATGTCCTTTCATTTCCTTATCTAAATCTCCCCTAACCCCTCTTTGTAAAGAGGGGAAAACTCAAAGGAAAGATTTTTATTCCTATACTTCTCTTTATCTTTGAAAGTGATAAACCGAACCTAATGCTAATATTTTGGTCAATTCATCTAGCGCGGTACGGCTCTCGATCAATAAACTTGGGTCTGCTAGATCATCCTGAGTCAACTCATCACGATAATGCTGATCAACCCACTGATTCAGAGTTTTAAACAAAGCATCATTCATAAATAAGTTCGGATTCACGGCAGCAAGCTCAGCTTCATTGACCGCGACACGCAATCTTAAACACGCAGGTCCACCGCCGTTGCGCATACTTTCACGCAAATCAAAAACTTTCAGATCATCAATCGGCGTCCCCATCTGAATCATGTCATTCAAATAGCTCCACACTGCTTTGTTCTGGCGCGACTCCTCTGGCACAACGATACACATTCCACCATCTGCACGCGTCAAAATTTGACTATTGAACAAGTAAGTCGCGACAGCATCCTCAACCGTGACACGATTTTCGGGTACTTCAATCGAAATGAACTCTTGCTCAATCCCTGCCATTTTTTGACGAATTACATTCAATGCTTCGGCTTGATTTAAAAAAGCCTGTTCATGATGAAATAGCACCTGTTGATTACTCACGGCAATGACATCGTTATGAAACACGCCTTTATCAATCACCTCAGGATTTTGCTGAATGAATACCGTGCGTTTTGCATCTAGACGATGTAAACGCGCGATTGCTTCACTAGCTTCACGAGTTTGACGAGCAGGGAATTTTTGTGGTGCAACCACACCGCCGAATTGTTGCTGCCCATACACAAAAACTTGCACACCCTTTTGGTCATACCCACCACCCAAACGATTATGGTTGGCCGCACCCTCATCGCCAAATAAAGCGGCTTCTGGCAATGCTTCATGATGCGTGAAATATACATCATTATTGAACATCGCTTGAAGGATACGTGTGGTCGTATGATGCTCAATTGATCGATGGAACTTATTATTTAAATTAGCGGCGGTAAAATGTACACGTCCATCGGCACTATCCGCAGATGGAGAAACCGTACACGCATTTGCGGTCCACATCGATGATGCTGAACTTAAGGATGACAATAACGCAGGTGCGGTGCGCATCGCCTGTGTTATAACCTCAATATCGCTACCAGTAAAACCGAGACGGCGTAAAGTGGGTACATGTGGACGTTCTTGTGGCGCAAACACACCTTGCTTAAGCCCTAAATCTGCAAGGGCTTTCATTTTCATTAAGCCTTGCTTGGCAGCTAATTTAGGATTTGAGGCATTATTACGGTTTTTGGTCGATGCAACATTACCAAAGGATAAGCCCGCATAGTGGTGAGTTGGCCCAACTAAACCATCAAAATTGATTTCATAACCTGACATTTTTTTCTCCATATCGTCACGGCACGATTTAACTTAGAGCACAATGCCCGGTGATAATTTTGAAGGAAGTGTGACGCTGTCACTTTCCATTGATGCCATTGGCCACGCGCTATAATCAGCGGCATAGAATGCACTGGCACGATGGTTTCCAGATGCACCAACACCACCAAAAGGTGCTGCACTCGATGCGCCGGTTAGTGGTTTATTCCAGTTCACGATACCTGCACGTGCTTCAATCAATACACGCTCAAATAAGTGACGTTGTGGTGAGACCAAACCAACAGCCAAACCAAATCGGGTGTTATTGGCAATGTTTAAAGCTTCATCAAAATCGTGATATCGATAAATCGTGGTGAGCGGACCAAAGTATTCATCATCAGGGGTGTCTGCGACATCGCTGACCTCTAAAATCCCAGCTGTCAGTAATGAGTTATCGGCTTGTGGACGTGTCATTTCCAAGAGTGGTTTTGCACCTAGAGCCATCAATTTGCTTTGCGCTGCTAACATTTGTTCAGCGGCATGAGCAGAAATCACACCGCCCATGAACGGTTGCGGTTCAGCATTCCATGCACCCACTACCAAGTTTTTCGCCACTTCGACAAAACGCTGAATAAAGGCATCACCATTGGCACCTTGCTTGACGATGATACGTCTAGCACAAGTACAGCGTTGACCTGCGGAGACAAATGCAGACTGAATCGCTAAATTCACCACTGCATCAATATCGCTTGCTTCATCAATAATGAGGGCATTATTGCCACCCATTTCAAGCGCAAGAATTTTTTCAGGTGTACCCGCCATTTGTTTATGTAGGTGATAGCCAGTGTTGGCACTGCCTGTAAACAGCAAACCGTCAATTTGCTCAGCAGCAGCTAAGGCTTCGCCAGTGTGACGTCCGCCTTGTACAACATTAAGTACACCTTTTGGTAGACCCGCCTGTTGCCATAATTTTGCGGTTTCTTCTGCTGTCCAAGGTGTAAGTTCACTTGGTTTAAACACCACTGTATTCCCAGCAATCAATGCAGGAACGATATGACCATTTGGCAAGTGTCCCGGGAAGTTATACGGACCAAATACTGCCAAAACGCCATGCGGACGATGGCGCAAAGAAGCAACGCCATCAGGCATTTCTGTTTCGCTAAAACCAGTCCGTTGATGATAGGCGCGAATTGAAATCGCCACTTTGCCAATCATCGCTTGAACTTCGGTCAAGGTTTCCCAAAATGGTTTACTGGTTTCTTGGCTAATCACTTCTGCCAAATGATTTTTATTTTGCTCAAGTAAAGCTGCAAAACGTTCAACAACAGCAATACGTTGTTCTAATGCCAAACGTGCCCATGCTGGAAATGCTTGGCGTGCAGCATCACATGCTTGCTCAACATCCGCAGCGCAGGCTTCGTGCCCTGCCCAGATTTTTTGATTGGTAACAGGATCTGTTTTGCTCAAAGTGCTACCGTGTCCTTGTACCCAAGCGCCATCAATGAGTAATGCACCTTGTGTCATTTTTGATTCTCCATATTTTCTAATGCTAAAACGCGCACTTGATCTTGTTGTTGCACATTGAGTGCCTGCGCCTGTTCTGCGCTCATCAACAAAATATCGTCATCAGATACATGGTTATTGATGAGCAAAACGCGGTAATCGGTATATTGGTCATTTGCAACCAAGTAATAAATCTCTGCCGTCTCTATCTGTTCGGCAATTTTGACCGTCAACACACGGCTATGTTTAACAGCGCGTAAATCGGCAATATTGGCTTCTAGCGTTGGACCTGCGTCAAAAATATCAACATAACCCTGATATCTAAGCCCTTCCGACATGAGTACTTTGGCGGCAGGTAGCGTATGTGGATGAACTTCGGCAATCACTGTTCGTGCCTCTTGCGGAAGTAAATCAACATAGACAGGGAATCTTGGCATCAATTCAGCAATGAAAACCTTTTGCCCAATACCGCTTAAATAATCCGCAGTAGCAAAATCCATATTAAAAAAGTGATAGCCCAATGCATTCCAAAATGGTGAATAACCGTTTTGATCTGAGAAACCACGCATTTCAGCAATCAATCTTTCTTCAAAATACGACCGAAACGCCGCAATAAATAGAAAACGAACCTTAGATAAAAATTTGCCGTTTTGATTTTTACGATAGTCAGGATCAAGGAACAGAGTGCAAAGCTCACTGCAACCGGTATGATCATTACTTAAAAATAAAGTCTCTAAAGTTTTATACACATTTAAAGTTTTAGAGGCATGTACCTGTTTAGCAACACGAAAATTATAGAAAGGTTCATTTAACCCCACCGCAACCTCAATCGCGCTGACACCCACAATTTTTTTCAGGCTGCTATCTTCAAGCACAAACAAATAACTCGCATCACCCTTTGGAGATATGCCCTCTAAAGTATGCGTGGTACGGGTAATCCGCTCAGCCAAAATCTCTTTATTTTGTGGCAAGGAAGTCAAGCCAATGCCTGACTCCCCAGCTCGTTGCGCCAAACGATAAATATCATCTAAGTCCCGATGCGCTGCATGTCTAACAATCATCATGGTTAGATGCTCACTAAAGATTTAGAGGCGTGCTAAAGCACGAGCAAAACGATTTAGACCTTCATCAATATCTTCTTTTGGAATAATCAGTGAAGGGGTAAAACGCACCACGTCAGCACCTGCAACCAAGGCTAAAAGACCTTCTTCACCTGCTAAAGTGACGATATTTTTGGCTTTGCCAGCATATTCATCTTTGAGTACACAACCAATCAGTAAGCCCTGCCCACGAATTTCTTTAAATAGATTAAATTCAGCATTGATTTTATTTAAAGCATCGACAAAGTACTGATGACGCTGTTTAACTCCGTCTAAAACCTCAGGTGTATTGATAAATCCAAATACCGCTGCGGCCACCGCAGATGCCAATGGATTGCCACCATAAGTTGTGCCGTGATCACCCACCGCAAACATGTTGGCGTATTTATCCGTGGTGATCATGGCACCTATAGGGAAACCACCACCGAGTGCTTTTGCTGTAGTCAAAATATCTGGTGTAACACCTGTATTCATATAAGCGTAGAGCGAACCTGTACGCCCCACACCTGTTTGTACTTCATCAAAAATCAGCACTGCGCCTTTTTCATCACACAGCGCACGTAAACCTTTTAAGAACTCAAGATCAGCTGGAACAACCCCACCCTCACCTTGGATCGGTTCAACAATTACCGCGCAAGTATCTTCAGTGATGACCGCTTTTGCAGCCTCTAAATCATTGAACGCGGTATGTTCAATACCTTCTGGTAGTGGCGCAAAATCTTGAGAGTATTTCGGTTGACCGCCAGCAGTCACGGTAAACAAAGTACGACCATGAAAGGCATTTTTGAATGCAACGATATGATTCTTTTTCGGGTTGCCGCTTAATAGCCCGACTTTACGCGCCAGTTTTAACGCAGCTTCATTGGCTTCTGCACCAGAATTACAGAAAAATACTTTGTCAGCAAAAGTACTATCGACCAATTGCTTTGCAAGACCCAATACAGGCTCATTGGTATAACCATTACCAATATGCCAAAGCTTTTGTGCTTGTTCTGTCAGCGCATTGACCGCAACTGGATGGGCATGACCTAGCGCATTGACTGCAATTCCGCCTGCAAAATCAATATATTCTTTTTCATTTTGATCCCACAGACGAGAGCCTTCACCACGCACTAAAATGAAATTTGCTGGCGCAAAAACGGGAACCATCCAATCATTAAAATTGCTACGTGTAATCGCGACATTGCTCATTTTATTTACTCACTTCCTGTTTGATCGTCGGGCTGTTTAAATATTTAACAGCCCAGTTTTAAACTGATGTACAAGGGTCTATGAATGTCAACAGACCCTAAACTTAACCGGGGAAAATACCGCGTTCTTTACGCGCTTTTAAAATACGTTCGCACGCCAAGATATATGCAGCAGTACGCAGGCTACATGCTTTATGCTGGGCAATTTCCCAAACATCTGCTGTCGCTTGAATCATTAATTTGTCGAGACGTTCATTGATCTCATCTTCTGTCCAGAAGTAACTCGCCATATCTTGAACCCATTCAAAATAACTGACCGTCACACCACCAGCGTTACAAATTACATCTGGGACAACAACGATATTTCGATCAATAAAGACATCATCTGCCTCTGGATAAGTTGGACCATTTGCACCTTCAAGTACGATTTTGGCCTTTAACTTTTGCGCACGTTCAACGGTAATCTGACCTTCTAATGCCGCAGGAATCAGAATATCCATATCGACATCCCAGAACGCTTCATCTGCAATCACTGTGGCATCGGCATAACCCATCACGCCACCCTGTTCTGTAACATGGTTTTGCAATGCTTTTACGTTTAAACCTTCAGCATTAAAAATGGTGCCTGTATGGTCTTGTACACAAACCACTTTTGCACCTGCATGACTAAATAAATATGCGGCTTCGTTACCTACATTACCAAAACCCTGAACCGCAACTTTACTGCCTTCGACAACAAGATTTATTTTTTTGGCAACTTCTAAGCCTGTAACGAATACACCACGACCTGTTGCACGAACACGCCCCAACGAACCACCTAAATGTACAGGTTTACCCGTTACTACGCCGGTTACAGTATGACCTTTGATACTTGAGTAGGTATCCATCATCCAACCCATAATATCGGCATTTGTACCCACATCTGGTGCAGGAATATCAATTTGAGGACCGATAATTGGGCTGATTTCGCTGGTAAAACGACGGGTTAAACGCTCTAATTCACGTGGTGAAAGTTCTTTAGGATTGACACGGATACCACCTTTGGCGCCACCAAATGGCAGATTGAGTACGGCTGTTTTGATGGTCATCCAAGCAGATAATGCCATGACTTCATTCAATTCAACATCATGATGATAGCGGATACCGCCTTTACCTGGACCACGCGACAAGTTGTGCTGTACGCGGTACCCTTCAAAATGACGGATACTTCCATCATCCATCACAATCGGAACATCCACGATTAAAGTACGTTTTGGGCGTTTCAGCGTATTCACAAAATTACTGAGGTCTGCATCTAAATATGGTGTCACTCGATCAATTTGAGTGAGATAAGTTTGCCAAGCACCGCTATTTTGATCCGTATATGATAAAGACATCATCTGTTCCTTAATTAATCAATTATCCCTGTTATCTACAGATTCCCTTTTTATTCAGGGTCTCCTTTTCACCCCATCCTCCCTGATCCACATTCAGCTTCATAAAATTGAGTGAAATGTTTGGGGCTTCGTATAATCATTATTATTAAGAATCAAAATGATTCATAAAATTTGTTTTTATGACTAAAATGAATTATTTTTTAGCAATCTGCTCATAGTAAATAGCAAAATGAACAATATTGATCATATTCTCTTAGGATTACTGAAAGACAATGCACGGATGTCGATTACAGATTTGGCTGCCAAGACACGCGTATCCAGAGCAACGGTGCAGAAGCGTATTGAATACATGGAATCGACTGGTGTTATTACTGGATATACGGTGCGTTTCCGTCCAAATGCAGAAAAAAATATCATTCGGGCATGGATGAGCATTATGGTTGAAGGAACCAAAGCACAAGCCGTCATTCGAGAATTACGCTTAGAATCTGCGGTGGAGCGCCTGCATACCACCAATGGGAAATGGGATATTTTGGTGGAATTACAATCAGATAGTTTAGAGAATTTTGATAAGGCCCTAGAAAGGATTCGAAATATTTCAGGGATTTATAATAGTGAGACCAGTATTTTGCTATCGACTTATAAAATTTAAAGCCCTCTTATACTCACTTCCTGACTCCAAGTGGAGTTAGGTTGTTTGTGAATATGCCAGCATAGTTGATGAATAGATTTCATTAATAGCTGGTTCTGGCGATCCCATGTTTCTAGCTCACAATAGGCAATATGAATCCCTTTAGGATGAAACTCTCTTGATAATGACTGTGATAATGCCCGAATACTCGCAAACATACTTTGAGCGAGAAGATCAGCATTTGATATTATTTTATTTTGCATACCAAGAAAAATGAATGTGCCTTTTCTCTGTGCAAGCATATGCTTAATCATTATTTGTGAAATACTGACCGCACTTAGCCCTGTGTTTTTCCACTGGAACTCAACTTGTTGAGTGGAAAGCATATCTTCTTCATTCAACACTTTAAAACTGGGTTGAAATATACAAAGTTCAATGTGATGTGCTTGCTGTCGAATGTGCTGCATCAAGTTTTTTAATGCAACAGGATTGACTAAATTTAAATAGATCGTCGTAAGTTCTGGATTCTGGCATTCTATGTGTATTGAAGGGTGTTTAGCATCAATCAAGACTTGATAAACATGCAACTTTTTTTGCTTACTCTGTTCCACACAAACATGGCTAAGATGATGTATTTCATCACCAACCACAACGATACAGCCCTGTGCTTCTAAGTCTTGGCGAAAGAAGTAATTAAGGATCCTTTTCATCTTAAAACCGCTCCCGATAAGGACGTAAATCTAATTCATGTGTCCACAAATCATTGCTTTGTTGATATAGCATTAAATAATTGTCTGCAATTGCCTCAATATTTAAACCGCCTGTGCCACGCGTCAATCTCGCTAAGCGACCAAGACCAAACAATGCATGATTGACCCGATCTCCATCGACCATGCCATCAACCACAACATGCGCAATATGTATATTTTTCGGCTCATAAAAACTTGCTAAATTAAGCGCATAAGCCCGTAACGCCGATTTTCCCATGGTAAATGCTGCGAAAAATGGTTTGCCGCGCATAGATGCACTCGCACCTGTGAAAATCAAGGTTCCTTTTTGTTGCTGCTCAAAAATCTTGAGGCACGATTGTGAAACCAAATAGGCAGATAAAAAGGTAGACCGCCACATGTTTGAAAAGAATGAAAGCTTGGTTGTTAAAAACAGGGATGGAATATTGCCACCGACATTATGTGCAACCACTGCAAGCTGTTCATTCTGAGCAATGATTGCCTCAAATAAAGACTGAATCTGTTCAGGATTTTCTGCATCTAGTTTATAAGCAACAGCATTTCCACCGTGCTGAGTAATGGTTTGAGTCACTTCTTGCAACTTACTGAGGGTTCGACCAACCACATAAACTTTTAAACCGACTTGAGCAAAACGCCGTGATATGGCTGCACCGATGCCTTGCTCTGCTCCCACCCCAATAACGACAGCGACTCGCATACTCATATCAATACGATCCAAGCCGCGATGTTTGGATAACTATTAATTTTCGGTCCCCAAATTTTACTGGTGCGTATAATTTCTAAAAGCTGAGAACCCACTGCAATGTCGGCAACCGTTTTACGATCACTAACCAACCAACCTGTAGCACCGAGCATCAGTTCAATACGTTCTAGATGACGAATAAACTCAGCTTCGATATCTGACTTTGACATACGACCTGTGCCCTGCATTTTGAGCTGAAAATTCAAAGCCGATCTCAACAAAGGTTTCATCAAAAATGCTTCATGCTTAGGACGACCTTCGGCACTAATGGCAACAGCTTGGTTTAAAGCATCAGCATCACTGACGCGAAAATGAACCTCATAGAAATACAATAATTCGTCTGCCCAGTCCTCCCAAAGTTCGACGTAAGCCTTTTGTAATGGGTCAGTTGGATAAAGTCTTGGGGAATCTGGATATGCTTCATCGAGATAACGTGCGATTCGCGTACTATCTTGGATACGTTGATCATTAATATCTAATACAGGTACTTTACCGACTTTGCTGAGCATGGGTACTTTTGCACTAAAAACACCATTGTAGTTTACAGTTTCAAATGGAATTTCTTTGAACCTCAACATTCTGGCTACTTTCTGGCAGAAAGGTGAAATTTCCCATTGATGTAACACCGCTGATTTTTTCATTCTTTTCCCTATAAAATTATTATGTTGCTTGTACTGAATGAGATTTGTAAGAGGCACAAATAAAAGTAATATGCTCCCAATGAAGCATATCACTTAGAGGCTATACACCTTACACTTCAACTAAGCACGAATAATCATATTGGTGGCAGTGGCATGAGCATACAACTTTCCGTCTTCATCACGAAGATAACCTTCAGAAATCACTAAGTTTTTCCCAACATTGATGACCTTGCCTTCAGCAATCAACTTTTTATTAAAGGGCATAGGACGACACATTTTAATGGCTAAATCGGTTGTTCCGTATCCCTCACCTGCCGCAAGCACAGTATGTGTTGCACAGCCTGTCACAGAGTCCAAAACTGTCGCTGCGAAACCGCCATGCACGCCGCCTAGTGGATTGGTATGACGCTCATCTGCAACCGCAATAAAGA
Source organism: Acinetobacter sp. 2JN-4 (assembly GCF_003687745.1). Lineage (NCBI taxonomy): Bacteria > Pseudomonadati > Pseudomonadota > Gammaproteobacteria > Moraxellales > Moraxellaceae > Acinetobacter > Acinetobacter sp. 2JN-4. The sequence goes on along the minus strand of NZ_RDNY01000004.1, from coordinate 11,168 downwards.
CGATACGACCATATTCAACCTCTCCGACACCTTCCATCCCCATTGTTTTCGCAATACCTGGAGCTGGTACTAAGCCTTGCTGAAATGCTTGCATGAGTTCTAAACCAGTCATATTTGATGGATTCATACCTGTTACCTATCTGATGAAAAAACTAAAAATATTTTTTAATGAATAAAGGTCGATTGTTCTGGAGACAAACCAATTTTTATTTTGGTTTGCGCCACGATTTCAGATTCATCCGTATCATTTGGATGAAAGTTAAAACGATAATAAGAGAAAAATTGTGGCACTAACTTTTGATATGCCTGTACCGTAAACCCAGCAAATTTTGCCCAAGATTTTAGATTCAACATTTGTTTATCTCTAGACATTAACATCACTTGATAAACATTTGACATCAGGGTGATCAAAGCAATGCTAAACGTAAAAATCGCAACTCTAGGAATATACGCAGACAGTCCTTGACCATACAAATATTGATACATATCGTAAGCAACAGCTTTATGTTCTGTCTCCTCAACACTATGCCATAACCAAAGGTTACGAATGGTTTCATCTGTCATTAATTCATTGACGTTTTTCATCATTTCCACCACCAGTACTGCGGTGTAATGTTCTAGTCCGACTGTGACTAATAAATTCCATTTTTTTGGGAAAGTTTTTTCAATCGCTTTGAGCATAGTGCCTGTGATCTTTTCTAATGATTCAGGGTCTAAACCATATTGTTGAGCACTAAGGTGAAATGCGTGGTGCTCTTTGGAATGCATGGCTTCTTGACCGATAAATGCACCAATATCACGATCTAATTGCTCATTCTCTTTTACCTGTCCGCGCAAAGCACGAACTGATCGTACAAAATAGGATTCGCCCTCAGGAAATAACGTGGATAAACCTGTGAAATAATGAGTAAAAGTAGGTTCATTATTACACCAATACTTTGGCATATCTGCAAACTCATAATCCATACGGCGTACAGGAAATGATGCAGGTGTTTTTTGCTTTGTTTTTTCTTTCAACACGGATACAGACATGACTCACCTCAAAAAGTTTATCTCAAATTTATAAGTTCCAAAAAAGAACTTATACAATCAAAATAACGATGCTAAGATATATTGTCAATAAAGCGGATGTCTTAATGGCTCAAGTTGTCCTAAAATGACAGTCTTGTTCCTGTAAAGATAAATAGATGGGGTATTCAATGAAATGGCATGAACTCGGTGAAATGAACTGCCCAATCGCAAGGACGTTGTCTATCTTTGGGGATCGTTGGACCTTACTTATTATTCGTAATGCCTTTATGAAAACTCGACGTTTTGATGACTTTCAAAAGCAGTTGGGTATCACTCGTCATTTATTAACTGAACGGATTAATCGTTTGGTAGATAACAATATTTTTGAAAAAGTGCTTTATCATGAAGCACCAAAACGGTATGAATATAGACTGACAGAAAAAGGACTGGCACTTTACCCAATCCTTGTCACCATGAGTGGTTGGGGAAATCTTTGGCAAAATGAAAATAAAGAATTCCCAGAACTTCGCTATCTACATAAAAGCTGTGGCAATGTCACCAAGCCTACGCTTACATGTGACTGCTGCGGTGAGGAACTCGATGCCAGACAAATGTCCCCTGTGTATATATCAGAAGAAATGAAGAAGATTAATATATAAGCACTACAATAAAATCATAAAAATTGCGTTTAAATGATAAAAATGACCTGCTGAAGAAGCAGGTCAAAAAAATTACTTTTGCCTTGAATGTACAATAGAATCATCAAAATGCTACTTACCTAAACTTCTTTTCGAACACAATTATTTGATGAAGATGAATAGTCTAATCAACTAGATTAAGAATAATATTCAATACTTCATCAGGGGCTTCGATTGGAATCGAATGCGAAACATTAAATATTTTCTTATGGACGGCACCTGGAATAAGATCAGCAATCTCTTGCCCTAGTTCAGATGGAGTTGCTTGATCCTGCTCACCAGATAATACAACCGTTTTTGCTCTAATTCTTTGAATAATATCTCTTATATCAGTTCGATTTATAACTGTCGATTTTAATGAATTAGCTAAGTTTCCAGGTTGATGTTTCATCATTTTTACCAACTCTTCTTCAGCTATTTCAGGATTATTTTCCAACCATTCAGGCGCAAATTTCATGGCTTGAACTTCTTTAAAAACTTGTAATCTATTTGCATTTGTAGACAAAAGTAGCTCACTCCTCTCAGCCCATAGAGGCATTCGATCCTCATATTCTTTCTGAGCGGATGTATTAACTAAAACAAGCCGATCAATCATTTCTGGATACTTCGCTGCTATACGCATCGCAATCATTCCGCCTTGACTATGACCGACCAAAGTTACTTTTTCAATCTGGTATTCTTTCATCCAAATCACGATGTCTTCTGCTATACCATCAAGATCAAGAAAATCACGCCACCCACTATTTGCATGTCCAGGCATATCAAAGGTAATGCAACGATAATCCGAAATTTGCTTCACGATAAGATCCCAAAACGTCCTATCTAGAAATAGACCATGTAAAAAAATAATGGATGGACCATTACCTACATCATCCCAGCTATAAGTTGTACCATTGATATCCACTTTTCTACTAGAAGATTGACTCCTATGTGTTTGGGAAACTAATAGTGAATCTTCAAAAATCTGATAACGAATGATTTTTTGATCCGCTATAGTAAATTTAATGATGTAATCACTATCAACAATGGTGTCTGTTTTTAGAACCAAATGTCTAAACCTCCCCGTAACAAAAACATCCTGTTCTATATTCACCACTCTCTCAATAGAGAAATTAAGTGGCTTGAAAGCCGTGGGGAAATTCAGTAACCATTTCATGATTGCATTATGCCCTTTTATAATACCAACAGTTTTTACGACTGAGTCACCATCGATATGCCAGATTGCATCCTCATGAATGCAATCAAGTGCTTCTTGTATATTATTCTCACCAAATGCTGTGAGATAACGTCGTACGATATTGATCTCGTAGGTATGATTTTCTAAAGTTAGCAGAGTGTTCATTAAAAGAGAGTCACAATAGATATGATTGACACATATTAGGTCTTTATTATCTATCCATATATGAAGCAAACTAGATAACTATTTTCCACAAATGGAAAGACTATGAACTGGGATGACATTCGTTACTTCAATGCAGTATTTCAATGCCAGAATATTAGCCATGCGGCAAAACTACTTAGCGTAAGTCCTCAAACAGTGGCACGAAAAATAACAGCTCTGGAATCGAAGTTAAAATCTGTTTTATTTATTCGACATCCTCGTGGCTATAACCCAACAGCGGATGCCATGGTTCTTGCTATAGAAGTTGAAAAAGCAGAACAAGTACTAACTGCTTTACAAAATAATTTTGTAAGTAAGTCTAACAAATTTAGTGGAATTGTACGGATTGCCACGCCAGAATTAATTGCTACTGAAATTTTACTACCCGCCTTCAAGCCTTTTTTAAATGAATATCCTGATCTTAAAATTGAACTAGTCACAGGAATAAATACGATTGGAATTGCAAAAGGTGAAGCTGATATTGCCCTTCGTTTAATTCAACCAGAACAAGGTGATCTCACAATCAAACAAGTTGGAACAATGTCCAGTGCATTGTATTCTCTGACGGAAAGTAAAACTGATCTTAAGAACTCAAAACTAATCGGCTGGGATTCACATATTGATTTACCATCTTCCCGCTGGTTAAAAAGAATTACAGGCAGAGAGCCTGATCTAAAATTAAATAGCCTCGCTACGCAAAAAGCAGCTATTCAAGCAGGATTAGGTATAGGGATTCTTCCATGTTTCATTGCAAAAGATTTGAATCGCATCAAACAGCCCTATCTTTTTGAAGAACCTTTATGGCTAGTAACGCACGCTTCTGCTAAAGCCTCACCACGAATTAGACTTGTATACGATGAAATCTCGGAAATAATGCAACGGAATCAATTGAACCTTCATCAAAAATTTTAAAATGTTTAATTTATATCTGTAAAATTGGATGCTTAAAAAATCACTGGGCTGATCTTTCCTTGATGGTTCGGTAATTCACCTAGCTTGCATCAATTTTCTAAGCGAGCATGATCATCCATAAATCAAACCAACTTCATCTCACCAACGATGTATCAATATAATATAGACATTGGCTTTATCTTGTTCTTATCCTTAAGGAGCTACCTATAATGGAATATAGTATTTCTGAAAAAAGAAAGATATTTCGTAATCTGCATCTTACTGGTTGTTTTGTTTTACCAAATCCGTGGGATGCTGGTAGTGCAAAAATTCTAGAACAATTAGGCTTTAAGGCTTTAGCAACAACGAGTTCAGGCTATGCATGGTCGTGTGGTAAGCCTGATGGACTATCATCAAGAGATGAGGTTCTTGCACATCTCCGCTATATGGTTCAATCAACGAATCTGCCTATTAATGCAGATTTTGAAAATGGATTCTCAGATACGATAGATGGAGTTATTGAAAATGTCAGAATGGCAATTGAAACAGGTGTTGCAGGTATTTCGATTGAAGACTCAACAGGGAATCCTGAAAAACCATTACGAGACATGGAAGATGCAGTAGAAAGAATACGTGCGGCTCGTATAGCAATTAATGAAAATGGTGGTGATACTTTCTTAATTGGTCGTGCTGAAAACTTCTTTGTTGGTGTCCACGATTTGGAGGATACTATTGTCAGACTTAAAGCGTATTCAGAAGCTGGGGCAGATTGTCTTTACGCACCTGGTTTAAAAACACGCGAACAAATTCTTGCAGTTGTTCAAGCGGTTGCTCCCAAACCTGTCAATGTATTAATGACTTCGGATAGCAAGTTAAATCATCAGGAGCTCGCAGATTTAGGTGTAAGGCGAATCAGTGTAGGCGGAGCATTGGCACGTACGGCATGGGATGGCTTTATTAAAGCTGCAACTTCAATAATTGAACAGGGTGATTTTAATTGTTTTAGTGACGTTATATCTGGACAGGAACTCAATGAGAAATTTAGATAGGAATTTTTTTATATCCTGAATCACTATGAAATCATATCAAGGTACTTGAATGACTTTTCTATGTTTAAAAAATATGTTTCTTATTAATTCTTAAGTCAATGATGGGAAACGAGCCCCTATTGGGTTAAGTAAGAAAATGTAGCAATAAAAAAGCCACTTATGATAAGTGGCTTTTTTATATAGAGAATTTTGGTGGAGATGGCGGGAGTTGAACCCGAAACCGTGTCACTCTATCAAATTCAATCAAACTCAAACGTTGAAAATACAAGCCTTTGCCCATTTCATTTTTGATAGTGAATGATGGTTTTACATGTAAGCCTGTCAAAAAACCTGTCAAGGTGGTTCTTACAAGCTGTATCACTATCCAAAAGAAATCTGTACTTGCATACTTATACAACAATATATCATTAAGACATTGTTGCTGCGACATAAACGAAATGATCGCTCAACAATTAGGTTATAGAATGTCTGAATACTGCTAATTACAAGAAAAAGCTAAATGAATAAAAGGAGAATGATATGTGCGCAAATTATGAACCTATAGTGCGAAGCCGTGCTCAACTCTTAAATTTATTTGAGCCTACATTCGAGTATAAAGCGGATCTATTCCCTGGTTACGATGGACCAATCATTATTGCTACTGATCAGGGTCTCGAGTGGCGATCCGCCAGATTCGGTCTGGTACCAAACTGGGCAGATGATCTAAAAAAAGTAAAAAACACATATAACGCTAGATCTGAGACAGTCGCCACTAAGCCAAGTTTTAGGCATGCGTGGAAGAATAACCAGTTTTGTTTGATTCCAGTAGAAACTATTTTTGAGCCCAAATATATTGACGATAAACCCCATTGGTATGGTATCTATCGTCATGATGAAATGCCATTCACTGTAGCTGGTATTTATGAGCATGCAACAATTAACGGCGAGTCTGTTATATCAATGAGTATGTTGACGATCAATGCTGATACTCATCCATTCATGAATCAGTTTCATGCTCCAGATGATGAGAAGAGGTCGATTGTGGTAATCCCAAAAGGTCATCGCAAAGATTGGCTTACATGTGATCATGAACAAGCAAAAGTTTTTTTAGTTGATATGCCAGCTGACGAATACACTGCTGCACCTAAATCAGACATGCACAAATTCCGACCAAATACCCTTTAAGTAACGACATTTAATGTCGCCCTATTGTTTATCCACAGTTTTTTAAATTTGAATTCTAATCGACTCATCTCTACCATTTAACTTGAATTTGTTACATATTCAAAATCGAAATGAAAGAGAAGATTTTCGCCCTCGTTGATGTCAATAACTGCTATGTCAGTTGTGAACGTGTATTCAATCCTAAACTAAATAATAAGCCTGTCATTGTCTTATCAAACAATGACGGATGCGCTGTAGCACGCAGCCAAGAGGCGAAGGATTTAGGAATTAAAATGGGTGTCCCTCTTTTCCAGATTAGAGACGTTGTTCAAAAAAACAATGTCATCGTAATGTCTAGCAATTACGCAATGTATGAAGAAATGAGTAAGCGTTTTTATAATATTCTTTCTGGATTCGTCGCCAATTCTGAAATTGAGCGTTATTCAATTGATGAGGTGTTCTGTGATTTAACGGCATTTGAAAATTACAGAGATTTAGTCACATATGGTCACGAGATGAAAGATACACTTCAGCAGTGGTTAGGTTTACCTGTCTGCGTTGGAATCGGCAGAACCAAAACGGAAGCTAAAATTGCAAATCATATAGCTAAAAAAAATAAACAGTTTAATGGTGTATGTGATCTAGTGCGCATGGATCCATGCAATAAGGAAGATTATCTGGCATGTATTGACGTATCAGAAGTTTGGGGAGTCGGCAGGAAGCATACTAAAAAGCTGCAAGGTATGGGTATTAACACAGTATTTGACTTAGCTTGCAGCAATCCAATTCAAATGCAGAAGCTATTTAGTATTGTGATGGCAAGGACTGTGAACGAGTTACAAGGCATATCGTGCATTGAAATTGAACATACCCCTCCAAGCAAGAAGCAGATCATTTCAAGCCGATCATTTGGTCAAAAAGTCACTGAGATTCAAGACCTAAAAGAAGCTATTGCTATGCACTCACAGGATGCTTGCAAGCGATTGAGAACAGATAAGTCGTTGTGTGGGTGTCTTATTGTTTTTGTTCAATCTAATCCATTTGATGCTTCAGTACCCTATTATAATCGCTCTGTTTCTTATGCTTTTCCACAGCCAACTGATTGCGTGACTGACTTTGTGAAAGCTGCAACAGTTATGATTCATCATGTTTTCAAGGCTGGAATAAAATACAAAAAATGTGGAGTACTGCTGACTTGCTTAGAACCAAAATCATCACACATCTATGATCTATTAACTGATATGTCTGAAATTGAAGAGAAGGAAAAACTAATGAAGACGTATGAAGCTATACAAGAAAAATTTGGGAAAAAGAAAATAGGCATCGGACCATGTTTTTTACCAAACCGTGGTTGGTCTATGAGTAGAGACAAATTAAGTAAAAATCCCTTTACTTGGAGTGGTTTATTAACTATTAATAATTAAATTTTTTTGAAACTTTCATTTGAAGTAGATTTATATATGTCAAATCATCAAAACGGTGTAGAACTGTCAAAAATACTAATAGATCTATCAGGTAAAGTTGTTTTTATGCTAATTACTGCATCAACTGCATCAATTGCCTACATATTGACACAAATTAAAAATGACACCTGGTCTGATATTTTACATTTTCCCATTTACTCACTAATACTTTTAGCCATTAGCTTTTTGTTTGGTTATATCTATCTTAATAAAAGACTTCATGTAATTCATTGTAATAGTATAATTCTACAAACCTCAAAAGATACACACTTGTTAAATGAAAGAGAAAAATTGTTTGACGATTTAGAAAAAAATAGCCCCAAATTAAGATTATATGCAAGCCTGCAATTCATAACTTTTATTTTTGGGGCTTTTGTTTACGCACTATATGTATTTATAAGTATTTATTTAAAATGATTTGAATTTTCATTTTAAACTTTTAACTAAGGCTGCATGCCGTGCTGCACATTCATTCCCTTTAGCCACTGTATCAACTGCCCACAACATTACGCCTTTACCTGTACCATCTTCTATAAAGTTAAATCGTGGGCATGGTTCAAGCAAATTAGCTGGAATCACTGGTTTTAATAAGACTGTTGATTTCTGACAGCCCATCATCATCAAAACAACGATTGAGATAAATAGGACGCTCAACGATCTTTTGCACTTCATGTGTAACACGTTCGACTTTGACACGGTGTTCTGATTTGAGTTTCTCATAGTCTTCACTCACTTCATTGACTTTATTTTGGGCTTCAGTAAGTGCTTTGACTTGCTTCCGCTCAATATCTTGAATTTGTGTAAAACACTTCTGATCTGCTTCTTTGAGTTGACCGGTTTTGTAATTAAGTACAGCCAAAGTACTCAGCAATAAAAAAGCGAGAAAACCAATAATGATTTCTCGCCAGAATTTTGCTGCAACAACTATCAACATTATTGTGCTCCTATGCATTTTTTATAGCGTTCTTTCTGTCTTGTCCAAACACCAGCACAACGTTTATTGCCGGGTGTAGAGCAGTCATATCCAGCCGCATATTTGTACTTAAGCAGCGAATCACAAGCTTGCTTGTATTTCCCTTGCTTTAAATTGCGAAGCATTGATGATTTCTGCCAATTACCCATGCCATATTGATAAGTGAAATCAATGAATGCGTCATACTCATACTGATAGATCGGCACATTCAAAATAGTTTTATTAAATCGATCGGCATCTTTATTCATGTGATAGCGTAAAAAGTACATCCCTTTTTCGCGAGAGATTGCAGGATCAGACATTCTTACACGTACACCATTTGGGTATACCGTTGTGCCATGTCCGATCGTTGGCACATCCCCCTTCGTAGGGATAATTGGTTTTGCCGTAAACCCCTCTTTTTTAGCCGTTTCTATCGCTTGTTTTTCACTAGGGCCAGATATAAAAAAACCGCCAATTAAGGCGGCAGAAACAGTTGAACCAACAACAAATAATCTAGTTTTATTCTGCATTACAATCCCCCTTTAAGTTTTGAATACGCAACTGATATTCGGCTTTACGCATTTCATGCTCAATTTTTTCTCGGCGATTTTTTTGCACCGCAAAGTACATTTGAATTCCAAGACCAACTGCGGCAATGATTAGGCCACCCCAAGCGAAAACATCAACTTTTGCTAGAAACCCCAAAAACGACACTCCCCCACTACTCACAGTAATTTTCTGACTAATCGCTACAGCACTGGCCTCAACAGCCGATGTATCAGACATTTCATCTCTCCAGACAATAAAAAAGCGCCTAAAGGCGCATTCTCTTCAAAACCAAATTAACTTTGAATCAGTTCATTATTCTTAACCAAATAATTCGCTTGAACTATCTGCCCTTCAATTTTTAATACATCTTGACCTTGATCAAGATGTATCCGATCTTGTAAAAATTCAGGACATTCAACAATATTTTGAATGACACCTGTTTCTGATTCATATACTGCAAAATATGCCATTACTTCCTCATCGTCATTGCATGAATATATCGCTGTGACACATTCACATTTCCACCTTGAGCAGCACGCAACTGAAGTTTAAAAGTACCCGCAATCAATGTTGAATCATGACGAGAAATATTTAAGGTTCCAGCGCCACGTGCAGATCCTCTAACATTTACATTATGAGAGTGAATACCATCCAAACCCATTGATGCTGATGAACTAAGATTTAAATTATGCTCATGTGATCCATTGCTCCCAGTACTACTATTAAAGCTGTGATTATGACTACCAGCATTTTGAGTTGAACCTCCACCACTAATATTGTGACTATGGCTTCCATCATTTCCCGTATTGCCGCTAAAGTTGTGATTGTGACTACCAGCGCTACTCATTGTTCCTGTTGTTGTCACTGATACATTGTGCCCATGTTGCCCACTATTACTTGATGTAACGCCAACCGCCTCATAATCAGTAAAGTAGACCTCAAGATCATCAAAGACAACGACATCATTTTTAAGGACACGGCATAAAATCTGCTGTGTAGAAGCATACGATGCAAAACTAAATACTGCTCCAAAAGTCAAAATGGTATGCCCCATATCAGAAGGAACCACCAGCGTCTGTACTGTCGTATATTCGGCACCAATCGTGAAATTAGCCTCAGCAAAAGCAGAAACAGGAACTGTGACCGCATTGTCTTGGATTTTAAGCGTATCAACCGCCAAGTCCGCAATCTTTGCTCCTGTTACAGCTAGATTATCAATTTTCCCTGTTGTGACTGCCAAGGTATCAATCTTGCCTGTCTTAACTGATAAATCCTCAATATGCGAAGTTTTTACAGACTGATAGTCCATAAATGCAGTTTTAAGGTAAGCAGCAACTGGGAATACGGTTCCTGTTTCTGGATCAGTGTATGGAGTAGTTCTGAAAATAAATGGATATGAAACTGTTCCATTATCTCCATTGCCGATTGCAAGCGAATCAAAGTTAAAAATAAACTGTGACTCAACACCATCATTCGCCCCACCCCATCCAGCAATTTTTCCGTTAACATCTAACTTGATGTACTTCTGTGTATATAAACCATCTACACTTTCTGACACATCTTGAATTGATGCTGTATTCCCATTAACAGTGGTCTGAATTGTTGCAACATTGCTTGCAGTAGCACTTTGCGCTGTTGAAACTGCATTTATTTGCTGTTGAACAGTTGCAAGATTGTCATCAACTTCAGTCTGCACAGTATCAATCCGTTGACCTAAAGCAGTATCAGCCGTTGTTCTTGCGGTCTCCTCTGATTTAATCAATGCAGTATTTGACCCGACTTGTGCAGTCACTGTATCAATACGTTGACCCAATGCGCTGTCAGCAGTAGATCTTGCCGTTACCTCCTCTTGAATTGCAGCCTGATTCACACCGACTTGCGCATTCACCGTATCGATACGCTGACCTAAAGCACTGTCTGCATCTGCAAATGCTGATTGAATCGTCCAAGACGATGCTTGGTTACTGCCTGAATCTGCCGTCCAGTTGTTCTGGTCAGCAGTCAAAGGCGTAACCTTGGCAAAGACTC